>NZ_JAAGNW010000134.1:12867-19080 GCF_010645215.1 Burkholderia multivorans | reverse complement strand
ATCGGCGCGGAGAACAATACCGCGATGGAGCCGGCGTTCCTGATGCAGCAGATGGAGTGGCGCGAGGGGATCGAGGATGCCGCCGCGGCGCGCAACGTCGATGCGCTCGACGCGCTGCTCGCGACCCTGCGCGACGAGAAGCGCCAGCGGCTCGACAAGCTCGGCGCGCTGCTCGACAGCGGCGCGGACCAGGGCGCCGCCGAGGCGGTGCGTCAGCTGATGTTCATCGAGCGCGTCGCGGCAGAAATCGACGCGCAGATCGAGCGTCTCGAACATTAACCGCGTGCCTTCGCGGCGCGCGTTGCAAGCGGGGCGAAGCGCCCCTCACCGAAGAAACTGATGGCCTTACTGCAAATCTCCGAACCCGGCATGGCGCCCGCGCCGCATCAACGGCGGCTCGCCGTCGGTATCGATCTCGGCACGACGAACTCGCTCGTCGCCGCGGTCCGCAACAGCGTGCCCGAAGTGTTGCCCGACGATGACGGCCGCGTGCTGCTGCCGTCGGTGGTCCGCTACCTCGAGAAGGGCGGGCGCCGGATCGGCCACACCGCGAAGGCCGAGGCGGCGAGCGATCCGCGCAACACGATCGTGTCGGTCAAGCGCTTCATGGGGCGCGGCCGGCACGAGGTCGAGGGCGCGGCGAACGCGCCCTACGATTTCGTCGACGCGCCCGGCATGGTGCAGATCCGCACGGTCGACGGCGTGAAGAGCCCGGTCGAGGTGTCGGCCGAGATTCTCGCGACCCTGCGGCAGCGCGCCGAGGATTCGCTCGGCGACGAGCTGGTCGGCGCGGTGATCACGGTGCCGGCCTACTTCGACGAAGCGCAGCGCCAGGCGACCAAGGACGCGGCGCGGCTCGCCGGGCTCAACGTCCTGCGCCTCCTGAACGAGCCGACCGCGGCCGCGATCGCGTACGGCCTCGACAATGGCTCGGAAGGCCTGTACGCGGTCTATGACCTCGGCGGCGGCACCTTCGACCTGTCGATCCTGAAGCTGACCAAGGGCGTGTTCGAGGTGCTGGCGGCAGGCGGCGATTCCGCGCTCGGCGGCGACGACTTCGATCACGTGCTGTTCGATCATGTGCTCGCGCAGGCGGGCCTCGCGGCGCGTTCGCTCGCGCCCGGCGACGTGCGCCTGCTGCTCGACCGGGTGCGCATGCTCAAGGAAGCGCTGTCGGACGCGCCCGAGGCGACGCTCGACGTGACGCTGTCGAACGGCGTGCACCTCGTGCAGACGCTCGGCGCCGACGCCTTCGCGGCGCTGGTCGAGCCGCTCGTGCAGCGCACGCTGGTGCCGACCCGCAAGGCGCTGCGCGACGCGCAGGTGAGCGCGGCCGACATCAAGGGCGTGGTGCTGGTCGGCGGCGCGACGCGCATGCCGGTGATCCGCGCGGCGGTGGCCGCGCACTTCGGCCAGCCGCCGCTCGTCAATCTCGATCCCGATCAGGTCGTCGCGCTCGGCGCGGCGATCCAGGCCGATCTGCTGGCGGGCAACCGCGGCAACGGTGACGACTGGCTGCTGCTCGACGTGATCCCGCTGTCGCTGGGCGTCGAGACGATGGGCGGGCTGGTCGAGAAGATCATTCCGCGCAATTCGACGATTCCGGTCGCGCGCGCGCAGGAATTCACGACCTTCAAGGATGGCCAGACCGCGATGGCGATCCACGTGGTGCAGGGCGAACGCGAACTCGTGGCGGACTGCCGCTCGCTCGCGCGCTTCGAGTTGCGCGGCATTCCGCCGATGACGGCGGGCGCGGCGCGGATCCGCGTGACCTATCAGGTCGACGCGGACGGGCTGCTGTCGGTGTTCGCGCGCGAGCAGCACTCGGGCGTCGAGGCATCGGTCGTCGTCAAGCCGTCCTACGGTCTCGCCGACGACGATATCGCGAAGATGCTCGAGGACAGCTTCCAGTCCGCCGAGATCGACATGCGCGCGCGCGCGCTGCGCGAGGCGCAGGTCGACGCCGAGCGTCTGCTGGAAGCGACCGACGCGGCGCTGGCCGCCGACGGCGAACTGCTCGACGCCGAGGAACGCGTGTCGATCGACACGCTGGCCGCCGCGCTGCGCGCGCTCGCGCCCGGCGACGACGCGGCGGCGATCGAGGCCGCGACCCAGGCGCTGGCCGACAGCACCGACGAATTCGCGGCGCGCCGGATGAACAAGGGCATCAAGCGCGCGCTCGCGGGCCGCAAGCTCGACGAGATCTGACCTCAACGCGCTCCGCGCGGCCGCCGGCCGGCGGGGCACCTTAGACGGCGCGGCGAGCGGGCCGCGCACCAGCTGAACAACGGAACGAACATGCCTCAAATCGTAGTGTTGCCCCACGTCGAACTGTGTCCGGATGGCGCGGTCATCGACGCGACGCCCGGCAAGAGCATCTGCGACAACCTGCTCGACAACGGCATCGAGATCGAGCACGCCTGCGAGAAGTCGTGCGCATGCACGACCTGCCACGTGATCGTGCGCGAAGGCTTCAACGACCTGGCCCCGTCGGACGAGGACGAGGACGATCTGCTCGACCGCGCCTGGGGCCTCGAGCCGACGTCGCGGCTGTCGTGCCAGGCGATCATCAAGGAAGACTCGGAGCTGGTCGTCGAGATCCCGAAGTACTCGATCAACCACGCGAAAGAGAATCACTGACGCACGCGTTCGAAGGAGGGCGGTACGATGAAATGGACGGATTCGCGCGAGATCGCGATTGCGCTCGCAGACCAGTACCCGGACGTCGACCCGAAGACGATCCGCTTCACCGAGCTGCGCCAGTGGGTGCTCGCGCTCGACGGCTTCAACGACGATCCGAATCATTCGGGCGAGAAGATCCTGGAAGCGATCCAGCTGCACTGGATCGACGAGTCGGACTTCGACGACGAGGACTGAGCCTGCCGCGCGACGCGCGGCAGGCCCAAACGAAAAAGCGCGCGCCCCGAAAGGGTCGCGCGCTTTTTTTCATGCGCCGGCTGAGTGCCGCTTACACGCCGACCAGCGTGCCGTTCTCGATGCGTACGCGCTGGCCTTCGCCGAACGGCGGGGCGCTGCGATACGTGAAGGTGCGGGTCGCACCGCTTTCCATCTGCACGCGCACCTCGTAGTCGGTCTCGCTGCGCACCTGCTTCTCGACCGAATTGCCGGCGAGGCCGCCGCCCAGTGCGCCGAGGATCGTCATCGCGGTGCGGCCGTTGCCGTGCCCGAACTGGTTGCCGAGCAGGCCGCCCGCGGCCGCGCCGCCGATCGCGCCGATCCCGCTGCTCTGGCCCGCCGTGCGCATCGGCACGACGGCGACGACCGTGCCGCAGGTCTGGCAATACGACGGTTGCGGCTGGTAGGGCTGCTGCGCGTACTGCGGCGGCTGCGGGGCCGGGCGGTGCTGGACCACGCGCTTGGGCGCGGGCTTCGGCGCCGGCGCGGCCTGTGCCTGTTGCTGCTGCTGTTGCAGGGCCGCCTGTTGGGCTGCCTGCTGTTGCGCGGCCTGTTGCTGGGCCTGGGCGGCGAGCGCGGCGCTGGCGGCGGCCGAGGTGTCGACCGCCGGCTGCGACGCGATCAGCGCGGCCTGCGTTTGCGGGTTCTGCGCATCGGCGCCGCCCGCCTTCGGGAACAGGCCCGTGACGGCCGCCGTGGCGGCGAGGGTCGCGATGAGCGGATGGAGGCGCTGGCGTTGCTGTGTGGTGTTTTGGTTGTCCATTTTTCGACTCTCCGGGCGCACGTACGCGTGCGTTATTTTGTGTCGGTAGTGTCGATCAAAGCCCCGTGGGCGGGCGTTTCAAGTTGTAACGATTCGCTGTGCGGCCGCGTGGCGGGGAGGCAACGCGCGTACGGCGCGGAGCCGACGGCACAAGGCGGATGAGCGGGGAGGGATGCGCGCGCCGGGCGGCGCGCGCGATGGGATTTACCGGCGGTTACAAAGCTTTCGGGCCGCCGCGCGGCGCGGCGGCCCGGCCGGGGTCAGTCCTCGCGGCGCAGGTGCGGGAACAGCAGCACGTCGCGGATCGTCGGGCTGTCGGTCAGCAGCATCACGAGACGGTCGATGCCGATGCCGCAGCCGCCTGTCGGAGGCATGCCGTACTCGAGCGCGCGGATGTAGTCGGCGTCGAAGAACATCGCTTCCGCGTCGCCGGCGTCCTTCTGCTCGACCTGCTTCTTGAAGCGCGCAGCCTGGTCTTCCGGATCGTTGAGCTCCGAGAAGCCGTTGGCGATCTCGCGGCCCGTCATGAACAGCTCGAAGCGTTCGGTGATGCCGGACGCCGTATCCGAGGCGCGCGCGAGCGGCGACACTTCGACCGGGTAGTCGATGATGTAGGTGGGTTCCCACAGCTGCGACTCGGCGGTTTCCTCGAACAGCGCGAGCTGCAGCGCGCCGAGCCCGGCGTTCAGGAACGCGGGTTGCGCGACGTCGACGCCGAACCGCTTCAGTTCGGTGCGCAGGAAGGCCGGATCGGTCAGTTGCGCGTCGGTGTAGCCGGGCGCGTACTTCTGGATCGCCTGGCTGATCGTGAGCCGGTGGAACGGCTTGGCCAGGTCCAGCTCGCGGCCCTGGTACTGGATCGTCGCGGTGCCGAGCGCATCGATCGCCGCCTGGCGGATCAGGCGTTCGGTGAAGTCCATCAGCCAGCGGTAATCGGTGTACGCGGCGTAGAACTCCATCATCGTGAATTCCGGATTGTGGCGCGGCGATACGCCCTCGTTACGGAAATTCCGGTTGATCTCGAACACGCGCTCGAAGCCGCCGACGATCAGCCGCTTCAGGTACAGCTCGGGCGCGATGCGCAGGAACATCTGCATGTCGAGCGCGTTGTGGTGCGTGACGAACGGCTTCGCGCTCGCGCCGCCCGGGATCGGGTGCAGCATCGGCGTCTCGACTTCCATGAAGTCGGCGCTGCTCATGAACTGACGGATCGAGGCGATCGCCTTGGTGCGCGCGCGGAACGTGTTGCGCGTCTCTGGCGTGACGATCAGGTCGACGTAGCGCTGGCGGTAGCGGGTTTCCTGGTCGGCGAGGCCGTGGAACTTGTCCGGCAGCGGGCGCAGCGCCTTCGCCAGCAGGCGCAGCTCGGTGCACTTGACCGACAGCTCGCCCTTGTTGGTGCGGAACAGCAGGCCGCGCGCGGCGACGATGTCGCCGAGGTCCCACTTCTTGAACGCCTCGTAGGTCTCCGCGCCGACGTCGGCGGGGGTCACGAAGAACTGGATCTGCCCCGAACCGTCCTGGACCGTCGCGAAGCTGGCCTTGCCCATCACGCGCTTGAGCATCATGCGGCCGGCGAGCGCCACGCCGAGCGCCTGCGCCTCGAGCGCGTCCTTGTCGGTGTCGGCGTAGGTCGTCTGCAGGTCGGCGGCGTGGTGGGTCGGCTGG
The DNA here is from genome assembly GCF_010645215.1 of Burkholderia multivorans. GTDB lineage: Bacteria > Pseudomonadota > Gammaproteobacteria > Burkholderiales > Burkholderiaceae > Burkholderia > Burkholderia multivorans_A. The sequence goes on along the minus strand of NZ_JAAGNW010000134.1, from coordinate 13,733 downwards.
AAGTCGTTCGGATAGGCGACGCCCTGTTCGCGCAGCGCGCGCAGCTTGTCGCGGCGCTCGGCGATGATCTGGTTCTCGTCCGCCGCCGGGGCGGCCTGCGGTTGGGTGGGTTCGGTCATGATGGTCGGAATTCGGAGTTGATGCGTGTACGGGGCGAGGCGGGCGCGGCGGCAGCGGGCCGCCGCGCCGTGGGCGTTACACGCCCTGTTTCAGGCTGGCGCTGATGAAATCGTCGAGGTCGCCGTCGAGCACGGCCCGCGTGTTGCTCATTTCGACGTTCGTGCGCAGGTCCTTCACGCGGCTCTGGTCGAGCACGTACGAGCGGATCTGGTGGCCCCAGCCCACATCGGTCTTGCTCGACTCGAGCTTGTCCTGCTCGGCCTGGCGCTTGCGCAGCTCGACCTCGTACAGGCGCGACTTCAGCATCGCCATCGCTTCGGCGCGGTTGCGGTGCTGCGAGCGGTCGTTCTGGCACTGCACGACGATGCCCGTCGGCATGTGCGTGATCCGCACGGCCGAGTCGGTCTTGTTGATGTGCTGGCCGCCCGCGCCCGAGGCGCGGTAGGTGTCGATCCGCAGATCGGCCGGGTTGATCTCGACCTCGATCGAGTCGTCGATCTCCGGGTAGACGAACACCGACGAGAACGACGTATGGCGGCCGCCCGACGAATCGAACGGCGACTTGCGCACCAGCCGGTGGATGCCGGTCTCGGTGCGCAGGAAGCCGTACGCGTATTCGCCCGAGACCTTGACCGTCGCGTTCTTGATGCCGGCGACGTCGCCGTCGGACTCTTCGAGCACTTCGGCCTTGAAGCCCTTGCGCTCGCAGTAGCGCAGGTACTGGCGCAGCAGCATCGACGCCCAGT
>NZ_JAAGNW010000134.1:11594-12857 GCF_010645215.1 Burkholderia multivorans | reverse complement strand
TGTCGATGAAGCAGTTGTTCGGATCGGCCGGGTTCGAGAACATCCGGCGGAATTCGATATTGCCGACGCGCGCTTCGAGCGCGGCCGCATCGCCTTCGCATGCGACGAGGGTGTCCTCGTCGCCTTCCTCGCGGGCCAGCTCGAACAGGTCCAGCGCGTCGCGCAGGTCGCCGTCGAGCGCCGTCAGCGTCGTTACGACGCCGTCGAGCAGCTTCTTCTCGCGACCGAGCGCCTGGGCGTTCTTCGAGTCGTTCCAGACGTTCGGGTCTTCGAGTTCCTTGTTGACTTCCGTCAGGCGGGCTGCTTTGACGTCGTAGTCAAAGATACCCCCGAAGCTCGCCCGCGCGCTGGCGCAGGTCGAGCAGGGAGCTTTCGATCGCGTTGAGACGTTCCGCTTCCATGATCTTGTTCGCTTTTCCGGCTTCTAAAAAGGGCAAATTATAGCCGATCGGGGGCGGCGGCCGGCACCGGGCCCGGTGCTAGGCCGCGTGCTCGACGATCAGCTGCACGCGCGCGACGCCGTTCCAGGTGTCGCTCGCCAGCCGATACGCGACGGTCGCGTGCGCGGGCAGCGATTCGGTGTGGTTGAACCAGATCGCGCTGAAGCGCTGGCGGCCGCGCAGCAGCTGCAGTTTCAGGTGCTTGTCCTTGACGAGCGCCTGCGACGCCACCTCGAATTCGCCCGAGAACAGCGGGGCGGGAAAGCCCTGGCCCCACACCGCCGCGTCGAGCAGCTCGACGAACTGCGGCGTGAAATACGCGTCCTCGAGTTCGCCGTCGGTCTCGATCACGCGGGCGAGTGCCTCGGCCGACAGCCATTCGCGCGCGACCGCCTCGAACGCGGCGGCGAAGCGCGGCACGTTCGCGGTGTCGAGCGTGACGCCCGCCGCCATCGCGTGGCCGCCGAACGTGACGAGCAGGTCCGGTTCGCGCTTCGACATCAGGTCGAGCGCGTCGCGCAGGTGGAAGCCGGGGATCGAGCGGCCCGAGCCCTTCACGCGCGCGCCGCCGTCGTCGGCGTGCGCGAACGTGAACGCGGGGCGATGGAATTTCTCCTTGAGGCGGCCGGCGACGATGCCGATCACGCCCTGGTGCCAGTCCGGCTTGAACAGCGTGATCGTCGCCGCCTCGGCGGGATCGACCGTCGCCAGATCGGCGAGCGCCTGCTGCTGCATGCCGGCCTCGATCTCGCGGCGTTCGCGGTTCATCGTGTCGAGCTGCTGCGCGAGCGCCCAGGCGCGGCCGACGTCGTCGGTGGTCAGA
>NZ_JAAGNW010000134.1:7848-11584 GCF_010645215.1 Burkholderia multivorans | reverse complement strand
GGTCAGACATTCGATGCCGAGCGACATGTCCGACAGGCGGCCGGCCGCGTTCAGGCGCGGGCCGAGGCCGAAGCCGAGGTCGAAGCCGGACGCCGCGCGCGCGTCGCGGGCCGCCGCGCCGACCAGCGCCGCGATGCCGGGCTGCATGCGGCCGTTGCGGATCCGCTGCAGGCCCTGCGCGACCAGCACCCGGTTGTTGCCGTCGAGGCGCACCACGTCCGCCACGGTGCCGAGCGCGACCAGGTCGAGCAGGCCGTCGAGGCGCGGCTCGGGGCGCGCCGCGTCGAACGCGCCGCGCTCGCGCAGTTCGGCGCGCAGCGCGAGCAGCACGTAGAACATCACGCCGACGCCGGCGATGTGCTTGCTCTCGAACGCGCAGCCGGGCTGGTTCGGGTTGACGATCGCGCGGGCGGCGGGCAGGGCGTCGCCGGGCAGGTGGTGGTCGGTGACCAGCACGTCGAGCCCGAGCGCGTTCGCGGCGGCGACGCCCGCGACGCTCGCGATCCCGTTGTCGACCGTGATCAGCAGGTCGGGCTTGCGCCCGGCCGCGAGCGCGACGATCTCCGGGGTCAGGCCGTAGCCGTATTCGAAGCGGTTCGGCACCAGGTAGTCGATCTGCGCGCCGAACATCCGCAGGCCGCGCACCGCGACCGCGCAGGCGGTCGCGCCGTCGCAGTCGTAGTCGGCGACCACCAGCATCCGGCGGCCGGCGGCGAGCGCATCGGCGAGCAGCGCGGCGGCGTCCGCGCAGCCTTTCAGGCCGGCGGGCGGCAACAGGCGCGACAGCGCGGTCTCGACGTCGTCGGGCGAGGTGACGCCGCGCGCCGCGTAGAGACGGGCGAGCACGGGGTGGAGGCCGTGGCGGGTCAGCGCGGCGGCGTCGGAGGGCGGAGCGGAGCGGGTAACGATGCGGGTCATGCGGCGGAATCGGATTCGAACAGGGAGGTGAACGCGCGGCGGCGCCAGAACTTGCGCAGGTCGCCGCGCGTCACGCGCAGCGTCAGGTCGCCGACGTCGCCGCCGAGCGTGAACGCGAGCACATCGAGCCGGCCGGCCGTGAGCGCCGCGAGCGCGGGCGCGAACCAGTCGCGTTCGAGCGCGGTCAGCGCCGCGTGCCATTGCGCCCAGTCCTGCTCGATGTAGGGGCGGGTCAGGGTGTCGAGTTCGACGAGGGTCGCACCGGACGGAGCCGGCAGCGCAGCGAAGCCGGCGGGCGGGGCCGCGTACGGCGCCCCGGCCGCGCGCGCGAGGCCGAGCGTGGCGGGCGCGGCCGACAGCACCTGCGCGAACGGGCTCGCGACCGGCCGGCGCGCGCCTTGCGCGTGGAACCAGATCGAGTTCACGGACGGCAGCCCGCGCGCTTCGCGCGCCTCGTTGACCGGATGCTGGAACCAGGCCATCTGCACTTCGTTCTGCAGTTTCATCCACAGGCGCGAGCGCTCGCCCGTGGTCGCCTCGTGCGGTAGCCAGATCTCGATGTTGCGGCCGCTCGCGCGCAGCGGCGCGGCGCCTGCGAGCGTCGCGAGCCGCGGGCTCGACAGATACCAGCGCGCCGGGTGCGGCGCCTGCAGCGCGACGTCGAGTTCCTCGATCAGCGGCCGCGCGACGGCGAGCAGCTGCGCGGCGTCGTCGTCGGCCAGCTCGAGCGAGGCGGGATCGATCAGCACCAGGTGATCGCGCGCGATCTGCACGTGGACCGGCTGGACGCAGGCCCAGGTCGCGTCGCCCGGCTCGCCGCCGTCGGCGCCGAGCATGTAGGGCGCGAGCGGTGCGGCGTCGGTTTCGGCGGGGTCGCTTGCGCCGAACTGGCGCGCGAGCCAGCGCTCGTGCGGCAGCGTGCGCTGGAAGTCGTCGCCGGTGCGGCGCGCCTCGACGCGCGCGCGCGCGACCAGGCGGTCGAGCGCGGGATGGTCGGAGGCGGGCAGGTGGGGCGCGACGTCGGCGGGCGGCAGCGCGAAGGGGAGCAGGAAATGGAGAGAGCGGTCAGGCATGATGGTGCGCATTGTAGGGCAAACCGGCCAGCCGTCCGCGGCCCGGTTGGTAGAATTGGAGTCCGGCGCGGCGCCATGCGCCGGCCCCGCGTGCTTTCAGGGCCGGTTAAGTATTGTGTGGCACACTCCGCGCGTTCGGTCGGCCCGCACGCGCCCGGCCGCATCCGTTGCAATCCGCACAAGGGACACGCTTGAAACTTCCGTACGAATGGCAGATCGGCTGGCGCTACACGCGCGCCGGCAAACGCACGACCGGCAACGGCTTCATTTCCATCACCGCGCTCGTGTCGACGCTCGGGATCGCGCTCGGCGTCGCGGCGCTGATCGTCGTGCTGTCGGTGATGAACGGCTTCCAGCGGGAGGTGCGCGACCGGATGCTGTCGGTGCTCGCCCACGTCGAGGTCTTCTCGCCGACGGGCGCGATGCCGAACTGGACGCTGACCGCCGACGAAGCGCTGCGCAATCCGGCGGTCAAGGGCGCCGCGCCGTATGTCGAGGCGCAGGCGCTGCTCACGCACGGCGGCAAGGTCACGGGCGTTGCATTGCGCGGCATCGATCCGCGAAGGACATGAAGACGGGCCGTCTCGACGCGCTCGCCCCGGGCGAACTGGGGATCGTGCTCGGCGTACCGCTCGCGGCCAGCCTGCAGGTGCGGGTCGGCGACCGGCTGACGTTCTTCGCGCCGGGCGGCTCGACCAGGCTCAGCAACTTCCTGCCGCAGTTCAAGCAGTTCCGGGTGGTCGGCACCTACGAGTCCGGGCACTACCAGTACGACAGCGCGCTCGCGTTCATCAATCTGGAAGACGCGCAGACCGTGTTCAATCGCCCCGCGCCGACCGGCGTGCGGCTGCGCATCGGCGATCTCGATCGCGCGCCGGACGTGGCGCTGGAATTGTCGCGCTCCTTGTCCGGCGATCTCTACATCCGCGACTGGACCCAGCAGAACCGCACGTGGATCGTCGCCGAGCAATTGCAGAAACGCATGCTGTTCGTGATCCTGATGCTGATCATCGCGGTCGCGGCGTTCAACCTCGTGTCGTCGCTCGTGATGACGGTCACGCAGAAGCAAGGCGACGTGGCGATCCTGCGCACGCTCGGCGCGCAACCCGGCTCGATCACGAAGATCTTCGCGATCCAGGGCATGACGATCGGGTTGGTGGGCACGCTGGCGGGCGTGGCGCTCGGCTGTGCGGTGTCGTGGAGCATCCCCTGGCTGCTGCCTGCGATCGAGCGTGCGATCGGAGTGCAGTTCCTGACGCCTTCGGTTTATTTCCTCAGTGAACTGCCGTCGAAGCTGCTGGCGTCCGATGTGGTCGAGGTGGCGGTGCTGGCGTTCCTGATGTCGTCGGTCGCCACGCTTTATCCGAGTTGGCGCGCGGCGAGGGTCAAGCCGGCGGAGGCGTTGCGGTATGAGTGAGGAACGCACGACTCCATTTCCGAATTTCCCTTAAAATAAGACATCCCAGGGTTTTCGGTTGGCAACCTCATCATGCATCGAATCGGATTCTTCGTTTGTCGTGGCTACGATGCGCTCGATCTTGCCGGCCCCCTCTCCACATTCAATCAGGTAGCCACGGCCGCCGGCCACACCCCCTACGATCTTCACGTCATCTCGCAGGCGGGAGGATCGGTTCTGGGCAATGCCGGCCTTCCGATCGAGACCAAGCCGATCGGAAGACGCACGTTCGACACCGTCATCTTCGTGGGCGGCGATATCGATCCGATGCAGGAACCGGAAAACATCG
>NZ_JAAGNW010000134.1:6329-7838 GCF_010645215.1 Burkholderia multivorans | reverse complement strand
CCGCCGCCAGGAAATTGAGCGCCAAGGCGTCACGGGTGGCGAGCGTGTGCACCGGGGCATTTTTGCTTGCGGAAGCCGGCCTGCTGGACGAACTCAGAGCGACGACGCACTGGCGATACACCGCTCAATTGCAGTCCCGCTTCCCTCGCACCCGAGTCGAGGGCGACAGCATCTACATCGCGGACGGCCGCATCTGGACGTCGGCAGGTATCGCCTCCGGAATCGACCTGGCACTGGCAATGATCGAAAGAGACATGGGCCCGGAAACTGCGCGCACCGTCTCCCGGCTCCTGGTTGTTCCTTATCGCCGGCCTGGCGGTCAGTCCCAATTCTCTGCCATGTCGCAGATGGATCCTGAATCGGATCGCATTCGCATCGCCCTGAACTTCGCCCGGGAACATTTGGCCGAAGCACTTCCTGTCGAGCGGCTCGCAGATGCCGCAAGTTTGAGTCCGCGACAATTCGGGCGGGCATTTCGCCGGGAAACAGGTGAAACGCCTGCCAAGGCGGTCGAGCGTTTGCGGGTTGAAGCTGCGCGACTGCGCTTGCAGGACGGTAGCGAGCCGATCGAGCAGATTGCGCTGGCGGTAGGATTCACCGATCCGGAGCGCATGCGGAGAGCCTTCGTCAAGCTGTATGGCCATCCGCCGCAATCGATTCGACGTGAGAGCCGGCTCGTCGGCAACCGCTGATCGCGCTACGGCCGGTGCACAATGAGTCGTTACGCGGGACCTGACGCTCGGTGCGCGTACTTGCGAGCGCTGGCAAGGCGTTGTTCCGTGATGCCCAGCGCTCGCGCACGGACAGCGCTCAAGACATCAGCGGACGCCTTCGCAGGTGACCCCGAATCAAACGGCGGTTGCGGGTCGTAGGCCATGTAGAGTTGAAGCTCCTCGGCTACCCGCTCTCCACGAAGAAGCGCGGCCAGGATGAGCGAGCCGTCGATGCCCGATGTCACACCGCCCGCGCTCACGTAATTGCCGTCGATCACGACGCGATCATGGCTGGGAGTGGCGCCATAGAACGGCAGCGCTTCCATTGCCGTCCAGTGAGTCGTTGCCTTTCGGCCGTGCAATAAGCCAGCGGCGCCGCAGATAAGCGCGCCGGTACATACCGAGTACACGTACAAGGCGCGCTTGGCTTGCTCGCGGATAAATGCAAGAACATCCTCGTCGGCGGCAGCTGCTTCCTGGCCATATCCGCCCGGAACGAGCAGCACATCGAGTTGCGGCGCTTCGCCGAATGCGGTGTCCGGGATCAGTTGCAGGCCTCGCATATCCCGCACCACGCCCTTGTCTTTCCACAAGGTGTGGAAAGTCGAGTTCGGAATGCGCGACAGCGCCTCAAAGGGACCCGTGAAATCGCATTGATCCATGTTCGGGAAGATCAAACCGCCGATCTTCAAGTGCCTATGCTCAGGAATCGCCACCATACCCTTGCACCTCGCGTTCCATGCGTTGACCCGATGTCGACCGTGTTCGAGTGACAGGGTCGACATCGAGAAAAAAG
>NZ_JAAGNW010000134.1:1726-6319 GCF_010645215.1 Burkholderia multivorans | reverse complement strand
TCCACATATCGCGATGCAACTTCCAGGCGCTGCCCTGCTTCAGGAAGATGAGCGTCTGCTTGCCGCGATATTTGAGCTTGCCGGCTTGGTCATGGATCTCCGCATCCGAAACTTCCGTCACGACTCGATCATCGCCGTAAAACTCTTCATTGCTGAACGATACGGTGTCAGGCTTCGATCCGGCGGACTGCTTGACGAAGTATGCCGTGATCGCACCGGCGCCCGTGACTCTGTCGCCGCCGGGCGGCAGGAGCGAGCCCTCTTTCGTATACAGGCGGCCCACCGCCTCGTAGTCCCCTCGCGCATAGGCTTCCGCCCATCGGGCGTTCTCGGTTTTGATCGCCGCTTCGATTCGAGCTTGAGGACGACCGACAACTGCCGGCGCAGCGAACACGGAAACGGAGAGGCAGGCGGCAAGGGCAGCCGCACAAAGACGAATCTGTTGCATGTGTAGAGTTCCGATTTTTGCTTGCATTGAAGAGGGGTGAATCAACCTGGGCAGGTCAGGCAGGCAATGTCGGCCGTAGCCTCGACCGAGGCCGGCGAACGGCCTCGCACACATTGCCCGCACGCATTTCAGCGAATGCCCGGAATCCGCGCGAGCCCCTTGGACGCGCCGGGCAGATCCTTGTCGACCATCGCGATGACTTCCGGCCGTGCATCCCTCGGATGACCGGAATGGAACGGCGGAGCGGGATCGTATTCGATCGCGAGTTGCGTGAATTCGGCGGCCTGTCGGCCTCGCATCTTCGCGGCGACGCGAAGGGCGAAGTCGATGCCCGCCGTCACGCCGCCGCCGCTCATGAACCGGCCATTGTCGTCTTCCACGAAACGATCCGGAACACCGATCGCGCCGTATTCGGACAGCTTGTTGATGAAGGCCCAATGGCAGGCGCTGCGCTTGCCTTTGAGGATGCCCGTTGCGGCGAGTACCAGCGAACCGTTGCAAACCGATGTGACGTGTTTGGCGCCGTCAGCCAGGCGCCGAATCTGCGCGAGATAGTCCGGACGCATCGGCACCGACAGATCGGACCCGCCGGGCACCAGGATCAGGTCCGTCTGCTTGATATCAGCCAGTCGCTCGGTCTTGCCGTACACCACGCCGAACTCGAGGGTCACGTTGCCTCCGTTGAGGCTCGCATAGCGCACGTTCGTATTCGGCAGCCGGTGAAAAATCTCGCTGGGGCCCGCGAAATCAAGCAGCGTCCCGCCGTCGTAGTTCACGATCAGAATATTGAGGGGATCGTTCGGGGCAAGTTCGGCCTGACCGGCTGCCTCTTGCGCGAAGGCAGGCGTGGCACGGCCCAGTAAAGCGCCGCCGCCCAACACGGCGCCGAGCGCGGCGGCGCTGCCAAACTTGAGCGCATCGCGACGGGAATGGCCTGCTCTGCCGAGTGGCTCGCCAGAGGCGTTATTTTTGCTACGGTCGGTCAAGATAACTTCTCCTTGCACTTTGGCCTCTCTGCAAGCGCAGCCAGGTCAGGCCAGATTGAAGAGCCGCCACGACGAAAAGCCTGACGGGCATTTGATTGGGATTGGGATGGCCGCGTAGGCGATGTCTTCGGCCTTGCCCAGGTGGCCGACCGGAATCGCTTGGGAGAACTCTGCCCGGCGATCGCGGACCCACTCGTCGGACATGCCCCACTTGGTGATCAGGGGCGTGTTGATCGCGCCGGGCGCGATCGCGTTGAAGCGGATCTTGCGGTCGAGAAACTCGTAGGACCAACTGCGTGCGAGCGATCGCACCGCGGCCTTCGCCGCCGCAGTCAACGAGATGCCGTGCTTGCCGGTCTGCGCGACGAACGAGGTATTGAGGATGACCGAGGCGCCCTCCCGCAAGTCCGGCAGCACCGCTTGAAGCGTGAACACCACGCCCTTGACGTTGATGTCCATGATCTCGTCATAGCGTGCTTCGTCGATGTCGTTGATGGCGGACGGGAAGGCCCAGCCGGCGTTGGCGAATACGACATCCAGGCCGCCGAACTGCGCGTTCACCTCGGCGGCGATCGCGCGCATGTCCTTGATCGAACGGACATCGCCCTTGAGGACGAGCGCCTGCTCGCCGAGTTCCGCCTTCACGCGCTCGAAGACGGATTCGTCGCGGCCGGTTACCGCCACTCGGGCGCCCTCCGCAATGAAGAGCTTGGCCGTGGCAAGACCGATGCCGCTCGTGCCGCCGGTGATCAAAGCGGACTTGTTCTTGAGCCTCATGTTCATGTTCCTTTTTCTGCGTCGCAAGGGATCAAGCCGAGGGTTCGAAGCGCGGTTGCGCTTGTCTCGGCTTGATTTCACGAGCAAATTATGGAACTTGAAGGAAATGACTCAAAGGACGTATATCCCTTAAAAAACGTCACTCCTTCGATCAATGGAAAAACGGCGGTCAGCGCTCTCGTCGAGATGCGTCAGTTCGTTGACTCGGCGCTGAGAGAATCGAAATCTCCGGGTTCAGAAACGTCATCAGCCGGGCCGGATAGGTCTATGTTGATGTCGATGTCGAGTTCGCCGAGATCACACGGCAGCGGCGCAACGGGGATGGATAAGCTAGAGGTTCATAGACACTCACGAACCGCTTCCGCTCAAACTCTATAGGTGACGGGTCGCTGCGGAACCGTGCCGGCGAATGGGGTTGTAGAACATTTCAATGCAATCGAACACATCTGTCGTTACCGTCGCCCTGGTCGAGTAAATGAGCCCTGGCTGCCTTGATCCGAATGAATCACGACGCCCGGTTCTGGCTTGCGTTTCCACAACAGCGCCTGCGACACCGGGCCACGGGTCATCGAGGAGCGGGTCACCCAGCCGACGATCCGACCGCCGCGAGTACAGATCCATGAGTGCCGCCAGATAGAGCCAGCCCTCATAGGTCCGGATGTGAGTGATGTCGGTTACCTGCGCCTTGTTTGACGCGTCAGGCGCGAAGTCCCGGTTCAATCCACCCGAAGCATGATCTTTCCGACGGTACCGCCCGCCTCGATAATCTTATGTGCGTCCACGGCTTCATCGAACGCATAGCTGCCGCCGATGATCGGCTTGATTGCACCGGTCTCGAGCAAGCCAAACAGTTCAACAATCTCCTCGCGAACGATATCGTCTGAAAGAAGTGCGTATAGCGCGAAACCAGACAACGTTCGACAGCCGAAAATAAGCGCGCCCATCAAACGCTCGTCGACGGTGAGCAATCGACCGCTCGCGGCGCCATAGCTGACGAAGTGCCCGCGCTGGGCGAGCCCCAAGACGAGTGTCTGCGCGACGTCGCCCCCAAGCGCGTCAAACACGACTTCCGCGCCGATACCGCCCGTTTCTTCGGCCAAATACTCGGCCCACCCTTCCAACTTGTAGTTGATTGCCTGATCGGCACCGAGGCTTTGCACAATCGGCAACTTGGCAGCCGAACCGGTCAACCCGATAATTGTCCGCGCACCACCGAGCCTAGCCATTTGAACCAGCATCGAGCCTACACCTCCCGCTGCCGCCGTGATTGCAACCGAACGACCAGCCACGGGGGCCTGCCGCAACAGAAGTCGGGCTACCATCCCCTGCAGCATGACGGCAACTGCATCGTCATCAGATACGTTGTCCGGAATCGCAATGATCAAGCTGGCGCGGAGCGTTACATATTCCGCATACCCTCCCGTCGCACGCATAGCACCAAACAGTGGTGCAGCAACGCGCTCGCCTACCCTGACGCTCTGAACTTGCAGGCCAACCGCGGCAACGATGCCGACGACCTCTGATCCGAGTATCGCCGGCAGCGTCAACGGCGGCCCCGGATAGGTACCGGCACGTTGCAGCGCCTCCGCAAAATTTAATCCGATGCGGGTAACGCGCACGAGGACTTCATCGACGCCAACGAGCGGGCGGTCTACAACCACCGGATGGAGCACCGTTGGATCGCCAACACGATCGATCTGAATGGCACGCATGGTATGCATAGAGTATGTGTCGTTTGGAGAGCATTTGCCCTCGGGATAAATAAAGGCACGCCGCTACCTCAACGCGTCGGCGTCTATCAGGATCGACGGCATCGAATGCGACCCGCTGCCGTCGCAAACCACCTGGCCTCAGTCGGACCGTATTGCCCGATCATCACCGTCGAACGCGATACGACCCGCTCCGTTCAGAACGAGAGCAAGCAGCCCTCCAGTCATCGACAGATTCATCATGAAGAATGTCTGCTGTGTTTGGTCGCCTCCACCATGGAAAATGACTGCTGCGATGACGGAAAAGATCGCGAGACCGAGCGCGGCGATACGCGTCATGAAACCCACCATCAATGCGACGCCTCCGACTATTTCCACAAAAATGACCAGCGGAAGCAGTGCACTCGATACACCCATATGCTCCATGTACTGCTGCGTGCCAGCGTAATTGAAGATCTTGCTGACACCGGCCCCTACATACACCGCGGCAATAAGCACGCGGGTCAGGACCGACAAGATCGCATGGACTGCTGAGGTTCGCCCGACAGCTCGATACAGAAACTGGTTGAGAGAAATGAACACGGATACTCCTAGCGTGATGTGTTGAAAGGATCGGTAGACCCGATGTGGCGTCCGCGGACAGCGTGCTTACTCACCGATCGGCGGATAATCG
>NZ_JAAGNW010000134.1:0-1716 GCF_010645215.1 Burkholderia multivorans | reverse complement strand
GCCGCCGTAGGCCTTGGCCATGTCTGCGTGGCTAAGCGGTCTATCGTGTCGAATGCGTGCGACGAAATCCGGATTCGCGATAAACGGATATCCGAAGGACACGAGATCTGCGTCACCCTCGCGAAGGGCAACTTCCGCCCTTGCCTTCGTGTAACCATTATTTGCAACGTAGAACCCACGGAACGCACGGCGCAACGCGCCATAGTCGAAAGCCGGCATCGTGTCAGGCGCAGCCTGTGGAATGCCCTCCACGACATGGAGATAGGTCACAAGCCCCCCGAGACGATCCGCGAAGCACTCGAACAACGCCTGGGGATCACTGTCGGCGATTCCGCCGAAATGCGGCGTAACCGGTGAAATTCGTACACCGATACGATCCGGGCCCCACACAACATTGACTGCTCGCACGACTTCGAGCGGCAAGAGAATTCGATTCTCGATCGTTCCGCCGTAGCGGTCCGTCCGCCGGTTCGTGCTGTCACGCAGGAATTGATCGAGTAGGTAGCCATTGCCCGCGTGGATTTCCACCCCGTCGAACCCCGCCCGCCGAGCAGCTTTGGCCGCATGCACGTACTGTTCGACAATTCCGGGAATTTCATCGAGTTCGAGCGCCCGAGGAATCGGGTGCGGCTTGGGTCCGGTCGACGTGTAAGTGACACCTTCCGGCTGAACCGCTGAAGGCGCGACGGGCAGCGATCCATCCGGCTGCAGGTCCGGGTGACCGACACGACCCACATGTGCAAGTTGCACGAAGATGTGGCCACCTTGCCGATGCACAGCGTCGGTTACCTGCTTCCAGCCTTCGACCTGCGAGTCGCTATAGATACCTGGCGTGGACAGATAGCCTTTGCCCTGCTGCGAGACCTGCGTACCTTCGCTAACGATAAGACCAGCAGAGGCCCGTTGCGCGTAGTACGTTGCGTTCATCGGGCCGGCGACATCGCCTGCGCCGGCTCGGCTTCGTGTCATCGGCGCCATCACGATGCGATTCTTGAGCTTGATTGACCCGAACTGGATCGGATCGAACAGGCTCGTACCGGTGAGTGCAGAAACCGGTGCAGGAAAAATTCTGGAAGACATCGTCAGTTTTCCTAAAAATATTGAGGGTGCGGTCGAAGCGAGACTATCTGCCGCGCGTAACGTCGACTGATGTTGCGATTCGGCGGCTGACTTGGCGCTGCTTGTTAGTGACTGTAGGCCAAGCGAACTATCCGAACAATTGGATAGAATAGATCGTTGAAATCAATTTTCTTGATATGAAATGGAACGCAGCCCCAACCTCGATCAGCTTCGGGTGTTCATTACGGTCGTCGAGGCCGGCAGCTTTTCCGGCGCCGCAAGGCGCCTGAACCGTGCACAGTCGGTAGTCAGTTATGCAGTTGCAAACCTGGAGGCACAGCTCGGCGTTCCTTTGTTTGAACGGGGCAAACGACGGCCGCAACTGACACCCGCCGGAGAAGTCGTGTTCGCTGATGCGCGCAAGCTCGACATGCTGATGGGCCAATTGCAGGCGAAAACCACTGGTTTGAAGGGAGGAGTCGAAGCCGAGTTATCACTCGCGGTAGATGTAATGTTTCCTCTACCGAAACTTGGACCGGCCAGCCTTTCGTAGACATCTTCGAGCCATAATTTACGGCAACCGAGGAGGTCAGCATGAGCGGCAAGCGGTACACGGATGAGTTCAAGATCGAGGCAGTCAAACAGGTAACCGAACGG
>NZ_JAAGNW010000133.1:11910-19110 GCF_010645215.1 Burkholderia multivorans | reverse complement strand
GAGCTTGCGACGCTCACGCCGCTCCAGCGGCGTGGCGCGGAACTGCGCGGCGACACGCTGGTGCTCGACCAGTACACGGTCTTCCCGCCGCCGGCGCTCGTCGGCCGCCTCGCCGACGCGCGCATCGAGCCGGCCGGCCTGCGCCTGTCGTTCCGGCGCGCACCGGCCCCGGCCGCGCCGCCTGCAACGCGCCCCGACACCGACGCCCGCAGCTACATCTGGATGGAAGGCGGCGACATGAAGATGTTCAACGTGCTCGAACTGAACGTGCGCGCGCTGATCCGCGACTCGTCGCAGCGCGGCCCGATGCGCTTCGACCTGTACGGCTACCGCGATCAGGTCTCGAAGGGCTCGGTGCGGATGGCGCCCGACGGCACGCTGCTCGTCGATCTCGGCAACCCGGATCCGCTCGGCCGCTGAGCCCGCGTAGAAATGCAAAAACCCGCGCGATCCGGTGGATCGGGCGGGTTTCGCGAGGGAAAAGCCAAACGCGCGAGCGCGGATGCCTAGCGCAATTTCAATCCGTCGATGACAGCCTGCAACGCCTGGCGCAGTTGCGCGACATCCACCGCGCCGCCCGCGTCTTCTGGCACGGCCGCCGCGACGGCCGCGCCCTCCGGCGCCTGTTCCGGCTCGTCGGCGCCGGCGCGGCCGCTGCCATGCGAATCGAGGCGGTTGCGCGCGCCGTTGATCGTGAAGCCCTGCTCGTACAACAGGTCCCGGATGCGCCGGATCAACAGCACTTCATGGTGCTGGTAATAGCGGCGATTGCCGCGGCGCTTGACCGGCCGCAACTGCGTAAATTCCTGCTCCCAGTAGCGCAGCACATGCGGCTTCACGCCGCACAGCTCGCTGACTTCACCGATCGTGAAGTAGCGCTTCGCCGGGATCGGAGGCAACACGACTTTCTCAACCGTCGATGTCATCGTCAGTCAACCGTCGGTAACACGCGCGGCAACCGCGCAAGGGCGTCAACCCGGGGGATCAGCGCGCGAAATCGGACTCGGCGCCGCTCTCGACCAGCGCCTTCAGCTTCTGGCTGGCGTGGAACGTCACGACACGGCGCGCGGCGATCGGAATCGCCTCGCCCGTCTTCGGATTGCGGCCGGGCCGCTGCGGCTTGTCGCGCAACTGGAAGTTGCCGAAGCCTGACAGCTTCACGCTTTCGCCGCTTTCGAGGGCGTCACGGATCACCTCGAAGAACGCCTCGACCATGTCCTTCGCTTCGCGCTTGTTGAGCCCGACGCTGTCGAACAGCAATTCGGCCAGCTCGGCCTTGGTCAGCGTGGGCGCCTCGGAAGGCGCGGCCGCGGGCACGTCGCGCGCCATGGCGCTGCGTTGCGCAGTCAGGAGGGCTTCGAATTCACTCGAGTTCATGTCGTTCATATCTGCAAAACTAGCGCGTAAAACCGGGACAAAAAACATGCGGAAAGCAACCGGAACGGTTGCTTTCGCGCGTCATCCGCGCAAACGCGCGCCATAGACTCGAGCCATGCGATCCACGAGGGTATGAATGGCCTGATCGACCACCTCATCCTGCAGAGTCCCGGCAGTATCTTGCAGGGTAACCCGGAACGCAAGGCTTTTCTCGTGGGCGGACAACCCACTGGAAGTATTTGATTTTGCACGAAATTCGTCAAAGAGTACAACCTTCTGAACGAACTTGCAGGCATCCTCGACCAGCGCCTTCTTCATTTCGTCGAAGAGCGCCTGGACTTCCACCTTCTGATCGACCACCACGGCGATGTCGCGCCGCACCGGCGGGAACTTCGACACCTCCGACGGCGCCGGCAGCGCACGCGCGACGAGCGCGTCCGCGTCGACTTCGAACAGCACCGGCGCATGCGGCAGCTCGTACTTCTGCATCAGGCGCGGGTGCAGTTCGCCGATCCAGCCGACCGCGCGGCCGTCGAGCTCGATCCGCGCGCTGCGGCCCGGGTGCAGCGCCGGATGCTCCGCCTTCACGAAACGCGCGACGGCGGGCGCGAACAATGCCTCGAGGTCGCCCTTCACGTCGAAGTAGTCGACCGCACGCGTCGCGGCGCCCCACTGCTCGTCGATCACCGGGCCGTACGCAAGCGCGCCGACCCGTTTCGGCTGAGCATACCCCGCGACCGCGAGTTCGCCCGCCGGGACCGATGCGTCGGCCAGGAACACGCGGCCCGTCTCGAACACGCGCACGCGATCCGCGCGGCGGTTCAGGTTGTGACGCAATACATTGACGAGGCTGCCGAACAGCGTCGTGCGCATCACCGACAGCTGGCTCGCGATCGGATTCAGCAGGCGCACCGGCTGGGCATTGCCCGCGAAGTCCTGCTCCCACTCCGCATCGACGAAGCTGAAGTTGACCGTTTCCGCGTAGTCGCGCGCGGCGAGCGCGTGACGGATCGCGTGAATCGAACGCCGAGTCTCGTCCGTGCCGCGCATTTCGCTGGCCGCGACGGGCGGGCGCGCCGGGATCTTCTCGAAACCGTAGATCCGCGCGACTTCCTCGATCAGGTCTTCCTCGATCTCGATGTCGAAGCGGTGCGGCGGCGGCGCGACCGAGAACACGTCGCCCGTGTGCTCGAACGACAGGCCGAGCCGCGTGAAGATGGCCGCGATCTCATCCGCCGAAATCGCCACGCCGATGATGCGGTTCGCGCGCGACACGCGCATCGCCACCGGCGCACGCTGCGGCAGGTTGACCGCCTGGTCGTCGACCGGGCCCGCCTCGCCGCCGCAGATGTCGAGAATCAGCTGCGTGATGCGCTCGATGTGCTCCACCGTGGTCGCGTAATCGACGCCGCGCTCGAAACGGTGCGCCGCATCGGTCGAGAAATTGTAGCGGCGCGCGCGGCCACGGATGCTGTCCGGCCACCAGAACGCCGCCTCGAGATAGATGTTGGTCGTGTCGAGCGTCACGGCCGTGCTGTCGCCGCCCATGATGCCCGCCAGGCTCTCGACCTGATGATCGTCGGCGATCACGCCGACCGTCTCGTCGAGTTCGACCGTGTTGCCGTTCAGGAGCTTCAGCGATTCGCCGCGCTCGGCCCAGCGCACGACGATGCCGCCGTGGATCTTGTCGAGGTCGAACACGTGCGACGGACGGCCCAGCTCGAACATCACGTAGTTCGAGATGTCGACGAGCGCCGACACGCTGCGCTGCCCCGCGCGCTCGAGACGTTCGACCATCCACTGCGGCGTCTGCGCGCGCGCATTCACACCGCGGATCACCCGGCCGGAGAACCGGCCGCACAGGTCCGGCGCGGCGATCCGCACCGGCAGCGTCTCGGTCAGCGCGACGGGCGCGGGACGGATCTCGAGCGGCTTGAGCGGCGCGCCCGTGATCGCCGCAGTTTCGCGCGCGATGCCGAACACCGACAGGCAATCGGCCTTGTTCGGCGTCAGCTTGATTTCGAAGACCGTATCGTCGAGGTTCAGCGTCGCCCGGATGTCCTGGCCGATCGGCGTGTCTTCCGGCAGGATCAAGAGGCCGCTGTGGTCCTCGGACAGCTTCAGTTCGCGCGCCGAGCACAGCATGCCCTGGCTCTCGACGCCGCGCAGCTTGGACAGCTTGATCGCGAACGGCTTGCCGCCTTCCTCGGCGGGCGGCAGCTCCGCGCCGACGAGTGCGACCGGCACCTTGATGCCGGGCGCGACGTTCGGCGCGCCGCACACGATGTTCAGGAGCGCGCCCGTGCCGGCGTCGACCTGGCAGACGTTGAGCTTGTCGGCATCCGGATGCTTGACGACCTCGCGCACCTGGCCGACGACGATCTTCGTGGTCGGCGGCGCGACCGGCCGCAGCGATTCGACTTCGAGTCCTGCCATCGTCAGCGTGTGCGACAGCTGATCGGTACTCAGCTGAGGATCGACAAAGGTTCTCAACCAGGATTCAGGGAATTGCATGGATGTCTAGGTTCGAAACAGGTTAGATCGATGCCCGGCGCGCGCGGCGCGGCTCGGGCCCGGAGCATGCGGCGGGCGCGGCGTTACGCGAACTGGCGCAGGAAACGCAGGTCGTTCTCGAAGAACAGGCGCAGGTCCTGCACGCCGTAACGCAGCATCGTGAGCCGTTCGAGGCCGCTGCCGAACGCGAAGCCGATATAACGCTCCGGGTCGAGGCCCATGTTGCGGATCACCGTCGGGTGCACCTGCCCGGAGCCCGAGATCTCGAGCCACTTGCCGGCGTTCTTGCCGTGCTCGAACATCATGTCGATCTCGGCCGACGGTTCGGTGAACGGGAAATACGACGGACGGAAACGCACGAGAATGTCGTCGCGCTCGAAGAATTTCTTCAGGAAATCGGTATAGACGCCCTTCAGGTCCGCGAAGCTCACGTTCTCCTCGATCCACAGGCCCTCGACCTGGTTGAACATCGGCGAATGCGTGGCGTCGCTGTCGACGCGGTACGTGCGGCCCGGCGCGATCACCTTGATCGGCGGCCGGTTCATGCGCGCATAACGCACCTGCATCGGGCTCGTGTGGGTGCGCAGCAGCAGCGGGCGGCCGTCGGCGTCCTGGCCGTCGACATAGAAGGTGTCCTGCATCGAGCGCGCCGGATGGTTCTCCGGGCTGTTCAACGCAGTGAAGTTGTACCAATCGGTCTCGATCTCGGGGCCATCCGCGACATCGAAGCCGATCGAGCGGAAAATCTGTTCGACGCGCTCCCAGGTGCGCATCACCGGGTGCAGGCTGCCTGCGCCCGCGCCGCGGCCGGGCAGCGTGACGTCGATCGCCTCGGCGGTGAGACGCTGGTTCAGCAGCGCATCGGCAAGCGCCTGGCGGCGCGCCGTCAGCGCGGCTTCCACCTGCTGCTTCGCGACATTGATGCGCGCGCCTTCCGTCTTGCGGGTGTCGGGATCGAGCTTGCCGAGGCCCTTGAGCAATTCGGTCAGCGCACCCGACTTGCCGAGAAAGCGGGCTTTCTCGTTTTCGAGCGTGGTGATATCGGCAGCCTGCTCAAAGGACTGCTGCGCATCGGCGACAATCTGGTCCAGATCCATTGATCCCATTTTCCAACGTCAAGTGTTCACGGCGAGCGGAAGGGCTCGACCAAACAAAAAAGGGGCTCGGAAGAGCCCCGTTTTCGCTGCAGCGGCCGTACCTACCGGAGCATCGCTGCAACTGACCACGCAGTACTAATTTCGCAATTAGGCTGCAACGGCGGCTTTCACCTGCTTCACGATCGCAGCAAAAGCAGCCTTGTCGAACACCGCCATATCAGCCAACACCTTGCGGTCGAGTTCGATCGACGCCTTCTTCAGGCCGTTGATGAACACGCTGTAGGTCATGTCGTGCTGACGCACGGCCGCATTGATACGCGTGATCCACAGTGCGCGGAACACACGCTTCTTGTTGCGGCGATCGCGGTACGCATACTGGCCTGCACGCATCACCGCCTGCTTGGCGATGCGGTAGACGTTGTTGCGACGGCCGCGATAACCCTTGGCCAGGTTGATGATCTTCTTGTGGCGGGCCCGTGCGGTTACCCCACGTTTGACTCGAGGCATGTTTCTCTCCTATGAGTATCGGTTGAGGGTTAAGCGAACGGGAGCATCGCGCGGACGGAGTTCAGATCGGAATCATGAACTGCCGTGGCGCCGCGCAGGTGACGCTTGTTCTTCGTGGTTTTCTTGGTCAGGATGTGGCGCTTGAAGGCTTGACCGCGCTTGACGGTACCGCCCGGACGCACCACGAAGCGCTTTGCAGCGCTCTTCTTGGTCTTCATCTTAGGCATGACGAACAACTCCAGTTTATTAGATGGACATGGGTGTGCGGTTGGCTTGCGCCCTTGACCCGCCCTTCGAAACCCAGGCCCACTTGTATACAGCGCACCGCTTGCGCGGCCGCTGTCGTATCGGGCGCGCCGCCCTGACCGGGCAGCGCGCCGAACCACTCGACGAACCGGCGCGCGCAGCGCGCCCGTTCGTTACTTCTTCTTCTTCGGCGACAGCACCATGATCATCTGGCGCCCTTCCATCTTCGGCATCTGCTCAACCTGGCCGACTTCGTCGAGATCCGCGCGCAAACGCTCGAGCATCCGCATGCCGATTTCCTGGTGAGCCATTTCGCGGCCGCGGAAACGCAACGTGATCTTCGTCTTGTCGCCTTCTTCGAGGAAGCGCACCAGATTGCGAAGCTTGACGTTGTAATCGCCGTCATCGGTACCCGGGCGGAACTTCACTTCCTTCACCTGGATGACCTTCTGCTTCAGCTTCGCCTCGTGCTGCTTCTTGGCTTCCTGGTACTTGAACTTGCCGTAATCCATCAAACGGCACACCGGCGGAACCGCCTGCGGCGCGATTTCCACCAGGTCAACGTCCAGCTCTTCCGATTTCCGGAAGGCCTCAGCGAGTTTTACGATCCCGATGGGCTCACCCTCGACCCCGACCAGACGCACCTCAGGCGCAGAAATTTCACCGTTGATGCGATGCGACGACTTATCAGTAGCGATGTTACGTTTCCTCTAAAAATTAAAAAAACGAGCCGCGCTGCCAGGGCGGTTACTTGAACGTCCGCAGATCCTCATGCAGGCGCTCAACGAAGGCATCGACGGGCATTATGCCAAGGTCGACGCCGCCACGGGCACGCACGGCTACCGTTTGTGCATCACGCTCCTTATCGCCCACGACGAGCAGATACGGCACTTTTTCAAGCGTGTGCTCGCGTATTTTATAGCTAATCTTCTCGTTACGCAAATCCGACGTCACTCTAAGCCCTTGTTTTTGCAACGATTGAGCAAGGGATTGCGCATAGTCGGCCTGACTTTCCGCGATATTGAGGACGACAGCCTGGATCGGCGCGAGCCAGCTCGGCATTGCACCAGCATGGTGCTCGATCAAAATGCCGAGGAAACGCTCCATCGATCCGACGATGGCCCGGTGCAGCATGACCGGCCGGCGGCGGCTGTTGTCCTCCGCCACGTACTCGGCGCCGAGGCGCTCCGGCAGCACCATGTCGAGCTGCAGCGTGCCGCACTGCCACGAACGGCCGAGCGCGTCCTTGATATGGTACTCAATCTTCGGGCCGTAGAACGCACCCTCGCCCGGCAGCTCTTCCCAGCTGAGGCCGCACGCCGTCAATGCGTCGCGCAGGCCCTGCTCGGCGCGATCCCAGGTCTCGTCCGTGCCGGCGCGCTGGTCCGGGCGCAGCGACAGCTTGATGTCGATGTGCTCGAAACCGAAATCCTTGTAGACGCTCATCGCAAGCGTATTG
>NZ_JAAGNW010000133.1:8022-11900 GCF_010645215.1 Burkholderia multivorans | reverse complement strand
GATCGATTCCGCGATGAACTGGCCTTCGGTACAGAAAATGTGGGCGTCGTCCTGCACGAAGCCGCGCACGCGCATCAGGCCGTGCAGCGCACCCGACGATTCGTTGCGGTGGCACGAGCCGAACTCCGCGTAACGCAGCGGCAGGTCGCGGTACGAGCGCAGGCCGTGGTTGAACACCTGCACGTGCCCCGGACAGTTCATCGGCTTGATCGCGTAGTCGCGCTTTTCCGATTCCGTCGTGAACATGTTCTCGCGGTAGTTCTGCCAGTGGCCGGATGCCTCCCATAGCGAGCGATCCATGATCATCGGCGTCTTGATCTCGAGGTAGCCGGCATCGTTCACGCGGCGGCGCATGTACTGCTCGACCTGCTGCCACAGCGCCCAGCCCTTCGGATGCCAGAACACCATGCCCGGCGATTCGTCCTGCATGTGGAACAGGTCGAGCTGCTTGCCGAGCTTGCGGTGGTCGCGCTTCTCCGCCTCTTCCAGCATGTGCAGGTACTGGTCCTGGTCTTCCTTGCGGGTCCAGGCCGTGCCGTAGATCCGCTGCAGCTGTTCGTTCTTCGAGTCGCCGCGCCAGTAGGCGCCCGCCACCTTCATCAGCTTGAAGACCTTCAGCTTGCCTGTCGACGGCACGTGCGGGCCGCGGCACAGGTCGGTGAAGCCGCCGTGCGAATACAGCTTGATCTCGTCGGCCGACGGGATCGACTCGATGATCTCGGCCTTGTACTTCTCGCCGATGTCGCGGAAGTACGCGGCCGCCTCGTCGCGCGACACCACGCGACGCGTGACCGGCTCGTCCTTCTTCGCCAGCTCCTGCATGCGCTTCTCGATCTTCTCCAGATCCTCCGGCGTGAACGGCCGGTGATAGGCGAAATCGTAGTAGAAGCCGTTGTCGATCACCGGCCCGATCGTCACCTGCGCCTCCGGATACAGCTCCTTCACCGCGTACGCGAGCAAGTGCGCCGCCGAGTGGCGAATGATGTCGAGGCCGTCCGCATCCTTCTCGGTGACGATCGCGAGCGAGGCGTCGTGATCGATCAAGGCCGACGTATCGACCAGCTCGCCGTCCAGCTTGCCGCCGAGCGCGGCTTTCGCGAGACCGGGACCAATCGAGGCCGCCACTTCGGCGACGGTCACCGGATGCTCGTATTGTCGAACTGAGCCGTCAGGCAGGCGTATCGAAACCATAGCAATCTCCGTGATGCCGACAGTGAGCGGCAGACAAACAACCCGTTAAAAATAGCGACAAAAAAAATGCGGCCCCGCTTTCGAGGGGCCGCATTTCGATACTTCACTGACTGCAAGGCGCGAAACGGTTCCTCGACTAGCGTCGCTCCGAAATCGTTTCGGTCAACGTTCGCGGTGTCATAACCGTATTCGCCTTTTGCGTAGAATTTTCTACTGCCGCTCCAGCCCGGAAATCCGGCCTGGAACCGATGTCGTTGGTAGGCTCGATTGGATTCGAACCAACGACCCCCACCATGTCAAGGTGGTGCTCTAACCAACTGAGCTACGAGCCTGTCGAGAGATGAGATTATATGGACCTCTTTCATTCCTGGCAAGTGCTTTGATGCAAATTCTTCAAAACACCCGCCAGGCGCGCGCCGGGCCCGGCCCTGTCAGGCCTTGCGCGTGGCCCGCACGACGCCGCCCACCTCGCCGAGCAGCGTGCACGCGCGCTGCACCTGCGCCGAATTCGACACCTCGACCGTGAACTGCATGAATGCCGCGTTGCGCCGACTCTGCGTCTTCACGCCGACCACGTTCATCTTCTCGCGCGCGAAGACCTCGGAAATATCGCGCAACAGCCCCTGCCGGTCGCTCGCCTCGATCATCAGATCCACCGGGTACACCGACGCGCCCCGTCCGCCCAGCACCTCGGCCGACCAGGTGGTCTGCAGCACCCGCTCGGGTGCGCGCTCGGCCATGCGCTGGAAGGTTGCGCAATCGCTGCGATGGATCGACATGCCCTTGCCGCGCGTGACGAAGCCGCAGATCGGATCGGGCGGCGCGGGACGGCAGCAGCGCGCGAGCTGCGTGAGCAGCGCGTCGACGCCGACCACCAGCACGCCGGTCGACGCGCCATGCGCGACGCTCGACCCGCTGCTGCGCTTCTCGAAGTGCTCGGGCGCCTCCGGCTCGGGTTCCGGCGGCGGCGCATCGGACAGCGCCTGCTCGACGTGACGCAGGCTGAACTCTTCCTTGCCGACCACCGAGAACAGATCGTCCGGCGCCTTGAAGCCCAGCTTCGCCGCCAGGTGATCGAGATTCACCGAGGTCTTGCCCTCGCGCTGCAAGGTCTTCTCGACCAGCGCGCGGCCGCGCGTGATGTTCTCCTGATGCTCCACCAGGTTGAACCACGCGCGCACCTTCTGCCGTGCGCGCGAGCTGTGCAGATAGCCGAGCTGCGGATTGAGCCAGTCGCGCGACGGGCCGCCCTCCTTCACCGACACGATCTCGACCGTCTGGCCGTTCTGCAGCGCCGTATTGAGCGGCACGATCGCACCGTCGACGCGCGCCCCCCGGCAGCGGTGGCCCAGCTCGCTGTGCAGGTGGTAGGCGAAATCGACGGGCGTCGCGCCCTGCGGCAGCGCGATCACGCGCGCCTGCGGCGTCAGCACGTAGATGTGGTCGTCGTCGAGCGAGGTCTCGCGCAACTGCGCCCAGGCCTCGCGACCATCCATGGCGCCAGGCGAACCGCCCTCCTCGACATCGTCCTTCCACGCGAGCAGCTGGCGCAGCCACGCGATCTTCTCGTCGTACTTGTCGTTCGCGGAAAACTGGCCGCCGTAGCCGCGCGCGCCGGCCTCCTTGTAGCGCCAGTGCGCGGCGACCCCATACTCGGCGAAACGATGCATCTCCTGCGTGCGGATCTGCACCTCGAAAGCCCGCCCGTCGTCGCCGATCACGACCGTATGCAGCGACTTGTAGCCGTTCGGCTTCGGCCGCGAGATGTAGTCGTCGAATTCCTTCGGCACCGGCTGCCACAGGTGATGGACGATGCCGAGTACCGTGTAGCAATCCTTGATGTCCGGCACGATCACGCGGAACGCGCGCACGTCGTACAGCTCGGAAAAATCCAGCTCCTTGCCGCGCATCTTGCGCCAGATGCTGTAAATGTGCTTCGGGCGGCCGCTCACGTCGGCCTGGATCTGCGCAGCCGCCAGCTCGCGCTGCAGGCGCTCGATCGCCTCCGAGACGTAGGCCTCGCGCTCGATGCGCTTCTCGTCGAGCCACTTCGCGATGCGCTTGTAGGTCTGCGGATCCTCGAAGCGGAACGCGAGGTCTTCCAGCTCCCACTTCAGCTGCCAGATGCCGAGCCGGTTCGCGAGCGGCGCATAGATGTCGAGCGTCTCGCGCGCGACATCGGGCAGCGGCGCCAGCTTCGCGGCCGCGTAGTAGCGCAGCGACTGCAGCCGCGACGCGAGCCGGATCAGCACCACGCGTATGTCCTGCGCGAACGCGAGCAGCATCTTGCGCAGCGCCTCGATCTGCGCGCGGCGCGCGGCCTGCGCAGCGCGGCCCGCTTCCGGCAGCGGATTCTGCGCGGCCCGCATGCTCACGGTGCCGAGCCGCAGCAGCTTGCGCACATCGGCGACGAGGCGCGCGACCTCGTCGCCGAAACGACTCGCGATCACGTTTTCCGGATCGTCCAGATGCGGCGTCAGCGCGAACAGCGCCGCCGCCCGCACCGCCTCCGGATCGACGTTCAGCGTGCGCATGATCGCCGCCGTGCCGATCGCGTGGTCGGCGAGCCGCTCGCCCGACGACAGGCACACGTCGCCCGCATGCTCGCGCACGAACGCGAGCACGTCGTCGAACGAAGGCGCGGCGGCCGTCGCAGGCGTCTGATCGGTGATCATCGCACCGCCATC
>NZ_JAAGNW010000133.1:1201-8012 GCF_010645215.1 Burkholderia multivorans | reverse complement strand
AAACCGCACTCAGCTCCGTTGCGCCGCGACCACGACGATCTCGACCAGGCACGCGGGATTCGCGAGCTTCGCCTCGACCGTGGCGCGCGGCGGCGTGGCGCCTTGCGCGACCCATGCGTCCCACACCGCGTTCATGCCTGCGAAATGCACCATGTCCGAGATGAAGATCTGGACCGACAGCAGATGCGACTTGTCGCTGTTCGCTTCCGCGAGCAGCCGGTCGACGTGGCCCAGCACTTCGCGCGTCTGGCCCGTGATGTCCTGCGCCGTGTCTTCCGCGATCTGGCCGGCGAGGTACACCGTACCGTTGTGGATCGCGATTTCGGACAAGCGGGGGCCGACGTGGTGACGAGTAACTGCCATGAGAATTCCCGGATAGAAATAATGGATCGAAGGACGGCGCGGCGGGCCTCCGGCCGCGCGGCGCCGAACTGCATATTATGACGCGAGTCCCGCGTCATCGACGAAAAAACGGCGCGCAATCGCGATCTGCTCGGCGCTGATGAAGGCCGGCGCGTGGCCCGCGTCCGCGATCTCGACCCGCGTCACCGCGCGGCCGCGCGCGACCATCTCGTCGACGGTCGCCGCCGACAGCAAGTCCGACTCCGCCCCGCGCACCACCAGCAGCGGCCCCGCGAACGACTCGAGCGAACGCCACAGCAGCGCTTCGCCCAGCGCGGTCTGCTCGGGCGTCGCCGCGCGGATCGCGGCGCCGATGCGCGGATCGTAGCGCGCGACCCATGCGCCGTCGTCGCGCCGGCGCAGCAGCGGCCGGTTCAGCTCGCGCCAGTCGTCGGCCGTGAGCGGACCGAACGGCAACGCAAGCGACGCCAGGTAGTCGACGCCCTCCTGTTCGGTCGCGAAGGTCTGCTCGCTGCCCACGTATTCGCCGATCCGTCCGAGCGCGGCGGGCTCGATGCGCGGCCCGATGTCGTTGACGATCATGCGCGCGATCGGCGTGCCCGGCAGCCCGGCAAGCGCGAAACCGATCAGGCCGCCCATCGAGGTGCCGAACCAGTCGACGGACTCGACGTCGAGCCGCGCGATCAGCGTCACCATGTCGGCCACGTACTGGGGCACGCCGTACAGCAGCGGATCCGCGAGCCAGTCCGAACGGCCGCGACCGGCCACGTCCGGGCAGATCACCCGGTAGACGTCCGACAACGCGGCCGCAAGACGATCGAAATCGCGCCCCGAACGCGTGAGCCCGTGCACGCAGACCAGCACGCGCGGATTGGCCGGGTCGCCCCACTCCGTGTAGGCGATCCGGTGCAGGCCGACCGGGCTCGCGCACTGGACGTGGCGCTCGCGGGGAGAAGCGGAATGGGAAACGGACGAAGGCATCGTGACACCCCGGGAAAGGAGAAGGGGAAACCGGCCGGGCGACATCGCCCGCTGGGCGGCCCGTCGGCGGTAACGATCCGATTTAAACACATCCCGCCGCCCTTCTGATTGCACGCGCGCCGCTCGCGCGAACCCGTTGCGGTGCGGCCCCGCCGTCGCCTTTCATTCCGCATAAATCGAAACAATGCATCGAATTGAACCACTCACGAAAGCAGCAGGATCGACAACAAAGTCGATCATCCGGTGCATCGTTGAGTAAAGGCGTATTGCATCAACCGGTTCCGCCCGTTCACCCCTGCACCGATCCACCCTCGGCCTGCGAAAAGCCCCCAGCCTACAGTTTGATTTTCACCAGAGCGACTCATAAGTTAATTCCATTTCGTGCTAAGCACGCCGCCTCGGCGCGACGGGAATCCCGTCAGCGCCGGCACGTCGCGCCCGTCATCGGAGTGCCAGCAATGTGGGACGACACGCTTGCCCGGCCGGGTCATCGTCATTGGGACCCGACGCTCTACCTCAAGTACGCGGACCTGCGCCTGCGCCCCGCGCGCGAGCTGCTGCAACGCATTCCGCTCGCCGCGCCCGCCTCGGTCCATGATCTCGGCTGCGGCCCCGGCGACACGACGCTCGCGCTGCGCGAACGTTGGCCCGACGCGCGCCTGTGCGGCGTCGACAGCTCCCTCGACATGCTCGACACCGCGCGCGCCCGGGCGCCGGAACTCGACTGGCTAGAGGCGGACATTGCCAGCTGGGCGCCCGCGCACGCGACCGACCTGATCTTCGCGAGCGCCGTGCTGCACTTCCTCGGCGACCACGACACGCTGCTGCCGCGCCTGCTGCATCACGTGCGGCCCGGCGGCTGCCTGGCCCTGCACATGCCGGACTGGTGGTCCACGCCGTGGTATCGGCTGATGCACGAAGTGCTCGCGACCGGCGGCCCCGCCGGGCAGGCGCTCGGCACCCCCGAACTGCGCATGGCGCTCGCGCGCAATCCCGTCGAGAGCGCGCCGTTCTACTACACCTTGCTGGCCCCGCACGCGCACCGCGTCGACATCTGGGAAACCGACTACCTGCAGGTCGTCGACGGCGACGACCCCGTGTTCGAATGGATCCGCGCCTCCGGGCTGCGGACGGTCACCGACCATCTCGGGGAAGCCGAGCGCGCGCGCTTCGTCGCGCAGTACCTGCCGCGGCTGCGCGGTCTCTACCCGCGCAGGGCGGACGGCCGGACGCTATTCCCGTTCAAGCGCCTGTTCATCGTCGCGCAGCGGCGGGAATGAAGCGGCCGACGCCTCATGCATCGAAGGGATGGTTCACCATGACTGCACAACAGATCCTGATCGTCGGCGGCGGCCTCGGCGGCACGATGCTCGCCAATCAGCTGGCCACCCGCCTGTTCGGCGAACTCATGGACGGCAAGGTGCGGATCACCGTGCTGTCCGACTCGCCCGACCACTACTACAAACCATCGTTCATGTACGTCGCGTTCGGCGCCTGCTTCCGCGAGGATCTCGTGCGGCCCGAACGCACGCTGCTGCGCCCCGAAATCGACTTCGTCGTCGACGCCGCCGCGCATTTCGACTTCGCCGCCCAGCGCGTGCACACGCGTAGCGGCGCGCGCCGCGCGTACGACCATCTCGTGATCGCGACGGGCTGCGTCCCCGCACCCGAGCGCATCGAGGGGCTCGCCGAAGCCGGCGATCATTTCTACCAGTACGCGCCCGCGCGACAGCTCGCGCAGCGGCTCGCGACGATCGAGCGCGGCCGGGTGTTCGTGACCGTGAGCTTTCCGAAATCGCACAACGTGCCGCATCAGTGCGGGATCGCGCCGATCGAGACGACGCTGATGCTCGACGATTACCTGCGCCGGCGCGGCGTACGCGATCGGGTGGAGATCATCTACACCTACCCGACCGTCGCCCAGCTGCTGCGCAATTGCCTGTTCCTGCAGCGCCCCACCTGCGACGTCCTGCCCGCGTTGTTCGACCAGCGCGGCATCCGCTACCAGCGCGGCTTCACCCTGGCGCGCGTCGATCCCGCGCGCCGCATCGCCTATTCGGAGGAAGGCGCCGAGCAGCCGTTCGACCTCCTGATGGCGACGCCGCCGATCCGCGCAGTCGACGTCGTGCGCGCGAGCGGCCTCTCGGAGGCGGCCGACGACGAAGGCTGGCTGCCCACCGATCACGAAACGATG
Source organism: Burkholderia multivorans (assembly GCF_010645215.1). GTDB lineage: Bacteria > Pseudomonadota > Gammaproteobacteria > Burkholderiales > Burkholderiaceae > Burkholderia > Burkholderia multivorans_A. The sequence goes on along the minus strand of NZ_JAAGNW010000133.1, from coordinate 4,474 downwards.
CAGGTGCGCGGGCTCGACAACGTGCATGTGCTCGGCGATACGGTGGACCTGCCCGTCAGCAAGGCGGGCGGCGCCTGCCACAACCAGGCGCCGGTGATCGCCGAGAACCTCGCCGCGCGGATCCGGCTCGGCGGCGCGCCCGTCGCGTGCTACGACGGCAAGGTGCAGGCGGTGGCGCAAATGGGCCTCGATGCGGGCATGCCGCTCTGGTACGACTATCGCCGCGACGTGCAGCCGACGCCGCCGACCCGCCTCGGCGGCCTGCTCCGCCACGGTTTCAACCGCGGCCTTTACTGGGCGGTCGCGCGCGGCCTCGCCTGACGCCTGTCCTCGCTCGGCGGACCGCCGGTGCGCAACCTTTCCGGAGAACGTCATCATGTCCCTTGCAAGCTCGGATCCGGCCCCCGTCGCCGGGCCTGCCGGCGCGCTGCTCGTCCGGCTGCAGCCGCTCGTCGACGGGCCGCGCCTCGATACGCTCGTCGATCTGCTCGCGCTGGTCGCCGACCTGCTCGACTTCGCCGATCCCGCGCTCGTCGGCCGGCTCGCGGGGACCTTCGAGGAACTCGTCGCGGCCGGCTCGACGGCGGGCGGCGCACTGCGCATCGCCAGCGCGGCGGCCGGCCGGCGGACCGACGCGCCGTCGGCGCGGGCGCTCTGGTCCCTGGTACGCGACGCCGATACCCGCCGCGGGCTCGGCCTGTTGCTGCGCACGCTGCAGATCGTCGGCGCGCGGCATCGACAGGCGGGAAGCGAGATGCGCCAGCCCCCATCCGACGCCGCGCACCAATGAAAACGCCCCGCATTCCTGGAATGCGGGGCGTTGCGCCGCTTCATCGGCAGCCGCGCCGGGCGCGACCGGAAACGCCGCGTTACGACACGGCGCTCACGTCGAGCGGCGCGCCCGTCTTGGTCTTGATTTCGTCGACGCTCACGCCGTCGGCCAGCTCGACGACCTTCAGCCCCGCCGGCGTCACCTCGATCACGCCGAGGTCGGTGATGATCAGGTCCACGACGCCCACGCCCGTCAGCGGCAGCGCGCATTCTTCGAGGATCTTGTGCTGGTCGCCCTTCGCGACGTGCTCCATCAGCACGATCACGCGCTTCACGCCCGCCACCAGGTCCATCGCGCCGCCCATGCCCTTGATCATCTTGCCCGGGATCATCCAGTTCGCGAGATCGCCCGTCTTGCTGACCTGCATCGCGCCGAGGATCGCGAGGTTGATATGGCCGCCGCGGATCATCGCGAACGAATCCGCCGACGAGAACGTCGACGAACCCGGCAATGTCGTGATCGTCTGCTTGCCGGCGTTGATCAGGTCGGCGTCGACTTCGTCGTCGGTCGGGAACGGCCCGATGCCGAGCAGCCCGTTCTCCGACTGCAGCCACACCTCGACGTCCGCCGGGACGTGATTGGCCACGAGCGTCGGCAAGCCGATGCCGAGGTTCACATAGAAGCCGTCCTGCAGCTCCCGCGCCGCGCGCGCGGCCATCTGGTCACGATTCCAAGCCATGTCACTCTCCTTTCGCGCGGACGGTGCGTTGTTCGATACGTTTTTCCGGCGTGGTGTTGAGCACCACCCGTTGCACGAAGATGCCGGGCGTATGGACCTCGTCCGGATCGAATGTGCCGGTCTCGACGATCTCCTCGACCTCGGCGACCGTGATCTTGCCCGCCATCGCGCATACCGGGTTGAAGTTGCGCGCCGTGCGGCGGTAGATCAGGTTGCCCGCCTTGTCCGCCTTCCAGGCCTTCACGAGCGCGACGTCGGCCGTGAGCGACGGCTCCAGCACGTAGTGGCGATCGCCGAACTGGCGGGTTTCCTTGCCTTCCGCGATCACCGTGCCGTAGCCCGTGCTCGTGAAGAATGCCGGGATCCCCGCGCCGCCCGCGCGCAGTTTCTCCGCGAGCGTGCCTTGCGGCGTGAACTCGAGTTCAAGCTCGCCTGCCAGGTACTGGCGCTCGAATTCCTTGTTTTCGCCCACGTACGACGAAATCATTTTCTTGACCTGGCGCGTTTCCAGCAGCAGCCCGAGGCCGAAGCCGTCGACGCCCGCGTTGTTGCTGATGCAGGTGATGCCCTTCACGCCGGTGTCGCGCAGCGCGGCGATCAACGCCTCGGGAATGCCGCACAGGCCGAAACCGCCGACCGCGAAGGTCTGCCCGTCGCGGACCACGCCTTCGAGCGCGACGGCCGCGCTTGGATAGACTTTGTTCATCAGTATGTCCCTTCCTCTATGGAAACCAGCCAAACCGGTTCGCGCGATGCGTGCCGGACGAACCCGCCGCATCATTCTAAGCACGCCCGGCGAAACTCGCCGCGACGTCGTGATCTGCCTGAAAGGGTACGATGCCGACCGGATGCGGCACAATACGCAAAAGTACATAAGCGTTTGCCGCCACGCGCGGCGCCCATCCGTCCGAATCCGCCGATTCCATGCCCGCCCTCGATTACCAGACCGCCTTCCACCTCGCGCCGATCGGCCTCGTCCTGTCGCGCGATCGGGTCATCGAAGACTGCAACGATGAACTGGCCGCGATCTTCCGCTGCGCGCGCGCCGACCTGATCGGCCAGTCGTTCCAGGTGCTGTACCCGTCGCCCGACGAGTTCGCGCGGATCGGCGAACGGATCCCGCCCGTGATGATCGCGCAGGGCAGCTATGCCGACGACCGGATCATGAAGCGCGCGAGCGGCGAGCTGTTCTGGTGCCACGTGACGGGCCGCGCGCTCGACCGCACCGCGCCGCTCGCGGCGGGCGTATGGACCTTCGAGGATCTGAGCGCGACGCGCCGGGTCGCGGTGGAGCTGACGCCGCGCGAACGCGAGATCGCCGCGCAGCTCGCGACCGGCAAGACCAGCAAGCAGATCGGCCGGGTGCTCGACATCAGTTCGCGAACCGTCGACATCTATCGCGCGCGCCTGATCCGCAAGTACGGCACGAACAACACCGCCGAGCTGCTGCAGCGCCTGCTCGGGCACTGAGCCGCGTGCGCCGGCGCGCACGGAACGGCCCCGCGTCAAAAGAAAACGCGCCGGCGAATGCCGGCGCGCAAGCCTGCAAGACGGATGCTCAGGCGGTCTTCACCTGCAGCGCGGACTCGATCGTCGCGCGCAACAGGTCCGGAATCGGCACCGACTTGCCGAGCGCGTAGTCGACCCAGACGCAGCGCGCGTTGCCGCGCGCGTACAGGTGCTCGGGATCGTCCGCGCGGGTCAGCTCGAAGCCGGTATCGAAACTGCTGCGACCGGGCTTCGCGACCGACATCTTCGCGAT
>NZ_JAAGNW010000133.1:0-1191 GCF_010645215.1 Burkholderia multivorans | reverse complement strand
GACGCATTGACGATCACGGGCCCCTGCCCTTCGCCGTTGCCGCCCGCCACGCCGAGCTGCTCGAACCACGAGATCCGGACCTGCTCCATGTAACGGAAATAGACCGTGTTGTTCACATGGCCGAAGGCGTCCATGTCGCCCCAGCGGATCGGCATCGACATTTCAAAAACGTGGGTGTAATCGCTCATTGGAATCTTCTTGCGGGTATCACGCTGCCTTACGCGAGCCCGAAACCATCGTCGGCCGAAATGATCGAGCCGTTGATGAACTGGGACTCGTCGGCCGCCAGCAGCAACAGCAGGCCGTCGAGATCCTGCGGCTTGCCGAGGCGCCGGCGCGGCAGCATCGACTGCAGCTTCTGGCCCTGCTCGGTTTCCCACAGGTCATGATTGAGTTCGGTATCGATATAGCCGGGACAGATCGCATTGACGTTGATCCCGTGGCGGCCCCATTCGAGCGCCATCACGCGGGTCATGTGCACGACCGCGGCCTTGCTCATCGCGTACAGGCCGATCTGCGGCAACGGCCGCAGCCCCGCCACCGACGCGAAGTTGATGATCCGGCAGCCCGGCTTGCCGTTGCCCTTGCCGCGCATCATCATGCGCTTCGCCACCTCCTGCGCGACGAAGAAGGCGCCGCGGGTGTTGGTGTCGAACACGGATTCGAAATCGGCGGGGGTCACGTCGACCAGCTTCTGCCGCCTCGAAACGCCGGAATTGTTGACCAGGATGTCGATCATGCCGGCCTCGGTTTCCGCATGCGCGACGGCCGCCTTGATGCTCTGGCAATCGGTCACGTCGAGCGACACCACGTGCGCGGCGCCGCCCTCGGCCTCGATCTGCGCGCGCAACTCCTTGAGCCGCTCGACGCGCCGGCTCGCCAGCACGACCTTCGCACCCGCCTGCGACAGCACCTGCGCGAAGCGCTGGCCGAGCCCGCTCGACGCGCCCGTCACCATCGCCACCTTGCCTTCCAGATTGATCGAACGACCCATAGCCAGTTCCTTTCCTTGACGACGCCAGGCCGAGCCCCGCGCGCGGCCACCTTATCACACAAATAGAACGATCGTGCTAATCTTGCCGCGTCCGGTTGCGGCAAGCGTTTTATTTCGCGGACAATACGCTCCCGAATAAAAGCATTCTAACGGTTAGAGGAATCTCCATGACCCCCGCAAGCCTCATCGAGCAATAT
>NZ_JAAGNW010000132.1:12489-19319 GCF_010645215.1 Burkholderia multivorans | reverse complement strand
TCAGCGAGACGCTGCCCACGCCGAGCGTGGAGCGCGCGGTCTGAGCGGGGCGCTCGTGGGCGTGCTGGTCGAACTGGCGGCATTCGCGGTGGCGATCGGCGTGCTGGTCGTCGTGCACGAGTACGGGCACTATCGCGTCGCGCGCTGGTGCGGCGTGAAGGTGCTGCGTTTCTCGATCGGCTTCGGCACGCCGCTCGTGCGCTGGGTCAGCAAGAAGACCGGCACCGAGTGGACGCTGTCCGCGCTGCCGCTCGGCGGCTACGTGAAGATGCTCGACGAGCGCGATCCCGGGCCGGGCATCCGGCCCGAGGAACTGGGGCAGGCCTTCAACCGCCAGCCGGTCGCGAAGCGCATCGCGATCGTCGCGGCCGGTCCGGCCGCGAACTTCCTGCTGGCGATCGTCCTGTTCTCGCTGGTGTTCGCCACCGGCGTGACCGAACCGGCCGCCGTCGTCGCGGCGCCGCCCGCGGGTACGGTCGCCGCGCGGGCCGGCTTCGACGGCAACGAGACCATCGTGTCGATCCGCGCCGCGCAAGGCGGCGAGGTCGAGCCGGTGCGTTCCTGGTCGGACCTGCGCTGGAAGCTGCTCGGCGCGGCCTTCGATCACCGCGAGGTGGTGCTCGGCGCGCGCGTCGACGGCGCGACCTACGACTTCCGCGTGGACCTGCGCGATTTCCCCGACCGCAACATCGACGACGACTTCATGACGCGCCTCGGCTTCGAGGTCGGCGGCGGCGCGCCGTCGGTCGCATCGGTGCTGCCGGGCAGCGCGGCCGAGCAGGCGGGCCTGCGGCCGGGCGACCGCCTGATCGCGCTCGACGGCGCGCCGGTCGGCAGTTCAACGCGTTTCATCGGCGACGTGAAGTCGCATGCGGGCCGTTCGCTCGCGCTGCGCATCGAGCGCGGCGGCGTCGAACAGACCCTGACGATCGTGCCGCAGGCGCAGCGCGACGAAGAGACCGGCGAGACGATCGGCCGCATCGGCGCGGCGCTGACGATGCCGGCGCGCGGTGTCGAGGTGCGCTACGGCCCGCTCGAGAGCGTCGAGCTGGGCGCGCGCCGGACCTGGGAGATTTCGCTGTATTCGCTGCGGATGTTCGGGCGGATGATTACCGGCGAGGCGTCGATCAAGAACCTGTCCGGACCGGTGACGATCGCCGACTACGCGGGCAAGAGCGCGCGCCTCGGATGGTCGGCGTTCCTATCGTTTCTCGCCCTTGTCAGCATTAGCCTGGGGGTGTTGAACTTGTTACCGATTCCCGTTTTGGACGGGGGGCATCTGTTATATTATCTGGTTGAAGCCGCAACCGGTAAAGCCGTATCGGAACGCTGGCAACTGATTCTGCAACGCGCCGGATTGATCTGCATCGTCGTGCTGTCGGCGATCGCGCTGTTCAACGATCTGGCTCGGTTAATCCATTTCTGAAGCGTCAGGCGGGTGCCGGAGGGCGACCCGCCTGATCTGATGCAAGCTTAAACACTGGGGATGCACGTTGTTCAAACCTCATCGCTTTGTACCTAAGACGGTTGCAGCCGCGGCGCTCGCCGTGCACGGCCTCGCGGCCCACGCAACGGCACCTTTCGTCGTGCAAGACATCCGGATCGAGGGCTTGCAGCGCGTCGAAGCGGGAACCGTGTTCGCCTACCTGCCGATCAAGCAGGGCGATACGTTCTCCGACGACAAGGCGTCCGAGGCGATCCGCGCGCTGTACGCGACAGGCTTCTTCACCGATGTCCGGGTCGCGACCCAGGGCAGCGTGGTGATCGTGCAGGTGCAGGAGCGGCCGGCGATCGCGTCGATCGACTTCACCGGCATCAAGGAGTTCGACAAGGACAACCTGAACAAGGCGCTCAAGGCGGTCGGGCTGTCCCAGGGGCGCTACTACGACAAGTCGCTCGTCGACAAGGCGGAGCAGGAACTGAAGCGCCAGTACCTGACGCGCGGCTTCTACGCGGCGGAGGTGACGACCACGGTCACGCCGGTCGACGCGAACCGCGTGTCGATCCTGTTCTCGGTCGCCGAAGGGCCGAGCGCGAAGATCCGCCAGATCAACTTCATCGGCAACAAGACCTACAGCACCAGCACGCTGCGCGACGAGATGCAGCTGTCGACGCCGAACTGGTTCTCCTGGTACACGAAGAACGACCTGTACTCGAAGGAAAAGCTGACGGGCGACCTCGAGAACGTCCGCTCGTACTACCTGAACCGCGGCTACCTCGAATTCAACATCGAGTCGACCCAGGTTTCGATCTCGCCCGACAAGAAGGACATGTACCTGACGGTCACGCTGCATGAAGGCGAGCCGTACACGGTGTCGGGCATCAAGCTCGGCGGCAACCTGCTCGACCGCGAGGCCGAACTCAAGAAGCTGATCACGATCAAGCCGGGCGACCGTTTCTCCGCGGAGAAGCTGCAGAAGACCACGCGCGCGATCGTCGACAAGCTCGGCGAATACGGCTACGCCTTCGCGACCGTCAACGCGCAGCCGGAGATCGACCAGGTCACGCACAAGGTGAACCTGACGCTCGTCGTCGATCCGAGCCGCCGCGTGTACGTGCGCCGCATCAACGTCGTCGGCAACACCCGCACGCGTGACGAGGTGGTGCGCCGCGAGATGCGCCAGCTCGAAAGCTCGTGGTTCGATTCGAGCCGCCTCGCGCTGTCGAAGGACCGCGTGAACCGGCTCGGCTACTTCACCAACGTCGACGTGGCGACGGTGCCGGTCGACGGCACCGCGGACCAGGTCGACGTGAACGTCAAGGTCGAGGAAAAGCCGACCGGCGCGATCACGCTGGGCGCAGGCTTCTCGTCGACCGACAAGGTCGTGCTGTCGGCGGGCGTGTCGCAGGACAACGTGTTCGGTTCGGGCACGAGTCTCGCGGTCAACGTGAACACCGCGAAGAGCTACCGCACACTGACCGTCACGCAGGTCGACCCGTACTTCACGGTCGACGGCATCAAGCGGATCACCGACGTTTATTACCGTACGTATCAGCCGCTGTACTACTCGACGAATTCGAGCTTCCGCATCATCACGGCGGGCGGCAACCTGAAGTTCGGCATTCCGTTCTCGGAAACGGACACGGTGTTCTTCGGCGCGGGCTTCGAGCAGAACCGCCTCGACGTCGATTCGAACACGCCGGCCGCGTACCAGGATTACGTGAACGAGTTCGGCCGCGTGTCGAACACGGTGCCGCTGACGGTGGGCTGGTCGCGCGACGCGCGCGACAGCGCGCTGATCCCGAGCCGCGGCTACTTCACGCAGGCGAACGCCGAGTACGGCGCGCCGATCGGCAAGATCCAGTACTACAAGATGGACCTGCAGGCGCAGTATTACTATTCGTTCTCGCGCGGCTTCATCCTGGGCCTGAACCTGCAAGGCGGCTACGGCAACGGTATCGGCAATCCGTACCCGATCTTCAAGAACTACTACGCGGGCGGTATCGGGTCGGTGCGCGGCTACGAGCCGAGCTCGCTCGGCCCGCGCGACACGATCACGAACGATCCGATCGGCGGCTCGAAGATGGTGGTGGGTAATATCGAGCTGACGTTCCCGCTGCCGGGCACGGGGTACGACCGCACGCTGCGCGTGTTCACGTTCCTCGACGGCGGCAACGTGTGGGGCAATGCGCCGGGCGGCACCAGCACCGGCGCGAACGGCCTGCGCTATGGCTATGGCGTGGGTCTCGCGTGGATCTCGCCGATCGGGCCGCTCAAGCTGAGCCTGGGCTTCCCGCTGCAGAAACACGAAGGCGATCAGTACCAGAAGTTCCAGTTCCAGATCGGGACGGCGTTCTGATCGAACCAGCATTGACTACAGTATCGAGAGGGTAATTTTGCTAACCGGTAAGTTTTCGAAACGAGTGATGTGTGCGTTGGCGCTGGCGGCCGCCTTGGGCGCGACCGCGGCGCACGCCCAGGACGTCGCCCGCATTGCGGCGGTCAATTCGGATCGGATCCTGCGCGAGTCCGCGCCCGCGAAGGCGGCGCAGACGAAGCTCGAAGCCGAGTTCGCGAAGCGCGACAAGGATCTGCAGGACATGGCCGCGCGCCTGAAGACGCTGTCCGACGGGCTCGACAAGAACGGCTCGTCGATGTCGGCGGCCGATCGCGCGCAGAAGCAGCGCGACCTGGCGCAGCTGGACACCGATTTCCAGCGCAAGCAGCGCGAGTTCCGCGAAGACCTCAACCAGCGCCGCAACGAGGAGCTGGCGGCGGTGCTCGACAAGGCGAACAAGGTCATCAAGCAGATCGCGGAGCAGCAGAACTACGATCTGATCGTGCAGGAAGCCGTCTACGTGAGCCCGCGCATCGACATCACCGACAAGGTGCTGAAGGCGCTGTCGTCGTCTTCCACGGCGAACTGACGGAGCGGCACACGCATGGCATTGACGCTTGACGCACTCGTGACCCGGTTCGGCGGCGAAGTCGCCGGCGACCGGACCTGCGAAGTCGCCGGCCTCGCGCCGCTCGACCAGGCGGGGCCGGGTCAACTGGCGTTCCTCGCGAACCCGAAGTACCTGGCGCAGGTCGAGACGACGCGCGCCGGCGCGGTGCTGATCGCACCGCGCGACCTCGAAAAGCTGGGCGCGGCCGCGGCCGGGCGCAACTTCATCGTGACGCCGAACCCGTACGCGTACTTCGCGCGCGTCGCGCAGATGTTCATCGATCCCGCTGCGCAGGTCGCCGCGAGCGCCGTGATCGGTCCGCGCGTGACGGTCGAGGCCGGCGCCGTGATCGGCGAGCACGCACGGCTCGACGCGAACGTATTCGTCGGCCGGGGCGCGCGCATCGGCGAGGGCGCGCACCTGTATCCGAACGTGTCGGTCTACCACGGCTGCCGGCTCGGGCCGCGCGTGATCGTGCATGCGGGCGCGGTGATCGGCTCGGACGGCTTCGGTTTCGCGCCGGACTTCGTCGGCGACGGCGATGCGCGCACCGGCACCTGGGTCAAGATTCCGCAGGTCGGCGGCGTGTCGATCGGCGCGGATGTCGAGATCGGCGCGAACACGACGATCGACCGCGGCGCGATGGCCGACACGGTGATCGAGGAGTGCGTGAAGATCGACAACCTCGTGCAGATCGGTCACAACTGCCGGATCGGCGCGTACACGGTGATCGCCGGCTGCGCCGGGATCGCCGGCAGCACGACGATCGGCCGCCACTGCATGATCGGCGGCGCGGTCGGCGTCGCCGGCCACGTCACGCTCGGCGATTACGTGATCGTCACCGCGAAGTCGGGCGTGTCGAAGTCGCTGCCGAAGGCCGGCATCTATACGAGCGCGTTTCCGGCCGTCGAGCACGGCGACTGGAACAAGAGCGCCGCGCTCGTGCGCAACCTCGACAAGCTGCGCGATCGCATCAAGGCGCTCGAAACCGCGCTCGCGGCGCGCGACGGCGGCGCCGGCGCATAACCGCACGATCGGGGCCGGCCGGTTTCCGGGCCGGCCGTTCCGACCGCCGGGCGAGCGTTGCCTGGGCTGCGCCCGCCCGCATCCGTATTCAATCCCCACGCAGCCATTGCGTGAGACGAACATCATGAGCACTGAAAAAATCAACCTCGACATCCACAAGATTCTCACGCTGCTGCCGCATCGTTACCCGATCCTGCTGGTCGATCGCGTGCTCGAGCTCGAGCCGCACAAGGGCATCAAGGCGCTGAAGAACGTGACGATCAACGAGCCGTTCTTCACGGGACATTTCCCGAAGCGGCCCGTGATGCCGGGCGTGCTGATCCTGGAAGCGCTCGCGCAGGCCGCCGCGCTGCTCACGTTCGCGGAAGAGCAGCCGAAGGATCCCGAAAACACGCTGTACTACTTCGTCGGCATCGACCGCGCGCGCTTCAAGCGCGTGGTGGAGCCGGGCGACCAGCTGATCCTCAATGTCACGTTCGAACGCTATATCCGTGGCATCTGGAAGTTCAAGGCGGTGGCGGAAGTGGACGGCAAGGTCGCGGCGGAAGCCGAGCTGATGTGCACGGTCAAGACGACCGACTCGGCGCCCTGAGGCGCGCGGCACGCATCGGGCACAACGCGACTTCACACTGAGAGGCAAGGGCGCATGAGCAGGATTCACTCCACGGCGATCGTCGAGCCGGGCGCGCAGGTTCACGAGACGGTCGAGATCGGCCCGTACGCCATCGTCGGTCCGCACGTGACGATCGGGGCCGGCACCACGATCGGCTCGCACAGCGTGATCGAAGGCCACACGACGATCGGCGCCGACAACCGCATCGGCCACTATGCGTCGGTCGGCGGTCGTCCGCAGGACATGAAGTACAAGGACGAGCCGACCCGGCTCGTGATCGGCGATCGCAACACGATCCGCGAATTCACGACGATCCACACGGGCACCGTGCAGGACGGCGGCGTGACGACGCTCGGCGACGACAACTGGATCATGGCCTATGTGCACATCGGCCATGACTGCCGGGTCGGCAGCAACGTGATCCTGTCGAGCAACGCGCAGATGGCGGGGCACGTCGAGATCGGCGACTACGCGATCGTCGGCGGCATGTCGGGTGTGCACCAGTTCGTGCGGATCGGCGCGCATTCGATGCTGGGCGGCGCATCGGCGCTCGTCCAGGACATCCCGCCGTTCGTGATCGCGGCCGGCAACAAGGCGGAGCCGCACGGCATCAACGTCGAGGGGCTGCGTCGCCGCGGCTTCTCGCCGGATGCGATCTCGGCGCTGCGCAGCGCCTATCGCCTGCTGTACAAGAACGGCCTGACGCTGGAAGACGCGAAGCTGCAACTGCGCGAGCTGGCGGCGGCGGGCGGCGACGGCGATGCGCCCGTCAAGGCGCTCGTCGACTTCATCGACGTGTCGC
>NZ_JAAGNW010000132.1:6758-12479 GCF_010645215.1 Burkholderia multivorans | reverse complement strand
ATCCGCTAAGCGATGGCGCTCCAACCGAATCCGCTGCGGATCGCGCTGGTCGCCGGCGAGCCGTCGGGCGACCTGCTCGCGGCCTCGCTGCTGGGCGGGCTGCAGGCGCAGCTGCCGGCGTCGTCCCGCTACTACGGGATCGGCGGCCCGCGCATGGCCGCGGTCGGCTTCGACGCGCACTGGCCGATGGACAAGCTCTCGGTGCGCGGTTACGTCGAGGCGCTGCGCCACATCCCCGAGATCCTGCGGATCCGCGGCGAGCTGAAGCGGCAGTTGCTGGCGGAGCCGCCCGATGCGTTCATCGGCGTCGATGCGCCCGACTTCAACTTCGGGCTCGAGCACGCGCTGCGCGACGCCGGCATTCCGACCGTCCATTTCGTCTGCCCGTCGATCTGGGCGTGGCGGGGCGGCCGGATCAAGAAGATCGCCAAGGCCGTCGACCACATGCTGTGCGTGTTTCCGTTCGAGACCGCGCTGCTCGAGAAGGCGGGCGTCGCCTCGACCTACGTCGGCCATCCGCTCGCCGACGAGATTCCGCTCGAACCCGACACGCACGGCGCGCGCATCGCGCTCGGCCTGCCGGAGAGCGGCCCCGTGATCGCGGTGCTGCCGGGCAGCCGGCGCTCGGAGATCGAGCTGATCGGCCCGACCTTCTTCGCCGCGATGGCGCTGATGCAGCAGCGCGAGCCCGGCGTGCGCTTCGTGATGCCGGCTGCGACGCCGGCGCTGCGCGCGCTGCTGCAGCCGCTCGTCGACGCGCATCCGCAATTGTCGCTGACGCTGACCGACGGGCGCTCGCAGGTCGCGATGACGGCCGCCGACGCGATCCTCGTGAAGAGCGGCACGGTTACGCTCGAAGCGGCGCTGCTCAAGAAGCCGATGGTGATCTCGTACAAGGTGCCCTGGCTGACCGGGCAGATCATGCGGCGCCAGGGCTATCTGCCGTACGTCGGCCTGCCCAACATCCTCGCGGGCCGGTTCGTGGTGCCGGAGCTGCTGCAGCATTTCGCGACGCCCGAGGCGCTCGCGGATGCGACGCTCACGCAGCTGCGCGACGAAGCCAACCGGCGCACGCTGGTCCAGATTTTCACCGACATGCATCACGCATTGCGCCAGAACACCGCGCAGCGCGCGGCCGAAGCCGTCGCGCGCGTGATCGAAAGCAGGAAACCCCGTTCATGAATGCCACGCGTGGCGCGTCCGCCGCGCCCCAGTCCGGTCTCGATTTCAGCCTGCCCGACGAACGCGTGTGCGGCGTCGACGAAGCCGGGCGCGGCCCGCTCGCCGGCCCGGTCGTCGCGGCCGCGGTGATCCTCGATCCCGCCCGCCCGATCGACGGGCTCGACGATTCGAAGGCGCTGAGCGCCAAGAAGCGCGAACGGCTCTACGCGCTGATCGTCGAGAACGCGCAGTCCTATTGCATTGCCTCGGCGTCCGTCGAGGAGATCGATACGCTCAACATCCTGCACGCGACGATGCTCGCGATGAAGCGCGCCGTCGAAGGTCTCGCGGTGCGTCCGACGCTCGCGCAGATCGACGGCAATCGTTGCCCGACGCTGTCGGTGCGCAGCGAGGCCATCATTGGCGGCGACGCGCTGGTGCCGAGCATCTCCGCCGCGTCGATCCTCGCGAAGGTGACGCGCGACCGGATGCTGGTCGAGCTGCATGCGCGCTTCCCGATGTACGGCTTCGATGCGCACGCGGGCTACGGCACCGCGAAGCATCTCGCGGCGCTGCGCGAGCATGGCCCGTGCGAGGCGCACCGCCGCACCTTCGCGCCGGTGCGCGCGGCCTTGAAGCTGTCCCGATGAAAGCGATCACCTCCCGCGACAATCCGCTCTACAAGCGCCTGAAGGCGCTGGCCGGTTCGACGCAGCAGCAGCGGCGCGCCGGACAGGCGCTGCTCGAAGGGCTGCATCTCGCGAGCGCGTATCTCGATGCGGCCGGGCAGCCGGCGCTGTGCGTGGTCACCGACGGCGCGCTGCAACTCGACGAGGCGCGCGCGCTGGTCGAGCGGATCGGCGCCGAGCGGATCGTCACGCTGCCGGACGCCTTGTTCGGCCAGCTGTCGACGCTCGTGAACGGCATCGGCTTCCTGATGCTCGTCGAGACGCCCGCGCCGACGCTGCCGGAGCGGGTGGGCGTGACGAGCGTCGTGCTCGACGGCGTGCAGGACGCGGGCAACGTCGGTTCGATCCTGCGCAGCGCGGCGGCGGCGGGCGTGACGCAGGTGTTCTGCGCGCCCGGCACCGCGCATGCGTGGTCGTCCAAGGTGCTGCGCGCGGGCATGGGCGCGCATTTCCTGCTGAAGGTATACGAGGACGTCGACGCGCAGACGCTGATCGAGCGGCTCGACGCGCCGGTCGCGCTGACCGATTCGCACGGCGCGCAGGCGCTCTACGATTGCGATCTCGCGCAGCCGCTGGTGTGGGTGTTCGGCAACGAGGGCGCGGGCGTGTCGGCGCGCTGGCGCGAGGCCGCGACGCAGCGTGTGACGATTCCGCAGCCGGGCGGCATGGAATCGCTCAATGTCGCGGCGGCCGCCGCGGTGTGCCTGTTCGAGCAGTGCCGGCAGCAGCGGGGCGCGTGACGCGCGGCGTGTGCCATGACCATGAAAAATGCCGCGGTGACGCGGCATTTTTTCTGTGAGGCGTGGAACACGGCCGTCCGGTTTCAGTACGACTGACGTTCGAGCTTGATTTCCTGCAGGATCGTCGTCGCGATCTCCTCGATCGACTTGTGGGTCGACGACAGCCATTTGATCCCTTCGCGCCGCATCATCGCCTCGGCCTCGTTGATCTCGTAGCGGCAGTTCTCGGGGGCGGCATACTTGCTGCCCGGCCGGCGTTCGTTGCGGATCTCCGAGAGCCGCTGCGGATCGATCGACAGACCGAACAGCTTGTCGCGATGCGCGATGAGCGGCGTCGGCAGCTTGCCGCGCTCGAAATCCTCGGGGATCAGCGGGTAGTTGGCCGCCTTCACGCCGTACTGCATCGCGAGATAGAGGCTGGTCGGAGTCTTGCCGCTGCGCGACACGCCGACCAGGATCACGTCGGCGTCGGCCAGGTTGCGGTTCGACTGGCCGTCGTCGTGCGCGAGCGAGAAGTTGATCGCCTCGATCCGGCTCTTGTATTCATCGGTGTCGGCGTTCTGGTGGCCACGGCCCATCGCGTGGCTCGACTTCATCTGGAGTTCCAGTTCGAGCGGTTCGACGAAGCGCTGGAACATGTCGAGCACGAGCGCGTTCGAGCGCTTGACGATCTCGTTCGATTCGCCGTCGACGAGCGTGGTGAACACGATCGGCCGGCGGCCGTCGTGGATCGTCGCCTCGTTGATCTTCTCGACCGCCGAATAGGCCTTGTCGAGCGAATCGATCAGCGGCACGCGGACGAGCCGGAATTTCTGATCGAACTGGGACAGGATCGAGTGCGCGAAGGTCTCGGCAGTGATCCCGGTGCCGTCGGAGACGATGAATACGGTTGGCAGCATGAATCGGGGCGTCGGGCTGTGAACGAGGGCGGCTGCGCGAGGCAGCCCGGAACGGCCATTCTAGCAGCGCGCCGGGCCCTCGGGCGAGGGTCCGGCGCGCCGCGCCGAATCGCGCTAAGCTTGCCCGGCCGCGCGATGCGGCCCGATGCCGGCTCCGGCGTCGCGAACCCGCGGACGGGAGGGCAGCGATGCGTATCACGTGGATGGGCGGCGTATTGGTGATGGCGCTTGCCGCCGGCGCGCCGGGCCTGGCGCAAACCTTGCCGTTGCCGCCGCAACTGATCGACCTCGGCAGCGCCGCGGGCGAGCAGCTGCTCGCCGACAGCGCCGCGCGCGCCGCCTACGTGCCGCTCGGCAGCCAGTTCGTCACGCAGAAGACCGAGAGCTACTGCGGCGTCGCGTCGCTCGTGATGGTGCTGAACGCCTTGCGGATGCCCGCGCCCGCCGCCGAGCAATACCCGCCTTACCATTACTTCACGCAGGACAATCTGCTGAACGACGCGACCGAGCGGATCCGGCCGCGCGCGCTGATCGAGCAGCGCGGCATGACGCTCGACCAGCTGGGCGCGCTCGCGCGCGCAAGCGGCGTCGCGGCGACCGTGCGGCATGCCGACGGCGTGTCGCTCGACGCGTTCCGCGCGGAGGCGGCGGCCTCGCTCGGCCGGCCCGGGCGCTACGTGCTCGTCAACTACCTGCGCCGCCAGCTCGGCCAGCAGACGGGCGGCCACATCTCGCCGCTCGCCGCCTACGATGCGGCGGCCGACCGCTTCCTGATCCTCGACGTGTCGCGCTACAAGTACCCGCCCGTGTGGGTGCGCGCGGCCGACCTGTATGCGGCGATGCGCACGCCCGACGCCGACAACGGCGACGCGAGCCGCGGCTACGTGCTGGTCGACGGCCCGGCGCCCGCTGCGCGCGCCGATGTGCAGGCCGCTGCGCCCGCCGCTGCGCACGCATCGAATGCGCAGACTAGCCGGGCGGTGCCACAGGCGACGGCCGGCACGGTAGAATAGCGGCAACCTGTTGGATAAGCCCTTGCGGGGACGGGTCGGCGCAAGCCGGGCCGTATCGCCGGGCGAACAATAAACTCCCGGCAAGTTTGGCGATTTGTCTGCTTTATTCGCCCTTCTGCCGGGATTTTTGCAAACTGCGCCTTTGTAAGGCCGCTTGCCGCGAAGGTTTATCCGACAGGTTGTGCACTGCGCGTCCCGCTTTTTTGCAAGCGGCCGCGCCCGAGCCCGCGTGCATGATCGAGCATTTTCTTCACACTTAGGGGCTTGTATGACTAACGCAGCAAACGTCGCAAAGGACCAGGCGTATGTAATTCCGTTCGAGCAGTTGCGGATGACCGATGTTGAAATCGTGGGCGGCAAGAATGCGTCCCTGGGCGAGATGATCAGTCAGCTCGCCCAGGCAGGTGTTCGGGTGCCCACCGGCTTCGCGACCACCGCGCTCGCTTTCCGTGATTTCCTCAAGCACAACAATCTCACCGAACGTATCGCCAAGCGTCTCGAGTCGCTCGACATCGACGACGTGAAGGCGCTCGCCGAAGCGGGCGGCGAAATCCGCAAATGGATCGTCGACGCGCCGATGCAGTCGCGCCTCGAAGCGGAAATCCGCGCGCAGTTCGAGATCCTCCAGAACAACTCGCCCGAGGAGCTGTCGTTCGCGGTGCGCTCGTCGGCGACCGCGGAAGACCTGCCCGACGCTTCGTTCGCCGGTCAGCAGGAGTCCTACCTGAACGTGGTCGGCGTCAACGACGTGCTCGACCGCATGAAGCACGTGTTCGCGTCGCTGTACAACGACCGCGCGATCTCGTATCGCGTCCACAAGGGCTTCACGCACGCCGAGGTCGCGCTGTCGGCCGGCGTGCAGCGCATGGTGCGTTCCGACGTCGGCGCGGCCGGCGTGATGTTCACGCTCGACACCGAGTCGGGCTTCAAGGACGCCGTGTTCATCACTTCCAGCTACGGCCTCGGCGAGACGGTCGTGCAGGGCGCGGTGAACCCGGACGAGTTCTACGTGTTCAAGACCACGCTCGCGCAGGACAAGTACCCGATCATCCGCCGTTCGATCGGCTCGAAGCTGATCAAGATGGAGTTCACGCAGCCGGGCGAGCCGGGCCGCGTGAAGACGGTCGACGTGTCGCACGAGCAGCGCAACCGCTATTCGATCACCGACGAGGACGTGATCGAGCTGGCGAAGTACGCGGTGATCATCGAGAAGCACTAC
>NZ_JAAGNW010000132.1:2907-6748 GCF_010645215.1 Burkholderia multivorans | reverse complement strand
GTGGGGCAAGGACGGCCGCGACGGCAAGATCTTCATCCTGCAGGCGCGCCCCGAGACGGTGAAGAGCCAGGCGGCCGGCAAGGCCGAGCAGCGCTTCAAGCTCAAGGGTCAGTCGCAGGTGCTCGCGACCGGTCGCGCGATCGGCCAGAAGATCGGCGCGGGCCCGGTGCGGGTGATCCACGATCCGTCCGAGATGGAGCGCGTGCAGCCCGGTGACGTGCTGGTTGCCGACATGACCGACCCGAACTGGGAGCCGGTGATGAAGCGCGCCTCCGCGATCGTCACGAACCGCGGCGGCCGCACCTGCCACGCGGCGATCATCGCGCGCGAGCTGGGCGTGCCGGCCGTGGTCGGCTGCGGCGACGCGACCGACGTGCTGAAGGACGGCGCGCTCGTCACCGTGTCGTGCTCGGAAGGCGACGAAGGCAAGATCTACGACGGCCTGCTCGAGACCGAAGTCACCGAGGTGCAGCGCGGCGAACTGCCGGCGATCCCGGTGAAGATCATGATGAACGTCGGCAATCCGCAGCTCGCCTTCGATTTCTCGCAGCTGCCGAACGCGGGTGTCGGTCTGGCGCGCCTCGAGTTCATCATCAACAACAACATCGGCGTCCACCCGAAGGCGATCCTCGAGTACCCGAACATCGACCAGGATCTGAAGAAGGCGGTCGAGAGCGTCGCGCGCGGCCATGCGTCGCCGCGTGCGTTCTACGTCGACAAGCTCACGGAAGGCATCGCGACGATCGCCGCGGCGTTCTATCCGAAGCCCGTGATCGTGCGCCTGTCCGACTTCAAGTCGAACGAGTACAAGAAGCTGATCGGCGGTTCGCGCTACGAGCCGGACGAGGAAAACCCGATGCTGGGCTTCCGCGGCGCGTCGCGCTACATCGCCGAGGATTTCGCCCCGGCCTTCGAGATGGAATGCCTGGCGCTCAAGCGCGTGCGCGGCGAGATGGGCCTCGACAACGTCGAGATCATGGTGCCGTTCGTGCGGACCGTGAAGCAGGCGGAGCGCGTGGTCGGCCTGCTCGCGAAGTACGGCCTGAAGCGCGGCGAGAACGGCCTGCGCCTCGTGATGATGTGCGAGGTGCCGTCGAACGCGATCCTCGCGGAAGCGTTCCTCGAGCATTTCGACGGCTTCTCGATCGGCTCGAACGACCTCACGCAGCTCACGCTCGGTCTCGATCGCGATTCCGGCATGGAGCTGCTCGCGGTCGACTTCGACGAGCGCGACCCGGCCGTCAAGTTCATGCTCAAGCGCGCGATCGACGCGTGCCGCGCGCAGAACAAGTACGTCGGCATCTGCGGCCAGGGCCCGTCCGATCACCCTGACTTCGCGCAATGGCTGACCGAAGAAGGTATTGCCTCGATCTCGCTGAATCCGGATACGATCATCGCTACGTGGCAGGCACTGGCCGCGGCGAAGAAGTAATCGGCGGACCGTCAACCGGGTGGCGGTTTGTCGCCATCTGATTGAAGGCAAATTGCAAGCTTCGTGCTATAAACACCCCGGTAACACACCGGGGTGTTTCATTTTGGGAGGCTGAAATGTTGTCAGGCCAGCTGTTTTGGTGGATCGGGGCCGGCGTGTTCATCGTCGCGGAGCTGCTGTCCGGCACCTTCTATCTGTTGATGATCGCGCTCGGCTTCGCGGCGGGCGGGATTGCCCATCTCGCGGGCGGCTCGCCGCACTGGCAGCTCGCGTGTGCGGCGCTCGTCGCGCTGGTCGCGGTGATCGCGCTGCGGCGCTCGGGGCTCGGCCGCAAGCAGAAGCGCGACGCGTCGAGCAATCCCGACGTCAACCTCGACATCGGCGCGACGATCGCCGTCGACGGCTGGCGCGACCGCCACGCCCGCGCGCAGTATCGCGGCGCGCAGTGGGACGTCGAGCTGGCCGCCGGCGAGCGCGACGACGGGCGCCTCTACGAGGTGCGCGCGGTGCGCGGCAACTGCCTGATCGTCGCCGCGAAGCCCGCCGTTTGACGCACCCGACACCCCGCATTCACGCTACGTTCACTACTGGAGGTTAACTACATGGACTCGCTCATCATTTGGGTGGTGCTGCTCGTCATCGTGTTCGTGATCGTGTCGCAGACGGTCAAGATCGTTCCGCAACAGCACGCATGGGTGCTCGAACGCTTCGGCCGCTATCACGCGACGCTGTCGCCGGGCCTGAACATCGTGCTGCCGTTCGTCGACCGGATCGCGTACCGCCACGTGCTGAAGGAAATCCCGCTCGACGTGCCGAGCCAGGTCTGCATCACGCGCGACAACACCCAGCTGCAGGTCGACGGCGTGCTGTACTTCCAGGTGATGGACCCGATGAAGGCGTCGTACGGGTCGAGCAACTTCGTGCTCGCGATCACCCAGC
The DNA here is from genome assembly GCF_010645215.1 of Burkholderia multivorans. Taxonomy (GTDB): domain Bacteria; phylum Pseudomonadota; class Gammaproteobacteria; order Burkholderiales; family Burkholderiaceae; genus Burkholderia; species Burkholderia multivorans_A. The sequence continues at coordinate 4,377 of NZ_JAAGNW010000132.1, read as the reverse complement.
TGTCGCAGACGATGCTGCGCTCGGTGATCGGCAAGCTCGAACTCGACAAGACCTTCGAGGAGCGCGATTTCATCAATCACAGCATCGTGTCGGCGCTCGACGAGGCGGCCGCGAACTGGGGCGTGAAGGTGCTGCGCTACGAGATCAAGGATCTGACGCCGCCGAAGGAAATCCTGCACGCGATGCAGGCGCAGATCACGGCCGAGCGCGAGAAGCGGGCATTGATCGCGGCCTCGGAAGGGCGCAAGCAGGAGCAGATCAACATCGCGTCGGGCGGCCGCGAAGCAGCGATCCAGAAGTCGGAAGGCGAGCGGCAGGCGGCGATCAACCAGGCGCAGGGCCAGGCGTCGGCGATCCTGGCGGTCGCGGAGGCCAATGCCCAGGCGATCCAGAAGATCGCGCAGGCGATCCAGTCGCAGGGCGGGATGGACGCGGTGAACCTCAAGATCGCCGAACAGTACGTGGGCGCATTCGGCAATCTCGCGAAGCAGGGCAATACGCTGATCGTGCCGTCCAACATGTCGGATCTGAGCACCGCGATTGCCTCGGCGCTCACGATCGTCAACCGCGCCGCGCCGGGGGCCGCCAAGACCTGAGCGCGCGCCCGCGTGGCTGTGCAATGAGAACGGCCCGCTCTTGAGCGGGCCGTTTGTCTTGTGCGGGGCGCGGGGCCGCGCAGGTTCGGATGGAGGCCGTCAGACGCCCGCGCGCATGATGCGCGCCTTTTCGCGCTCCCAGTCGCGCTTCTTTTCGGTCTCGCGCTTGTCGTGCAGCTTCTTGCCCTTCGCGAGGCCGATCTCGCATTTGACGCGGCCGCCCTTGTAGTGGAAATTCAACGGCACGAGCGTATAGCCGCGCTGCTCGACCTTGCCGATCAGTTTCTTGATCTCGTCGCGGTGCAGGAGCAGCTTGCGGGTGCGCACCGGATCGGGGGTGATGTGCGTCGAGGCTTCGGGCAGGGGGCTGATGTGCGTGCCGATCAGGAAGATCTCGGCATTGCGCACGACCACGTAGCCTTCCTTGATCTGGCCGCGTCCGGCGCGCAGCGCCTTGACCTCCCATCCTTCGAGCACGAGCCCCGCTTCGTAGCGTTCTTCGACCTGATAGTCGAAGAAGGCTTTTCTGTTGTCGATGATGCTCATGAAGGGATTCGCCCAACTCGTTTAAAATCGCAATTTTAGCAAAGCCGGATGCGCCGCGTCCGGCCCCGCTGTCTTTACTTTAGCGACGCCGCGCGATTTATGGCAGATGTCCAGAAAACCGTATTGATCCGCCACTCGGTGGAACAGATGTTCGACCTCGTCACCGACGTCGCCGACTACCCCAATTTCCTGCCTTGGTGCGGGGGGATCGAGATCCGCCGCCAGGACGAAAACGGCATGGAAGCCCGGATCGACATCAACTTCAAGGGGATCCGGCAGCACTTCGCCACCCGCAACACCCAGCAGCGGCCGACCCGCATCGACATGG
>NZ_JAAGNW010000132.1:0-2897 GCF_010645215.1 Burkholderia multivorans | reverse complement strand
GGAGTTCGCCGACGGGCCGTTCCGCAAGTTCACCGGCTACTGGCGCTTCACGCCGCTGCGGGCCGACGCCTGCAAGATCGAGTTCGCGCTGCATTACGAGTTCTCGAACATCCTGCTCGAGAAGCTGATCGGGCCGGTGTTCAGCCATATCGCGAACACCTTCGTCGATTCGTTCGTGAAGCGCGCCGATCAGCGCTACGGCAAGGGGTAGGGCGATGCTCGCAGTCCAGGTGTGCTACGCGCTGCCCGACCGGCAGACGCTGATCGACGTCGAGGTGCCCGACGGCGCGACCGTGCGCGACGCGATCGACGCGAGCGGCGTGCTCGCGCGCCATCCCGACATCGACCTCGCGGCCGGGAAAACCGGCATTTTCGGCAAGCTCGCGCCGCTCGACGCGCCGCTCGCCGCGCATGACCGGATCGAGATCTACCGTCCGCTCGTGGTCGATCCGAAGCTGGCCCGCCAGCGGCGCGTCGACAAGACCCGCCGCGCCGGCTCGATCGAGGGCCGCAAGTGGCAGAACAAGGATTCCCGGTAGGTGCGGCCGGCCAGGTGTGGCCGGCCAGGCTGCACCGCATGGCCGCCCAGATGGACGAAGGCCCCGCCGGCTCGCGCCGCGGGGCCTTTTTGTTGCGCTGAGGCGTTTGTCTGACGAATGGCGCCCCGCTCAGTGCGCGGGCAGATTCGCTTCCAGGCTGTCCGCCTCGCGGCAGGCCTGATCGTGGCGGCGCACCGAGGCGTACACGCCGGCGAGCAGCAGCGCGAGCGCGGCCAGCTCCAGCACGCGCGGCAGGCGGTGATCGTAAATGAACGCATAAAACAGTGCGAAGACGGTCTCGAACACGATCAGCTGGCCGGACAGCGTGAGCGGCAGCCGCTTGGACGCGGCGTTCCACAGCCCGTTGCCGAGCCAGGACGCGCCGATCGCGAGGCCGAGATTCAGGATCCAGAACCATTCCCAGCGCGCGGCGGGCAGCGGTGCCTGCACCGTGTGCGCAGGCAGCGCGAGGATCGCCAGCCAGAGCAGGCCGCCGACCAGCCCCGTGACGACGCCCCACAGCACCGACCACTCGTTGCCGCTGAAATGCGGCTGGCGGCGCAGGTAGCGCGCGTTCGCGACCGCGTACCAGGTCCAGCTCGCGAGCGCGCCCGCCGCGCAGGCCATGCCGGCGAGCTTCTGCGCGAGCGTGGTCGCGTGCGCGGCTTCCGACGTGAACAGGTCGACGTTGATGCAGACGATGCCCGCGATCACGAGCGAAAGCGGCCCGGCGAGGCGCCGCAGCGGCACCGCGTCGTGGTCGCCGAGGCCCGCCAGCGTCACGGTGACGGGCAGCACGCCGATGATGAGCGAGGTCGGGGCGATGCCGATCAGGTGGACCGCGCCCGACAGCAGCATGTAGTAGGCGACGTTGCCGACCACGGCGAGCTGCACGAGCGCGACGAGATCGGCGCGGGTGAGGCGCGCGAGCAGGGTGCGCGCGTTCGGCAGCGCGACGGCGAGCGCGACCACGCCGTACATCGCGTAGCGCCCTGCGCTCAGCAGCAGCGGGGAGAAATCGGCGAGCAGCCGGGGCACGAGGAACACCATGCCCCACAGGGCTCCCGCCAATACGCCATACACCACGCCGCGCTGCATCGACTACTCCGCAAGAATCCATTTCGAGCGCGCATGATAGCGGCGCGGTGGGCGGTCGTCTTGTCGAATCCTGCACTTTCGGACCTGAACGAGGGGCGTCGGCGGCGCGATGTTCGGCTGCGTTGCTCGCGCCCTGAAAACGAAACCCGAGCGAAAACGACCTGAAGCGCGAACCGAACGCGGCGCGGCTCCGGCATGAAAAAAACCGCTAAGCCGTTGTTCGTGTTGTGAAATTCCGGCGCGCATCGCGTATAATTCGCGATTGCGATGGCGCAGCAGGGTGGCGTCGGCATCGTCCACAAGAACCTGACGCCGGCCGAGCAGGCGGCCGAGGTCGCGAAGGTGAAGCGTTTCGAGTCGGGCGTGGTGCGTGATCCGATCACGGTGCCGCCGCAGATGAAGGTGCGCGACGTGATCGCGCTGTCGCGCCAGCACGGCATTTCCGGTTTCCCGGTCGTCGAGGGCGCCCAGCTCGTCGGCATCGTGACGAACCGCGACCTGCGTTTCGAAACCCGTCTCGACGAAGCCGTCCAGTCGATCATGACGCCGCGCGAGCGGCTCGTGACGGTCAAGGAAGGCACGCCGCTCGCCGAAGCGAAGGCGCTGATGCACAGCCACCGCCTCGAGCGCGTGCTGGTCGTGAACGACACGTTCGAACTGCGCGGCCTGATGACCGTCAAGGACATCACGAAGCAGACCGAGCACCCGGACGCGTGCAAGGACGAACACGGCAAGCTGCGCGTGGGCGCGGCGGTCGGCGTCGGTGCGGACAACGAAGAACGCGTCGAGCTGCTGGTGCAGGCAGGCGTCGACGTGATCGTCGTCGATACGGCGCACGGCCACAGCAAGGGCGTGCTCGAGCGCGTGCGCTGGGTCAAGCAGAATTTCCCGAAGGTCGAGGTGATCGGCGGCAACATCGCGACGGCCGCCGCCGCGAAGGCGCTCGTCGAGTACGGCGCGGACGGCGTGAAGGTCGGCATCGGCCCGGGCTCGATCTGTACGACGCGGATCGTGGCGGGCGTCGGCGTGCCGCAGATCAGCGCGATCGCGAACGTGTCGGCTGCGCTCAAGGGCACCGGCGTGCCGGTGATCGCCGACGGCGGGATCCGCTTCTCGGGCGACGTGTCGAAGGCGCTGGCCGCCGGCGCGAACGCTGTGATGATGGGCAGCATGTTCGCCGGCACGGAAGAATCGCCGGGCGACGTGTTCCTGTATCAAGGCCGCCAGTACAAGTCGTACCGCGGCATGGGTTCCGTCGGC
>NZ_JAAGNW010000131.1:11610-19461 GCF_010645215.1 Burkholderia multivorans | reverse complement strand
CGGCGATGCCGAGGCCGCCGAGCGGCTGATTCCGTTCGACATCGTGCCGCGCGTGATTTCCGGCCAGGAGTGGAGCCGGCTGTCGCTCGGGATCGAGCAGCGCGTGATGGCGCTCAATGCCTTCCTCGACGACATCTACCATCGCCAGGAGATCGTGCGCGCGGGCATCGTGCCGCGCCACCTGATCGCGCGCAACAGCGCATTCGTGCCGGAGATGATCGACTTCCGGCCGCCCGGCAACGTCTACACCCACATCATCGGCGTCGACATCGTCCGCACCGCGGAAAACCAGTTCTACGTGCTGGAGGACAACGCGCGCACGCCGTCGGGCGTGTCATACATGCTGGAGAATCGCGAGACGATGATGCAGCTGTTCCCCGAGCTGTTCCAGCAGGTCAAGGTGCGGCCCGTCGAGACCTATCCGCAGCTGCTGCGCCAGTCGCTCGCGGCCGTCTGCCCGCCGGGCGGCAATGCCGCGAATCCGACCATCGCGGTGCTCACGCCGGGCATCCACAACTCCGCGTACTACGAGCACGCATTCCTCGCCGACCAGATGGGCGTGCATCTGGTCGAGGGCAGTGATCTGCAGGTGGTCGGCGACCGGGTCGCGATGCGCACCACCGAGGGCTTCCGGCCCATCGACGTGCTGTACCGCCGGCTCGACGACGCGTTTCTCGATCCGCTCACGTTCCGGCCCGACTCGGCGCTCGGCGTGGCGGGGATCATGGACGTCTATCGCGCGGGCGGGGTGACGATCGCGAATGCGCCCGGCACGGGCATCGCCGACGACAAGGCGATCTACTCGTACATGCCGGAGATCGTCGAGTTTTACACCGGGCGCAAGGCGCTGCTCGAGAACGTGCCGACCTGGCGCTGCGCGGAGCCCGACAGCCTGAGCTACGTGCTCGCGCATCTCCACGAGCTGGTGGTCAAGGAGGTGCACGGCTCGGGCGGCTACGGGATGCTGGTCGGCCCGGCCGCCTCGCGCGCCGAGTGCGAGGCGTTCGCGGCGAAGCTGCGCGCGCGGCCCGCGAACTACATCGCGCAGCCCACGCTCGCGCTGTCGACCACGCCGATCCTGACGGAGAAGGGGCTCGCGCCGCGCCACGTCGACCTGCGGCCGTTCGTGCTGGTGTCGGACCAGATCCGCATCACGCCGGGCGGGCTCACGCGGGTCGCGCTGAAGGAGGGCTCGCTCGTCGTCAATTCGAGCCAGGGCGGCGGGACCAAGGACACCTGGGTGCTCGCCGACTGACGGCGCGCGCGGCACAACGATCGGAGTGGACCCACATGCTTCTCGGACGGACGGCAAGCGGCCTGTACTGGATGTTCCGCTATATCGAGCGCGCGGAGAACACCGCGCGGATCGTCGATGCGGGATTGCGGATGGCGCTCACGCGCAGCGCGGACGCGCCCGCGGAATGGTCGTCGGTGCTGGTCAGCTCCGGCGCCGATCACGGCTACCGGCAAAAACACGAGGTCTATGCGGCGGACAGCGTCGCCGACTACCTGCTGCGCGATCGCGACAATCCGTCGAGCGTGCTGTCGTGCGTCGAGTACGCGCGCTCGAACGCGCGCATGGTGCGCACCGCGCTGACCCGCGAGGCGTGGGAGAGCGTGAACACCGCATGGCACTGCCTGACGCGCGCGCTGGCGCCGCCGATCGCGCCGAGCGGCCTGCCGGCGCTGCTCGACGAGATCAAGCGCGAGACCGCGCTGATCATCGGCAGCTTCTACAGCACGATGCTGCGCAACGAGATCTTCGATTTCGCGCAGCTCGGCGCGTTCGTCGAGCGCGCCGACAACACCGCGCGGATCCTCGACGTGAAGTACCACCTGCTGCTGCCGTCGGTGTCGCACGTCGGCACGATCCTCGACAACTACCAGTGGGAGTCGATCCTGCGCTCGGTCGCCGCGCACCGCTCGTATCGCTGGGTCTACGACGTGCAGTACCGGCCGCTCAACATCGCCGACTACCTGATCCTGAACGACCGGATGCCGCGCTCGCTGCGGTTCTCGTCCGGGCGGATCGTGACGAGCCTCGGCCATCTCGCGAAGGACTACGGCGTCACGCACCGCTGCCACGAGACGGCGGCGCTGATCCGGCAGACGCTCGACGACAGCACGGTCGAGCGGATCTTCAAGCACGGCCTGCACGAATTCCTGACCGATTTCATCACCCGGAACAACAGCCTCGGCCTCGAAATCGCCGACGCCTACAACTTCGACTGAGAGCCATCATGCGACTTGCGATCCGCCATATCTCGCGCTTCAGCTTCGACGAATCCGCCGCCTATGCGCTGCAGCGCCTGCGGCTGCGACCGCAGAGCGGCCCCGGCCAGACCGTGCGCGCCTGGCAGGTGACGGTCGACGGCATGGAGCCGACGCTGTCGTACTCGGACGGCCTCGGCAACCGCGTCGACCTGGTGCGCCGCGAGCGCGACCGCGCCGGAATCGTGGTGATCGCGGCCGGCGTGGTCGAGACCCGGGATCGTGCGGGCATCGTCGGGCCGGTCGACGGTTATGCGCCGCCGTGGGTGTTCGAGCGCGAGACCGAGCTGACCCAGGCGGGGGATGCGGTGCGCGCGCTCGCGGCCGAATTGCCGATCGAGCCGCACAGCCTCGATGCGCTGCACTGGCTGATGACCGAGGTGCACGGCCGGGTTGTCTACACGCCGGGCGAGGGCGAGACCGCGGACGACGCGGAGACCGTGCTGCGCACCGGCGCGGGCGCGAGCCGCGACCACGCGCATGCGTTCATCGCGGCGGCGCGCGCGCTGGGGATTCCGGCGCGCTACGTGTCGGGCTATCTGCTGACCGACGCGCCTTTGCAGCGCATCGCCGAGGCCTTGCAGGCGGTCGGCGTGGCGCAGCAGGCGCAGCAGATGGCGTACGAGGCGTCGCCCGTCGCCGCGCGCGGGGGCGGTGCGGAGCGGCAGGCGGACGCGCCGCGCGACGCGGCCGTCGGGTCGCCGCCGTCGGGCCATGCGTGGGCGGAGGCCTATGTCGACGGGCTGGGCTGGGTCGGTTTCGATCCGTTCATGAACCGCTGCCCGGACGAACGCTACGTCCGCATCGCGACGGGCCTCGACCAGCGCGACGCGCTGCCGGTCCATGGGATCGGCGCGCGGCTCACGGGCGTCGAGATCAGTGTCGCGCAGGCGCCGGAGCTGGTCTGAGCGGCGCGCGGGGGCGAGGCGCCATGCGGCGGGCGGCACGGGACGCGAGCAGGAAGCAGGAGGGCCGCAGGATGATAGGATGCGCGCTGAACGGGCACGCCGCGCCAGCCGCGATGCGGGCGCGCCGGGTTGCCCGTGCCTGACGAGCCGATATCGTGCCTCCTCTTTCCTCCGATGATCTGAGCGCCGCCGACACGATGCATTCGCTGTTCGACAGCGGCGCGGACGCCGCCGCGCTGGGCGCGGCCCTTGCGGCGCACGCGAGCGCCGGCAGCTACGACGAGCTGCGCGGCAGCGCGGCGGGGTCCGGCGATGCGCTCGCGCCTGCGTGGCGCGCATTCTTCACCCAGCTGGGCAGCGTCGGCTTCGCCGACCTCGACCGCCGCGCCGACGCGCTCGCGCGCCGCATGCGCGAGAACGGTCTGGCCTATCAGCCGCACGGCCCCGACGATGCCGCGCCGCGGCCGTGGTCGCTCGACCTGCTGCCGCAGATCCTGACGCAGCGCGACTGGAAGACGATCGAGCGCGGCGTGCTGCAGCGCGTGCGCCTGCTGAACGCGATCCTGGGCGACATCTACGGCGAGCAGACGGTGCTGCGGCGCGGCCTGTTGCCGCCGTCGCTGGTGACGGGCCATCCGGGCTACCTGCGGCCGATGTGCGGCACGCGCGCGCCGGGCGATACCTGGCTGCACGTCGCCGCGTTCGATCTCGCGCGCGGGCCGGACGGCCAGTGGCGCCTGATGGCGCAGCACACCCAGGGGCCGACGGGGCTCGGCTACCTGCTCGAGAATCGCGTGATCGTGTCGCGGCTGTTTCCGCGCGCGTTTCGCGGCCTGCGCGTGCAACGGCTCGCGGCGAGCTATCGCGCGCTGCTGCGCAGCCTGCAGGAGCTGAGCCCGGCCGGCAAGAACGCGCGGATCGTATTGCTGACGTCCGGTCCGCACGCGGCCACCTATTTCGAGCATGCGTATCTCGCGCGCTACCTGGGACTTACGCTGGTCGAGGGCGGCGACCTGACCGCCCGCGACAACCACGTGTACCTGAAGACGCTGAGCGGGCTGGAGCCGGTGCACGGGATCCTGCGGCGCGTCGAGGACGAATGGCTCGATCCGCTCGAACTGCGCGCCGATTCGCTGCTGGGCGTGCCGGGCCTGCTGCAGGCCGTGCGCGCGCGCAACGTGCTGGTGGCGAACCTGCCGGGCTCCGGCTTCCTGGAGTCGCCGGGCGTGCTGGGATTCCTGCCGCGCCTGGCCGAGAGCCTGCTGGGCGAAACGCTGAGCCTGCCGGCGGTGGCATCGTGGTGGTGCGGCGAGCCGGCCGCGTGCGCGGAGGCGCTGTCGCAGCTCGCGCGCGCGGTGATCCGGCCGACCTTTCCGGCCGGCGTGCAGGCGGGCGGGAGCTTCGAGCCGGTGTTCGGCGCGCGGCTCGCGCCGGCCGAGCTGGCGGCGTGGCGCGCGCGGATCGCCGAACAACCCGCGCATTACACGGTCCAGGCCGACCTGCCGCTGTCGCAGGCGCCCACCTGGCCCGGCCGCGCGCAGGCCGGCGACGGCGGCGCGCGCATCGTGCCGCGCCCGCTGCTGCTGCGCGTGTTCGCGCTGGTCGACGGCGCGCGTACCTGGCGCGTCCTGCCGGGCGGCCTCGCGCGCGTGGGCACGCGCGAGGCGCTGTTCAACGCGCCGATGCCGCACGGCGGCAGCAGCGTCGACGCGTGGGTGATGACCGACGGGCCGGTCGACGCGACCACCTTGCTGCAGACCCATCTCGGCCCCGACGATCTGGTCGGCCGGCCGCGCGCGATCGCGAGCCGCGCGGCGGAGAACCTGTTCTGGCTGGGCCGTTACACGGAGCGCGCGATCAATCTCGCGCGGCTCGCGCGCGCGGCGCTCGAACGTCTGCGCGGCGAGGACGACGTGGAAAGCCTCGCGCACCTGCATCTGCTCGACGCGCTGTGCCGCGTGCACGGCTTGCTGCCGTTCGATACGCCGGCGGCGGCCGAAGCGCCGCAGGCGTTCCAGCAGGCGCTGGTGCGTGCGCTGACGACGCGGGCCGGGCGCAATGCGGGCATCGCCTCGTGCCTGTTCGGGATGCGCGGCGCGGCCGCGGCGATCCGCGAGCGGCTGTCGCGCGAGCAATGGCGCCTGATCGACGACGCGACGCAACTGTTCGAGGTCGGCGACGCGGACGACATCGAGCCCGAGGATCAGCTCGGCAACGGCGCACTGCAATTGCTCGAACGTCTGAACCTGCTGCTGTCCGCGATCACCGGCGCGCAGACCGACAACATGACGCGCGACGACGGCTGGCGGCTCCTGACGATCGGCCGCCAGATCGAGCGGCTCGATTTCCTGGCCGGCGTGCTCCGGCGCGCGTTCGAGGATCACGCGGTGCTCAAGCAGGACGGCTTCGAACTGGTGCTGGAGCTGTTCGACAGCTCGATCACGTTCCGTTCGCGCTTCCAGCGCTGCTTCGACGTCGCGCCGCTGCTCGCGCTGCTGGTGCTCGACACGGACAATCCGCGCGCGCTGGCCTGGGTCGCGCAGTCGCTGCGCGGCCGCCTCGAAAAAGTCGAGCGCGGCGAGGGCTATGCATTGTCGGAACTGGCGGAAGGCATTCCGGAGATCAGCGGCTGGCCGCTCGCCACGCTGTGCGAAGTGGACGAGGCGGGGAATCATCCGCAACTGATCGCGCGGCTGGAGGCGAGCGTGAAGGCGGTGCGGATCCTGTCGGACCGGATCGGCGAACGCTATTTCAGTCATGCACTGGACGCGGGCAGGGCGCTATGGGGATGAGCGGAGCCGACGACCGCGGGCCCGGCGCGGCGGAATACGACGCGCCGTCCCGCCTGCTGCGCGTCACGCACGACACGCGCTACCGCTATGCCGCGCGGGTGGAATCGGCGCAGCATCAGGCGCGCCTGAGGCCGCTCGACACCGCGCGGCAGCGGGTGCTGGATTTCGCATTGGAGATCGCGCCGACGCCGCGCGGCATGAGCAGCGACACCGATTCGTTCGGCAACCAGCGCACCTCGTTCGCGCTCGACCAGCCGCACGACGAACTCGCGGTGCGCAGCCGCAGCCTGGTGCGGACCCGCGCGCCCGCGCTGTCGGCGGGACGTCGCGGCGAGCCGCCGCCCGCGATCGCGCAGCCGACGGCGGGGCAGGCGAGTACGTGGGAGGCCGTGCGCGAGCGGCTCAGCTACCGCGCGGGGCGCGCGTACGACCCGGCGAGCGAATTCGTGTTCGCGTCGCCGCAGGTGGCGTGCGATCCGGCGCTGGCCGCCTACGGCGCGGTGAGCTTCACGCCGGGCCGGCCGTTCGTGCAGGCCGCGTGGGAACTGATGCAGCGCATCCATGCGGAGTTCGCGTACGTGCCGGACAGCACCGACGTGTCGACCACCGCACTCGACGCGCTGCGGCTCGGGTGCGGCGTGTGTCAGGACTTCGCGCACGTGATGATCGGCGCGCTGCGCTCGCTCGGGCTGCCCGCGCGCTACGTGAGCGGCTATCTGCTGACCGAGCCGCCGCCGGGGCAGCCGCGCCTGATCGGCGCGGACGCGTCGCATGCGTGGGTCGAGGTGTACGACCCGGCGTGGCCCGAGGACCGCGGCTGGCTGCAGCTCGATCCGACCAACGATCGCGCGCCCGGCGACGACTACGTGATGCTGTCGGTCGGCCGCGATTATGCGGACGTGACGCCGCTGCGGGGCGTGATCCGCGGCGGCGGCGCGGGCCAGGTGCTGACGGTCGGCGTGACGGTCGAGCCGGTGGCCGCCGGGTAGCGTCGGGTGGCGCCTGAGGGCGTGCAGCGATCCTGCAAGGGGATCGTCGGGGACCTGTATCGGTTCCGTTACACATCTTACAAAGCCCGATCCGGGAAATGACAAATAACCTGCGGCGCTTCGCTATACTCGCGGTCGTTTTCATCCCCTGAATAAAGGCCGTTCGATGTCGAAGAAATTCATCCAGATCCTTGCTGTCGCGGCGCTGGCCGCAGCTGCGTCGGTGCCGGCGCTGGCCGGCGGCGATATGAACAATGCGCTTGGCGGCGCGCTCGGCGGTGTCGCCGGCGCGGCGCTCGGCGGCGCGGTGGGCGGCAGCACGGGCGCCGTGATCGGCGGCGCGGTAGGTGGCGGCGCGGGCGGTGCGGTGACGGCGAACCGTCGCGAGCGCACGGGCGCAATCATCGGCGGCGCACTGGGCGGCGGCGCGGGCACGGCCGCGGGCAACGCGATGGGCGGGCGCACGGGCGGCCTCGTCGGCGCGGCGGTAGGCGGCGGCGCGGGCGCGGCGCTCGGCGGCAACGTGTCGCGGTCGAATTCCTATGAGGAAGATCGCGCGCGCGGCCATTACAAGGGCAAGCACCGCCGTCACCATCGTCGCGATTATTGAGGACGGGGCGTGTCGCGGGCGGCGTGATGCGCCGTTTGCGATGCGGATGTCTGAAGGAGGCCGGGGCGCGGTTTGCGTGCGCGTCCGGCGTCCGCGGTTTCTGAAACGCCGGTTATCCGGCGTTTTTGTTTTGTCGTTGCGGGATGAAGGGGGCTTGCCTGGGGCCGCGGCGACATGTCGTGCGCCGATGGCGCGTGCGGACACCGCGGGGATGGCGCGGGTGGGGAGCGTCCGGCGTCGTTGGCTTGTAGAATCGGCGCGGCGCCGGATCCCCGCGCGAT
>NZ_JAAGNW010000131.1:10565-11600 GCF_010645215.1 Burkholderia multivorans | reverse complement strand
TCGTGGCCTATGCGCTGGCGGGCACGGTCGCGCCCGATCTCGATGCGGCCCGGCCGTTCTACGACGCGATCATGGCCGCGCTCGGGGCCGACAAGGTCTACGATCGCGCCGACGCCTTGGGCTATGGCGCGCGCTGCCATGCGCGCGACACCGTATCGACCTGTCTTGCCGTTTATCTGGATCCGGCCGTCGTCGGCGCGAGCCGGCGGCATTGGTGCTTCAAGGCGGCGACCCGCGCGCAGGTCGACGCATTCTTTGCGGCGGGTCTCGCCACGGGCGGGCGCTCGGACGGCGAACCGGGCCTGCGCGCGCACTATCACGACGGCTATTACGCGGCGTTCCTGTTCGATCCCGCCGGCAACCGGGTGGAAGCCGTGTGCCATGCCGCGCAGGAATGAAGCGTGAGGCGCTCGCCGGACGCTACAGGTGTTTTTCCATGAAGACGCTGAGCCGGTCGGGCCGGTAGTCGGCGAACGGCGGGCGTTCGACGAAGCCCGCGGTGCGATAGAGCCGCAGCGCGGCATGGCTGTGGATGCCGGTTTCGAGCCGCAGCACGCGCACGCCGTGCCGGCGGGCATCGGCCTCCAGCGCATGCAGGATCGCCTTCGACAGGCTCCGGCCGCGCGTATGCGGCTCCACCCAGATCCGTTTGACCTCGGCCCATGCGCCGTGCAGCACGAGCGCGCCGGTGCCGATCGCGTGGCCGTGCCCGTCGCGGGCGACATGGAAGCGGACGTGGGCGGCGCGCAGCGCGTCGAGCGGCAGGTGATGATTGCTTTCCGCCGGATACAGGCGCGCGGATTCCGCTTCGCCGCGTTCGAGCAGCGCGACGATTTCGGGTTGCGCGGGATCCTCGGTCCTGATGTGCATCGGTAGCGGGCAAGCGGAACGATGATGGGGCGATTGTCGGCGAATCGGGGAGGGTTGTCGATTCGGGAGGCGACCGGCGGCCATTGACACTCGCGCGGGCTTGGGGGCACATTCGAGTTCATGCGCCCAGCCATTTTCATCCTCGTGCCCGCCGTGCCCCTAGCG
>NZ_JAAGNW010000131.1:1872-10555 GCF_010645215.1 Burkholderia multivorans | reverse complement strand
GCCGGGGATGGGCGCGCGCTAGACGCACGCCAAGGCTTCGTTGCCTGCAAGGCCCCGACGGAAACCGCCGGGGCCTTTTTGTTGGCGGGTGCGGTCGGGTTTCGTTCCTGTTGAAGAGAAGAGGGATTCGGGATGGACAATACAGGCGATTTTCGCGGGCCTGGGGTGCGCCTTGCGCGGCTTGCACAGGTCGAGCAAGTCTTCAGCGGCGGCGCGGGTGGAGGGCGATCATGATCCTTTGCGACGCTACCCCCGAAGCGGCGGAGGAGATCGCCGCGGTGCATGTCGCGTCATGGCAGGCGGCCTACCGGGAACTGCTGCCGGCCGAGTTCCTGGCGGCGCTGTCGATCGAGAAGCGCGCGCAGGGATGGCGCGCGCTGCTGCGCGACGGCCGTACGCGCGTCGTGCTCGCGCGGGCGCAGGGCGGGGCGCTCGCGGGCTGGGTGTCGTTCGGTGCGAGTCGCGACGAGGACCTGGACGCAGCCTGGGGCGAAATCGAAGCGCTGTACGTGCGGCCGGACGCGTGGCGGCAAGGCATCGGCGCAGGTCTCGCGGCACGGGCGTGCGCTGCGCTGCGCGAGGCCGGCTATACGCGTGTGTCGTTGTGGGTGCTGGAGGGCAACGCCCAGGCGATCGCGTTCTATCGTCAGCTGGGTTTCTCGCCCGACGGCGCATCGGCGCCGGTTGCGATCGGCGGCGCGCATCTCGTCCAGGTGCGGTATGGCGCGGAATTGGCGCGTGTCGTGGAAGAGCGGCCGGCGGCGGACGATTGACGCGCGGTGCGCGCCGTCTGTGCAGGCAGCGATGACGCGGCTCAATCGTCGAGCGGCTTGGACATCTGCACGTGCGTGGCCTGATAGCCGAGCCGGCCGTACAGGCGCAATGCACCTTCGTTATGGCCGAACGTATGGAGGCCGAGCTGCCGCAGGCCGGCGTCGCGCGCCCACGCCTCGGCGGCGTGCAGCGCCAGCGTGCCGTAGCCGCTGCCGCGACAGTTCGGCTGCACGAACAGATCGTAGATGAATCCGGACTCACCGCGCGGGGTCCGGGTCCGTCCCAGCCATAAATACCCGACCGGCTTGTCCGCCTCCGGATCGACCAGCACGAACAGGTGCTGCGACGGCGTCCGGACGCCGTCGGGCAGCAGTTTGAGCAAGGCTTCCTCTTCGCGTGCGGCGGCTTCCTCCGCGGTGCCGCCGTCCGCGCGCAGCGTGTCGGCGGCGTAGTGGTTCAGCGTGTCGGCGCGGTAGGTCGCGAACGCGGCGTCGTCCATCGGGACCAATTCGATACGTCGTGAGGCGTGCGTTGAAGGCATGGGGCAGGCGTCGGGAGTGGACGGAATGGCGTGATGATAGTCCCACCGGCGCTCACGCCGCCGCGCACTCCGGCGTCAACACCGCCCGCGCCGGATGCCGGGGCGTCGGCGCGCTGGGCGTGAACCCATCGGGCGCCGCCGCGAGCTTGAAGATCTCGACGGCCGCGAGCATGTCGCGTGCCTGCTCCCTGAGGTTCTCGGCCGCGGCTGCGCATTGCTCCACGAGCGCGGCATTCTGCTGGGTCGCCTGATCCATCTGGGTCACGGCCTGTCCGATCTGCGCGACGCCGACGCTCTGCTGGGTGCTCGCCGCGCTGATCTCGCCCATCAGGTCGGTGACGCGCGCGATCGACCCGACGATGTCGCGCATCGTCGAGCCCGCCTGATCGACCAGCGCGCCGCCGTGCACGACGCGCTCGATGCTCGCGTTGATCAACTGCTTGACCTCCTTGGCGGCGTCGGCGCTGCGCTGCGCGAGATTGCGCACCTCGCCCGCCACCACTGCGAAACCGCGGCCTTCTTCGCCGGCGCGCGCAGCCTCGACGGCGGCGTTCAGCGCCAGGATGTTGGTCTGGAACGCGATGCCCTCGATGATGCCGACGA
Source organism: Burkholderia multivorans (assembly GCF_010645215.1). Classification (GTDB taxonomy): domain Bacteria; phylum Pseudomonadota; class Gammaproteobacteria; order Burkholderiales; family Burkholderiaceae; genus Burkholderia; species Burkholderia multivorans_A. Next base: position 8,637 of record NZ_JAAGNW010000131.1, on the reverse strand, counting down.
TGTCGGCGATCCGCGCGGAGCTGCCGTTGATCTGCTTCATCGTGCCGACCACCTGATCGACCACCGTGCCGCCCTCGGTCGAGATCGTGCATGCGCTGATCGCCAGCTGGTTCGCCTGCTTCGCGTTGTCCGCGTTCTGCCGGACCGTGGAACTCAGCTGTTCCATCGTCGCCGAGGTCTGTTCGAGCGCGCTCGCCTGTTCCTCGGTGCGCTGGCTCAGATCGAGGTTGCCCTGCGCGATCTGCGCGCTCGCGGTCGCGACGTTCTGCGCGTTCAGCCGCATCCGTCCGACGATGCCGGCGAGGCTCGTCTGCATCGTTTCGAGCTGCGCCATCAGGCTGTCGCGGTCGCCGCGCTTCAGCGTGATATGCACGCTGAGATCGCCGGACGCGACCCGGCGCGCGAGCGCCGCGGCCTCGCCGGGTTCCGCGCCGAGTTCGCGGCCGATCGAACGCGTGATCCACAGGCCGAGCGCGACGGCGATCGCCACGCCGGCCAGGATCACGAACAGGAACACGAGGCGCATCGTCTCGTAACGTGCGCGGGCCGCGCCGAATTCGAGTCGCGCCTCGCTTTCCTGCAGCTTCTGCAGCGCTTCGTTGCTCGCGCGCACCGGCTGGAACAGCGGGCGCAACTGCTCGACCACGATACGGCGCGCCTCGTCGCTCTGGTTCGCGCGCAGCGCGGCGACGACCGGCTGCAGGCCGCGCTCGGTGAATTGCTGGCGCGCGGCGGCGAACTGCCGCGCGAGCTGTTGTTCCTGCGGGGTGAGACGAGTGGCCTGGTAGGCGAGCCACAGGCGGTTCGACGCGACGACGTTTTCCTCCACGATCGCAATGCTGGCCGCGATCGCGGCCGGGTCCGGCGTCAGCGCGGCGGAGGCGAGCGCGAGCCGGTCGCGCATCAGGCGATCGCTGATTTCCGCAAGCTGCCGGGTGGGCTCCAGCCGGTCGCTGTAGACGCTTTCCAGCGCCGCCTCGGTCTTCTGGACGCCCCACAGGCCGAAGCTGCCGATCAGCAACAGCAACACGGACAGCAGGGTGATCAACAACGTGAGCCGCGTGGCAATTTTCAACGGATTCATGAGAAGCCTTTTCGAGTCGAATGGAGATGAATGACGCACACGATCCGACGTGGTGCAACGCTGCGGCCGGCGCGCGATGCCCGCGCGTTCGCCGCGAACCCGGCCCGCACGTGCGTGTCGGGTAGGGGCGGACAGGACCAGACGAAATCTAGTGGCTTCCGATGTGCTGATATATAGGCCTAGTCTGATTTACAGACTTGCCTTTAGGGTGTTCTGGAATTTTGGATAAAGCGGGGGCGGTGCGTCGTCCGGCGGGAGGAGGCAGGCAAGGAATGAGATGGCAGCGCGCGGCGCGATCGAGTACCGGCGCATGGCGCGTGGGCGCGCACTCCTGTTATCGGCGGTGCGGCGGGGTTCTTTACGGCAGGGGTAAGACGCGTGAACGAGGAATGCGCAGGACACGCTCATCCTTCCGGGCGTTTCGATCGTGCGCGAGCAACGGCGGCAGCCGCGCGAAAAGGTGGCGATTTGCGTCGACGCGTGACGATCGCGTGGGCGGTGCTCTCGCGGGGCATGGGCGGCGGGCGCGAACCACGCGCCATGACAGGCGGGCGCTGTCATGATGACGCCTGGTCGGATGGTTGTACGTGCAAGGATCTTCAGTGGTGCGCGTGGACGCGTTGCCGACCTCGCTCCGCATCACGGTTCAGCCGAGCATGGCGGGCAGATGATTTTCCAGCAGCGCGAGCGCCGCGCGCGTCTTGGCCGGGATCGGGCGAGCGGCCGGATAGAGCGCATGCAGCGCGAAGCCCGGCACCGTGTAGCCGGGCAGCAGCGGCACGAGCGTACCGGCGGCGAGCGCCGCCGCGCAAACGGGCGCCTGCAGCACGCCGATCGCTGCGCCCGCGAGGATCCATTCCTGGACTGGCCGCCAGTGGCTCGCATTCCACGCGACATTCAGGCGCGCCTGGACGAGCTTGCCGCTGGCATCGACGAGCGGCAATTGCTGGTCGCTGAACAGGCCGGCCACGCGCGCGAAGGGATGCGCGACGAGCGCTTGCGGCGTCGTGGGCGCGTCGTGGCGTTCGAGATAGGCGGGTGAGGCGACGAGCACGCGCCGCACCTCGCCGAGACGGCGCGCGACGACATTGCCGACGCCGGGCTCGCCGAGCCGCAGCGACAGGTCGACGCCTTCCGTGACCGGATCGACCACGCGGTCGTTCAGCACGAGATCGACGTCGAGTTCCGGATGACGTTCGCGCAGGCGGGTCAGCAGCGCGGGCAAGACCGCTTCCCCGAGACCTTGCGGCGCGGCGAGCCGCAGCGTGCCGCGCACTGCACGCTGGTCGCGCGCGACCGCGTCCTGCGCATCTTGCGCGGCCGCCAGCACGATCCTGCTGCGTTCGTAGAAACGCGCGCCCGCATCGGTGCAGGACACCGCTCGGGTGCTGCGCCTGAGCAGGCGCGCGCCGAGATGCCGTTCGAGTTTTTCGATGCGTTCGCTGACGGCCGGCTGGCCGATGCCGAGGTCGCGCGCCGCGGCCGACATGCTGCCGCGCTCGACGACGCGCACGAAGATGCGCATGGCTGATAGAAGGTCCATGCGCGCGATCGTATCAGTTTTGCCGATGAGTCAAATCGGCTTGGGATGCCTACCGGGCGGAGGGCGCGGTGCTTAGGCTGTGCGCATCTCGACTCATGACGACAGGTGCTCCGGATGGCAACGCTTGATTTACGACGGCTCGGTCCGTGTTTGTTGGCCATCGCGATCGACGCGATGGGTTTTGGTCTCGTGTACCCGATGATGTCCGCGCTGTTCGGGGATCCGCATTCGAGCCTGTTGCCGCCGGATGCCGCGCCGGCCTGGCGTAATTTTTGTCTCGGGCTCGGTTACGGCGTCTATCCGTTCTTCATGTTCTTCGGCTCGTCGTTGATGGGCGCGTTGTCGGATGGGTTCGGGCGGCGCAGGATCCTGCTGCTGTGCGTGCTGGGGCTGTCGGCGAGCTACCTCATGATGGCGCTGGGAGCGGTGCTTCCCAGCCTTTGGCTGCTGTTGCTGGGGCGTGGACTGAGCGGTTTGATGGCGGGCTGCCAGGGCATCGCGCAGGCCGCGATCGTCGACGTGAGCACGCCGGAGGACAAGGCGCGCAACATGAGCGTGATGTCGATCGCGTTCAGCGCCGGGGTGATCGTCGGGCCGGTGTTGGGCGGCGTGGCGTCGGATGCGTCGATCGTACCGTGGTTCGGGTATGGCACGCCGTTCATCGCCGTGGCGGTGTTGGCGCTGGGGTGCGGGATCTGGACCTGGGCGACGTACCGCGATCCGGTCGCGGCGTCGGGTTCCGCGCGGGTCGATGTGCTGTTGCCGCTCAAGATCATCGTGGAGGCTGCGCGACATCGGGAAATCGCGCTTCTGTCGGCAGTGTTTTTCCTGATGCAGGTGGGCTATGGACTGTATCTGCAGACGGTCATGCAACTGCTGCAATCGCGGTTTCATTACGCGAGCCACGAACTCGGGTTGTTCAGCGGGATGATCGGCGCGTGCTTCGTGATCGGGCTGATGGTGGTGGTGAGGTTGATGCTGCGGGTGTGGGGTGTGATCGACATCGCGCGGGCCGGGTTGCTGATTGCCGGCGTGGCGCAGATCGGGGCGTCGCTGGTGCCGGGGGTGTGGCCGCAGTGGGTGCTGGGGGCGTTCGTCGGCTGCTTCGATATGGTGGCGTACACGATGATGTATACGGCGTTTTCCGACGCGGTGCCGGAAGCGCGGCAGGGATGGGCGCTCGGGGTCGCGGGATCGGTGATGGCCGTGGCGTGGGTGGTGACGGGGGCGTTGAATAATGCGTTGCCGGTGTTCGGCGAGGCGGGGCTGTTGATGGTGGGGGGCGTGAGCTTTGTCGTGAGCTTCGGGTTGATGAGCGTTTATGGGCGAGGGCGGCAGCTTGCACCGGCCGCTTGATGCCGCGCGGCTTGCGGCGACCCGGAATCATCGGGCCGGATGCATTTGCCGTCCGGGGAGCGCTGGTTGTCGACACGGCTTCAGCCCGGGATGTTTTGGATATTTGCCCATAAAGCTGTGTACGATTTCACAAAAAATCGTGCATTTTTACAATGAGTCGGCCGAGCGGACTGCGTACCATGCGTAGATCAAAATATCCAATATCCGGAGACACGCATGGGCATTGCCCCCGCCACCGCGCCCCTCGCAACCGACGCATTGAACAGCGGTTATCGGAAGGTCACTTCACGCCTGATTCCGCTGATCTTCATCTGTTATCTGTTCAACTACCTCGACCGGGTCAACGTCGGGTTCGCGAAGCTGCAAATGCTCAGCGATCTCAAGATGAGCGAGACCGCTTATGGCTTGGGCGCGGGCATCTTCTTCATCGGTTACGTGCTGGCCGGCGTACCGAGCAACCTGATACTCAGGCGCGTCGGCGCGCGTATCTGGATCGCGATCATCATGTGTCTGTGGGGAACGCTTTCCGCCTCGCTGCTGCTCGCGAAAACCCCTGAATCGTTCTACGCGCTGCGATTTCTGACGGGTATCGCCGAGGCGGGGTTCTTTCCCGGCATGGTGCTCTTTCTGACGCAGTGGTATCCGGCGGCGCGTCGCGGCCGTGCGATTGCACTCTTCATGTCGGCGATTCCGATTTCCGGGGTGCTCGGCGGCCCGCTGTCGGGCTGGATGCTCACGCATTTCGCGGACGGGCAGAGCGGGCTCGCCGCCTGGCAATGGCTCTTTCTGCTGCAGGGTGCGCCGACCGTGCTGCTCGGTATCGCCGTGTTTTTTTTGCTGCAGGACCGGATCGATGACGCCACGTGGTTGACCGAAGGCGAGAAATCCGCGCTCGCACGGGCGCTGGCAGACGATGCCGCGGCGCACGGGACGGCCGCCGGCAAGCCGCAATACGCTACGCCGGTGCGCGACGTCTTGTGCAACGTCGCGGTCTGGAAGTTCGGTCTCGTGTACTTCAGCATTCAGATGGGCGTGTACGCGATCAATTTCTGGCTGCCGTCCATCATCAAATCGCTCGGGATCGGCAGCGACGGCATGGTCGGCTGGCTGAGCGCGGTTCCGTATCTGTTCGCTGCGATCGCGATGATCGTCGTCGGACGATCGGCGGATGCGCGCCGGGAACGCCGCTGGCATCTGAGTGTGCCGATGGCAATCGGTGTTGCCGGCCTGCTGATCGCTGCCCAGTTCGACGGACAGGTCGCCCCTGCGATGATCGGCCTGACACTCGCGACATCCGGCGCGCTGACCGCGCTCGCGATGTTCTGGCCGCTGTCGACGGCGGCACTGGCCGGCTCGGCCGCGGCGGGCGGCGTCGCCCTCATCAATTCGCTCGGGCAGATCGCGGGTTTCGTGAGCCCCTACATCGTTGGCTGGATCAAGGATGCCACGCATCGGACCGATATCGCGCTCTATCTGCTGTCTAGCGCGATGGTGGTCGGCTTCGTGCTTGTCATGCGAACGCCGGCCAGCCAGGTCAACCGCTGAAGACGGCGCCGCGTCGCGCGCACAGCGCGCGATCCTGCCTGCCGCTCCCGGCAATGCATGAGGATACCTAAATGAAAATAGTTATCGCACCCGATTCCTTCAAGGAAAGCCTGAGCGCCGTCGACGTGGCCCGACAGATCGAGGCCGGTTTCCGCGAGATATTCGCCGACGCGGCGTACCTGTGCCTGCCGATCGCGGACGGCGGCGAGGGCACGGTGGATGCGTTGATCGCCGCCGTCGGCGGGGACCGCCGCAGCGCCATGGTCGAGGACCCGCTCGGCCGGCAGGTCGAGGCCGCTTACGGCATGCTGAGCGACGGCACGGCCGTCATCGAAATGGCGGCCGCGAGCGGCCTGCATCTCGTCGCATCGATGGAGCGAAATCCGCTCGTCACGTCGAGCCGCGGCACCGGCGAGCTGATTCGCGCGGCGCTCGACGACGGCGCGCGGCGATTCATCGTCGGCATTGGCGGGAGCGCGACCAATGACGGCGGCGCCGGCATGCTGCAGGCGCTCGGCGCGAAACTGACCGATGCCGATGGCCGGGAGGTCGGCCGCGGCGGCGGCGCACTCGCGGCGCTTGCGCATATCGATGCCACTACGCTCGATTCCCGGCTCGTGTCATGCCGCTTCGAAATCGCGTGCGATGTGGACAATCCGCTCGTCGGCCCGAACGGCGCGTCCGCGGTTTTTGGCCCGCAAAAAGGGGCGACGCCGGCGATGGTCGCATGTCTCGACGATAACCTGCGGCGTTTCGCCGAGGTGATCGCGCGCGATCTGGACCGTCAGGTCGCGGCGCTGCCGGGGAGCGGGGCGGCAGGCGGCATGGGGGCGGCGATGCTGGCCTGCCTGAACGCGACGCTGCGTCCCGGCGTGCAGATCGTGACGGAAGCCGTGGGCTTGCATGAGGCGATTCGCGGCGCGCAACTCGTGGTGACGGGAGAGGGATGCCTCGACAGCCAGACCGTGCGCGGCAAGGCGCCGATCGGCGTCGCGCGTATCGCAGCCGAGCATGGCGTGCCGGTCATCGCGATCGGCGGCGCCGTGTCCGGAAACGCGGGGGCGATCTACCAGCATGGCGTCGAGGCGATGTTTGCGTCGGTCAGGCGCGCGTGCTCGCTCGACGAGGCATTCCAGGAGGCCGCGCTCAACGTGCGTTTCGCCGCACGCAATATCGCCGCAGCCGTTCGGCTCGGTCATCGCATCGCACAGCGGAGTTAATCATGTCCATCGAGAAC
>NZ_JAAGNW010000131.1:782-1862 GCF_010645215.1 Burkholderia multivorans | reverse complement strand
CGCAACACTCGGGCCGTCGAGTTCGAGCGAAGCGACCATCGAGGCGATGGCGCGTGCCGGCGCCGACGTGTTCCGCCTCAATTTCAGCCACGGCACACACGACGATCATGCCGCGCGGCATACGGCAATTCGTACGGTGGAGGCCCGCCTGGGCCGGCCGATCGGTATTCTGATCGACCTCCAGGGGCCGAAGCTCAGGGTCGGCAAATTTGGCGAGGGGCGCGAGCGCGTGGTCAAGGGGCAGACCTTCGTCTTCGACGCCGACGAAGCGCCGGGCGATGCGCATCGTGTGCACTTGCCGCATCCGGAGATTTTCGCGGCGGTACAGCCGGGCCATCAACTGCTCGTCGACGACGGCAAGCTCCGATTCAAGGTGCGGAACACCGCGCCGGGACGCATCGAAACGGAGGCGCTCGTCGACGGTGCGATCTCCGATCGGAAGGGCGTGAGCGTTCCGGACGCGCCGCTTGCGATACGGGCCATGTCGCGCAAGGATCGCGACGATCTCGCGTTCGGGCTGTCGCTCGGCATCGATTGGGTCGCGCTCTCGTTCGTGCAGACCGAAGACGACGTGCGCGACGCGCGCAGCCTGATCGGCTCGCAGGCGAACATCGTCGCCAAGATCGAGAAACCGCAGGCCGTCGCGAACATCGCGGGCATCATCGACGCAGCCGATGCGTTGATGGTGGCGCGCGGCGATCTTGGTGTGGAGATGTCGATCGAGGACGTCCCGGGCGTACAGAAGCGGCTCGTGCGCCTCGCCCGCGCGGCCGGCAAGCCGGTCATCGTCGCCACGCAAATGCTCGAATCGATGACGTCGTCCCCGACGCCGACCCGCGCCGAGGCTTCCGACGTCGCCGCGGCTGTCTACGAAGGCGCCGACGCCGTGATGCTGTCGGCTGAATCGGCGTCGGGCGAGTATCCGGTCGACGCGGTGACTTTCATGCGGAAGATCGTGTCGACCGTCGAGACCGATCCGCTGCGGCGCGAGCTCATGAAGGCGAACGCGACCGCGTATGCGCCGAATGCGACTGATGCGATCGGTGCGGCAATCGAAGCGGTTTCGGATACGTTGACACT
>NZ_JAAGNW010000131.1:0-772 GCF_010645215.1 Burkholderia multivorans | reverse complement strand
CGACGTCGCGCGACGGCTCACGCTTGCGTGGGGCGTGCATTCGCGGGTCGGCGCCCAGGCAGTCGGGATTGAAAACGTCGTAGAGATCGCCATCGCGGCGGCGCGCGAGGAAGGATTGTCGACGGGAGAGCGGCCCGTCGTCGTCGCGGCCGGCGTGCCGTTCGGGCATCCCGGCTCGACCAACCTGATGCGCATCGTCTGGCCGACGGAAATCGCTCAGGGTGGCACGCCGGCCTGAGCGAGTCCGTGTGCCGGCCTCCCGTCTTGGCGGTCAATTCCTGATAGACTTGCCAGCCGTGATGATCGATTCCCGCCTCGCGACAGCGATTGTGGAACGCACGCTCGACGTGATTCCATTCGATGTCAATGTCATGGATGCGCACGGCTCGATCCTCGCGAGCAGCGACGCGAAGCGCGTCGGTGAATTGCACGCGGGGGCGCAGCTCGCGCTGGCCGGCGCGCGAACGGTCGAAATCGATGCGGACATGGCGCAACGCCTGCATGGCGTCCGGCCGGGCGTCAATCTGCCGCTCAGCGTGCGTGGGCAGCTGTGCGGGGTGATCGGCGTAACCGGCGATCCGGCCGAGGTTCGGCGGTTTGGCGAGCTGTTGAGAATTACCGCGGAAATGCTCCTCGAGCGCGAGCAATTGACGCACGAGCTGCGCCAGAGCGCGCGCCACCGCGAGGCGTTCGTGCTGCAGCTGATCGAACGCCGTGGCGCGGCCGCCGAGCTGGATGCCTGGGCGCAGCGGCTCGGCATCGACTGCGGGCC
>NZ_JAAGNW010000130.1:17113-19576 GCF_010645215.1 Burkholderia multivorans | reverse complement strand
CGCCCCCGCGCGATGCGCCAGCTCGACGATCTCCTTCACCGGCACGACCGTGCCGAGCGCATTCGACACCTGCGTGACCGACACGATCCGGGTGCGGTCGTTCAGCAGCTTCCGGTATTCGTCGAGCAGCACCTGCCCCGAATCGTCGACCGGAATCACGCGCAGCGTCGCGCCCTTCTCCGCGGCGAGCTGCTGCCACGGTACGATGTTCGCGTGATGCTCGAGATGCGACACGATGATCTCGTCGCCCGCGCCGACATGTTGGGCGCCCCAGCTCTTCGCAATCAGGTTGATCGCCTCGGTCGTGCCGCGCACGAACACGATCTCGTCCGACGACGCCGCGCCGATGAAACGCCGCGCCGTGTCGCGCGCCTGCTCGTAGGCATCCGTTGCGCGGCCCGCCAATGCATGCGCGGCGCGGTGGATGTTCGAGTTCTCGTGCGCGTAGAAATACGCGAGACGATCGATCACGGCCTGCGGCTTGTGCGTGGTGGCCGCGTTGTCGAACCAGACGAGCTGCCGGCCGTTCACCCGCTCCTGCAGGATCGGGAAGTCGCGACGCACCGCCTGCACGTCGAACGGCGGATGCGCACCGCCCGCCGCGCCGCGCGACAAGGGCGCGGCCGCTGCATCGTCGATGAAATAGCGCGACGCGCCGTCGCTCGACGGCGACGCGCCCGGCGCGCCCTTCGACAGCAACGCACGCAGCGCGTCGTCGCCGGGCAGGCCGAACGCTTCCGGCGACACGGCGTCGTGCGAAGGCACGACGAGGTCCGGCGCTTCACGCGGCCAGCCGTGTCGCGACGCGTCGACGAAGTAGTACGGCGACCCGGCGGCGGCCGCAGGCGAACGCGCGTCGCGCCCCGCGAGCCCGTCCGCCTGCGGCACGCCGAGCGCCGCGCCGCCGATGCGCGGCTCCAGCGCGGGCGCGATCGACACGACGGTGTCCGGCAGGCCGTTCGCGGCGGCCGCATGCGGCGCGAGCGCCGGTGCGCGATTGCCGAGCGACAGCACATGGGCGGGCGCGGAGGGGGCGAGATTCGCGCCCGCCGCCTTGCCCTGCGGCAGCGACAGCCCCGGCACGCCGGTCCCGGCGCCGCCCGGCCCCGCGAGCGGCGAGCCCGGCGGCACGGGATTGGACAGCGAGGCCAGCGCAGGCGCGGCGGCCGGCAGCGCGGACGGCACGCCGCCCACGGCGCCGCTGCCCGTCGCGATCTCCGGGGCGGCGGGCTGGCCGGGCAGCGCGGCGAGAAACTCCGTCGCCAGCCGCGCGAGCGTGGCCGGATCGGGCAAGCCGGGCGGCACGGGCGGGGTCGGCAGGTCCGGCAGCGCCGACCCGGCGCGATCAACGATAGGTGTCCGGATAGTCATGGTACTTGCCGATCTCCACGTCATCGAGGACCGCGAGCGCATCCGGTGAATGGACGGCCAGCGAGCAGTACAGCGAAATCAGATACGACGCGATCGCCTGGTTGTTGATCCCCATGAAGCGCACCGACAGGCCCGGGCCCTGCTCGCCCGCGACGCCGGGCTGGTACAGGCCGACCACGCCCTGGCGCTTGTCGCCGACGCGCAGCAGCAGGATCTTGGTCTTGCCGTCCGCGACCGGCACCTTGTCGGACGGGATCAGCGGAATGCCGCGCCAGGTCAGGAACTGCGAGCCGAACAGGCTGACGGTCGGCGGCGGGACGCCGCGCCGCGTGCATTCGCGGCCGAACGCGGCGATCGCGAGCGGATGCGTGAGGAAGAACGCCGGTTCCTTCCAGACCCGGGTCAGCAGTTCGTCGAGATCGTCGGGCGTCGGCGCGCCCGTCAGCGGAAACACGCGCTGTTCCTCCGTGACGTTCGCGAGCAGGCCGTAGTCGGGGTTGTTGATCAGCTGGCTTTCCTGCAGTTCCTTGATCGTCTCGATCGTGAGGCGCAGTTGCTCCTTGATCTGGTCGTGCGGGCTGCTGTAGAGGTCGGAGATCCGCGTATGCACGTCGAGCACGGTGCTCACGGCGTTCAGGAAGTACTCGCGCGGCTGCTCCTCGTACGGCACGAAGGTGCGCGGCAGCACGCCCTCGTCCTCGCGCGCGGTGCACGCGGCCCGCACCGCCTCCGGATTCCGAACCTGGTTCAGCCGATAGATGCCCGCCTCGACCGGCACCCATTGCAACAGATGTGTGAGCCAGCGCGGCGTGATCGTGGAAAGCTGCGGGATGGTCTTGGTGGCATTGGCAAGTTGCCGTGCTGCGTTATCGCCGAGCGCTGTCTGGCCGCTCACTATCGTCGACATAGGTGGCTCCGGGGTCTATAGAAGAAAAGCAGGAAAGCTTATGATGAAGTGGAATTATGAAGAGAATTGAATAACGGGCTCAACATGCTATAGCCATCAAATCAAACGGATTTATTGCTAAACATCGGCATTATTTAGATTTGATGACCGGGAACCCCATCCTTACAGGAACATCGCTGATCGAT
>NZ_JAAGNW010000130.1:16057-17103 GCF_010645215.1 Burkholderia multivorans | reverse complement strand
ATCGCATGGAGAATTCGAGCATGCGAGGCCGTAGCCGGGGCGGAAGCGCCCGGCCGGCCATGTCGCTCGGCGCGGCGCATTGGGAAATCCAGGGGGTTTTCCGGAGCTACGAAAGGCATCGCCAATTCAACAACAGAATCATCAATCCAGCACCCGATTTCTCAGAACATGTTGTGGCGATACATTCAATCCGGCCGATTGATAATAATCACGCGCTTTCGATTCAATTCGCCATTTTCGAATGATTCAAGCCGCTTGACCGAGCGCCGTTACCGATATTCACCGTGTTTCCTTTTCGTGCTGCGCCCAACCGTCCGCCCTGCCCGCCACGTTCGACGGTTGGCCGCCTCGCTCCCCCGCTGCGCTTCGCCGACGACAGCGCTGAAGACGCTCATCCGCAGCAGCAAGCGATGATCGACAGTCGCACCACCGGGATGATCCCCGCGGTGATCCAGGACGCCCCGCGCATGAATCGCGACACGCTGGCCGGCCCGGGCCCCACGCCTCGAGCGCCGGACGATATCCGGCCGGACCGCCGGCTCGACGGCAACCATCAGAGCGACGCCGCGCCCGAGGGCTCCCCCTCCGGCAACAGCCGCGCGAGCGGCACGCCGAACGCGCGCGCGAGCTTGTCGGCGGTAACGATCGAGGCGATCGCGGTGCCGCGCTCCAGTTCGCCGATATACGAGCGGTTGAGCCCCGCATGCTCGGCGAGTTGCTCCTGCGACCACGCAAGCGCCTCGCGCTGTGCGCGGATCGCGCTGCCGAACCGTCGCACCAGCGCACTCATGACAGCGCACCCGCCGTGCGGACCGGTGCGGATGCCGCGCCGTCGCGCGTCGCGTCGCTGCGCGACACGGCCTGCGTGACGTGGCTCCCCGGCGGCACGTCCTGGGTGATCCAGACATTGCCGCCGATCACCGCGCCGCGCCCGATCGTCACGCGGCCCAGAATCGTCGCGCCCGCGTAGATCACCACGTCGTCTTCGACGATCGGATGCCGCGCGAGCCCTTTCTCGAGATGGCCCGCCGCATCGCGCGGACGGC
>NZ_JAAGNW010000130.1:13895-16039 GCF_010645215.1 Burkholderia multivorans | reverse complement strand
GTGCCGTGATCGATGAAGAAACCCGCGCCGATCCGCGCGCCCGGATGAATGTCGATCCCGGTGGCCGCATGCGCGTGCTCCGCGACGATCCGTGCGAGCAGCGGCAGCCCCAATCCATACAGCTCGTGCGCGAGCCGGTGATGAATCATCGCCAGTACGCCCGGATAGCAGAGCAGCACCTCGTCGACGCTGCCGGCCGCCGGATCGCCGTGATAGGCGGCCAGCACGTCGCTGTCGAGCAGCGCGCGGATGCCGGGCAGCCGCGCCGCGAACGCGCGCGCCGCATCGGCCGCACGGGCGTCGAGCGCCGCGTCGTCGTCGCCGTCCGCCCGCTGACGGTGCTTGTAGCGCAACTCGAGGCGCGCCTGCGCGAGCAGCGCGTGCAACGCCTCGTCGAGCGCATGCCCCACATAAAGATTCTCGCTTTCCTGACGCAGCTCGGGCGGCCCGAGGCGCATCGGGAACAGCACGCCCTTCAGCGCGTCGACGATGTCGGCCAGCGCCTCGCGGGCCGGCAGATCCCGCCCGCCGGGCTCCAGCGAGCGCCGCTGGACTTCGCGCCAGCGCTGGCGCACGGTTTGAAGCGATTGCACGATGTCGAATACCGCCACGGCCACTGCCTCCCAGGTTCCAAATCGTGCAATCGGTCTGTCAACCTTGCCGCCACGGCAGCCCGTGCCGCCGCCACCCGTTGACCGCGCCGCGGTGACCGGCCTCGTCCAGCTCGCCCTCGAAACCTTCGAGCACGTTGTAGACCTGCGTGAAGCCGGCTTTCGCGGCGGCCTCGGCGGCGAGCGCCGAACGATTGCCGCTGCGGCACAGCAGCAACACGACGGCCTCCTTGCCGGTCTTCGCTTCCAGCTCGCGCACGAAGCGCGGATTGCGCGTGAGGCTCGTGCCGGTCGCCCATGCCACGTGCAGGCTGTCCGGCACCTGGCCGACGAAGGCCCGCTCTTCGGCGGTGCGTACGTCGACGAGCAGCGCCGCGCCCTGCGTGACCAGGGCCCACGCGTCGCGCGGCGTCACGCCGCCCGCGTACGGCAGGCCCGCCGTGGCGGCCACGTCGCGCGCCGCCTGCAGGATCGCGTCGAGCGGTCGTTCTTCGAGTGCGGTTGTCATCCTTATCTCCTTCGGGATCGCGCGCCGCGCGGGCGCGCCACATGGGATCGGGCCGGCGGCGTCCGCCGCCTATAGCCATCAGGCGCCCACTATGGAAGAGGCGCGCGCAAAGCCGAACCAATTATTTTTCATTTCCTAAGAAGCCCGGCACGCGGGCGACGAATGGGGCCAGACTGAGGGCGCGTTTCGCCCAGACAGGATCAATTCGGGCGGCGGGCGGCGCTTCGCCCTTGCCGAGGATGTGCGATTTTTTTATTCGAACGCAGCGCGCCTATTGGAAATCCCCAAGCGAACTCACAACGTCGCGCACGGCGGCTCTTAATCTTGTTTAACACTCTCGGGCGCAAAGTCATTCAATACAAATAAAATGAATTTCCGACACAACAAACTTAATCCTCACCACCATCGAAATAATCAATCGACTATCCAGCCCACCCGACACATCCCATATTTTAAGAATAGGGATATGAGAATGTGCCTAAAAAATAAACCTTTCCACCGACAAATACAGCCTGACCGCAGGGAAAAATTCAAGGCAATACATTTGAAATCAACGAACTACATCCACCCACAAGCGTCTAGCCGCCACCGCATCCACCTCCCGATCCGATGGCAGAATCCGCCACCAGAGCGCCCCTCCGATCTCACTAAAAATGAAAAATCGGATTTACCCTATGGACATAAGACAGATTGATTACAGAATCACGAAATCGCAATATCACCACCCAACCAGCACAAGCACACCCACCTGAAGCCGGTATATCGACGGCCACGCGCATGCCATCTGAATTCGTCCGTTTGACCGCCTCTTCGCCCCACGCGGGCGCTGCCCGAACTTCTCCCGTCCGGGCTAAATCAACCCGGGCCGCGCCGGCGACGCCGGCCCTTCCGGGTTGGCCGCACGCCGCCCGCCGCCCTTCCATCCACGACACAAGAGGCAGCCGATGATCTCGAACCGCAAGTCGATCACGCTCGCGATCCTGGACGACCACGCCGCCGTCCAGCACGGCATCGAGCACTACCTG
>NZ_JAAGNW010000130.1:7817-13885 GCF_010645215.1 Burkholderia multivorans | reverse complement strand
ATCGAGGTCAGCGGGAATTTCTCGCGCTCGCGCGATCTGCTGCGCTGGCTCGAATCACACGAGGTCGACGTCGTGCTGCTCGACTACGTGCTCGGCCCCGACGAGATCGACGGCCTCAACCTGATCCGCCTCGTGCGCACGCGCTTCCAGCGTTGCGAGATCCTCATGACGTCGAGCATCGAGGTGCCCGCGACCGTCAACCTGATGATGCGGGCCGGCGCGAAAGGTTTCGTCGGCAAAAGCCAGGACCTGCGCGAGCTTGCGCACGCGATCCACCTGGTCGCGCGCGGCAAGACCTACCTGAGCATGGAATTGGCGAGCATCGTGCCGCCCGCCCGGGATGGCCGCGCGAGTCGCGAGGCGCCGCCCATGACGATGACGTCGGCCAGTTCGCCGGCCCAGCTCGCGGAGACGCAGCTGAGCCCGCGCGAGCACGAAGTGCTGCGCTGCTGTCTGAACGGGATGACGGTGTCGGAGATCGCGCTCAAGTTCTCGCGCAGCCGCAAGACGATCAGCGCGCAGAAGCAGTCGGCGTTCCGCAAGCTCGGCGTGCGCAACGATCTCGAACTGTTCGCGTCGCGCAAGCCGTCATGACGCGGCAGGAAGACGCGGGCGGCCGGGCGCCGCCCGCGGGTGGCCCGCTCAGGGCTTCATCGAGCCCGTGCGCACGTAGCGCTCGTGCCACGACAGCGCCTCGCCGAGCAGGTGCGGCGTCTGCTTGCCGAAGCTCTCGCGGCTCGCGCGTTCGAAGTAGTCGGCCAGCATCGGCCGGAAATCCGGGTGGGCGCAGTTCGCGATGATCGCGCGCGCGCGCTGCTTCGGCGACAGCCCCCGCAAGTCCGCGAGCCCCTGTTCGGTCACCACCACCGCCACGTCGTGCTCGGTATGGTCGACATGGCTCGCCATCGGCACGATCCGCGAGATCGCGCCGCCCTTCGCCGTGCTCGCCGACATGAAGCACGACAGGTAGCCGTTGCGCGCGAAGTCGCCTGAACCGCCGATGCCGTTCTGGATCTTCGTGCCCATCACGTGGGTCGAGTTCACGTTGCCGTAGATGTCGGCCTCGATCATCCCGTTCATCGCGATGCAGCCCAGCCGGCGCACCAGCTCCGGATGGTTGCTGATCTCCTGCGGGCGCAGCACGATCTTGTCGCGGAAGCGATCGATCTCGTCCGCGAAACGCTTGACCGCGTCGGGGCTCAGCGACAGCGCGGTCGCCGACGCGAAGCTCAGCGTGCCGTTCGCGAGCAGGTCGAGCATGCCGTCCTGGATCACCTCGGTGAAGGCCGTCAGGCCCTTGAAGCCGCCCGCGCCCAGCTCGGCCAGCACCGCATTCGTGATGTTGCCCACGCCCGACTGCAACGGCAGCAGGTCGGCCGGCAGCCGGCCGCGCGCGATCTCGTGGCGCAGGAAGTCGAGCAGGTGCCCGGCGATCTGCTTCGAGGTCGCGTCGGGCGCCGCAAACGCATTGCTGCGGTCCGGCGCATCCGTCTCGACGATCGCGATGATCTTCTCCGGCGCACAGCGCAGATACGGCTCGCCGATCCGGTCGCCGCTCTTCACGAGCGGAATCGGCACCCGGTTCGGCGGCAGCGCCGTGCCGTAGTAGATGTCGTGCATGCCGTCGAGCCCGAGCGGCTGGCGCGTATTCACCTCGAGAATCACGCGCTTCGCCTGATCGAGCCAGGTCTTGTTGTTGCCGACCGACGCCGACGGAATCAAGAGGCCGTCCTCCCGAATCCCCGCCACCTCCACCACCGCCACGTCCAGCTCGCCGAACAGGCCGAACCACGCGTATTGCGCGACATGGCTCAGGTGGATGTCCTGGTAGTCGAGTTCGCCGGCATTGATCTTGTCACGCAGGGTCGGATCAGATTGATACGGCAGCCGCATCGAGATGCCGTCCGCCCGGGCCAGCGCGCCGTCGAGTTCCGGCGCCGTCGACGCCCCCGTCAGCACGTTGATCCGGAATGCCTCGCCGCGCGCATGAGCGGCGCCGATGCGGGCCGCCAGCGCGGCCGGCACCGCCTTCGGGTAGCCGGAGCCGGTGAAGCCGCTCATCGCGACGGTCATGTCGGGGGCGATCAGCGCCGCGGCTTCGTCCGCGGTGCGGACCAGGGAACGCAGATGGGGAGCGAGGATGCGAGAGGTTGGCATGGCTGGTTGTCGAACGGTTGTCTTGGTATCAATCACGACGAAGTTGCCGCAGCGGGGTGTCTCGGGCGCGGCGCACTGCCCTTGCGGCCGGCCCGGTTCGGGGCCGGCCGCAAGGCACGGCCGGAGTATCGCAGAGCGGCCGCCCGGCATAGGATTGCCCCGCTGCAAAACTCCCTTGCCGGATTTGCCGGGTATCGGCAGGCCCGCCCGTCGGGCGCGGCACACCGATCCAACCCCGATTGTCGCGCATGAGATTGGAGAGGTAACGCATGGAAGCCGCCAATCTGCGCGGGAAGCCGGTAGAATCAAGGTTTTTGGTCATCAAAAAGCAATAAATTACAAATCCGTATATATTCCGCCGATGGACCAGAGAACCACCAACAAAATCACCGCAGCAAGCCCGCCGCCCCGTACCTGGGATGCCCGGCTGGCCCGCTGGCTCGTCACGCCCCTGATCGACACGCCGGTCACGCCGAACCACCTCACCACGCTGCGCCTGCTGATCGGCCTCGCGGGCGCGTACTGCCTCGCGCAGGGAGGCTTCCGCTGGATCAACGCGGGCGCGTTCCTGATCGTGCTGTCGAACTTCGTCGACCATACCGACGGCGAACTCGCGCGGATCAGCGGCAAATCGAGCAAGATCGGCCACTTCTACGACCTCGCGAGCGACGCGTTGATCACGGTCGCGCTGTTCGTCAGCATGGGCGCCGGGATCGTCGCCACGGGCGGCCACATGGCCGCCAATCCGGTCCTGCTCGGCACGCTCGCGGGCGCGGCCGTCGCGCTGATCTTCTTCCTGCGCATGCGGATCGAATCGTTCGCCGGCAAGGCCGGCACCAAGCAGGCGTTCGTCGGCGGCTTCGAGACCGAGGACGTGCTCTACCTGCTGCCCCTCGTCACGCTGTTCGACGGCGTGGAGCGCTTCCTGCTGGCTGCATCGATCGGCGCGCCGCTCTTTGCCGCGTGGGTCGTGGCCGACTACTGGCGCATCGTGCGCCGCGGCCGCACCGCACCCAATCCAACCGAAATCCAAGTCACCAAATGACCCTCCATACAGGCGCAGAGACCGTGCCGACCTCGCCTTCCACGGCGCAGGGCACGGGGCTTCCTCCTGACCGCGCCGTCGCGTCCCGCGTCGGCGAACTCGACCTGCCCGGCCTGCGACAGGACTACACGCGCCAGGGCGCGTTCCTGTACCTCGACGACTTCCTGCCGAAAGACGCGGCCGGCAAGCTCGCCGACGCCGCGCGCGCGCTGCAGGCGGACCTCAACCGCAACTACCTGCCCGGCCACAAGCAGGGCGGCAGCGTGAGCCGCCACACGATCGACGCGAAAGCGCCGTACATCGCCGAGCTGTACCGCTCGAAGGCGCTGATCGGCTTCCTCGAAAAGATCACGGGCGACACGCTGCTGCTGTCGCCGGAAGACGATCCGCACGCGTACGCGCTGTACTACTACACCCGCCCCGGCGACCACATCGGCTGGCACTACGACACCTCGTACTACGACGGCCGCCGCTACACGCTGCTGTTCGGCGTGATCGACGAATCGACGTCCCGGCTCGACTACGAGCTGCACACGCGCAACCCGGCGGTCGCCGACGAGCCGGGCTCGGTGCAGATCGCGCATGGCGGCATCGTGCTGTTCGACGGCGACAAGCTGCGCCACCGCGTCACGCCGCTCGGCGAGAACGAGCTGCGCGTGTCGCTGACCTTCGAATACGTGACCGATCCCGGCATGCGTCCCTGGAAGCGCTTCATCTCGAACATGAAGGACGCCATCGCGTACTTCGGCTTCCGCCAGGTGTTCCGTCAGCTGGCCGCGCGCCGCACCCAGGGCTCATGACGCGCGCCGGCATGATCCTGCTGTCGATCGGGACAGCGCTGTTCGTTGCATTGCTCGCCTGGCAAGGCTTCGGCGCCGTCGCGTCGACGCTGCTCACGGCCGGCTGGGGGCTCGTGCTCGTCGCGGCCTTCCATCTGGTGCCGCTCGTGATCGACGCGCGCGCGATCGCCGTGATGTTCCCCGCCGGCACGCGCGGCGCGTCGATGCGCGAGGCGCTGTATGCGCGCTGGGTGGGCGAATCGGTCAACAGCCTGCTGCCCGCCGGGCAGATCGGCGGCCCCGTGCTGATGGTGCGCTACCTCGCGCAGCAAGGCGTACGGATGCAGGAAGCCGCCGCCGCGATCACCGTCAGCACCACGATGCAGGCGCTCGCGCAACTGCTGTTCGCGCTCGTCGGCATCGCCGCGTTCTATGTGGCGCAGCGGCGCGGCCTGTTCGGGCGCGGGCTGCGCCTCGTCTCGAAGCTGTTCGGTCCGCGCGACTGGTCGGGCCTCGCCACGCGCGCCGACGCGATCGACGCCGCGGTCGCCGACCTGTACCGCCGCCGCGACCGGGTCGCGTCGACCTTCTGGCTGAGCTTCGTCGGCTGGGTGGTCGGCACGGGCGAAGTGTGGCTCGCGCTGCACTTCCTCGGCCATCCGGTCAGCTGGCTCGATGCGCTGCTGCTGGAGAGCGTCGGCCAGGCGATCCGCGGCGCGGCGTTCGCGATCCCCGGTTCGCTCGGCGCGCAGGAAGGCGGCTACCTGCTGCTCGCCCCGCTCGTCGGGCTCCCGCCCGAGGCGGCGCTCGCGCTGTCGCTCGCGAAACGTGCGCGCGAACTGGCGCTCGGCCTGCCCGGCATCCTGTACCTGCATTACCGTGAACGAAACTGGCAACGGCGCCGCGCAGCGCCGCAGCCGCTTACCGACTGAGCCGCGACGCGGCCGGCCGGCATTACCCAGCGTGGAGAAACACATGCGAGCCATCATCCTTGCGGCGGGCCTCGGCCTGCGTCTGCAACAACCGCCCGAGGCGCAGTACCCGAAGTGCCTGCTGCGCTTCGACGACGTGTCGCTCCTCGAACGCCATTTCCGGCTGCTCGATGCGGTCGGCGTGACCGAGGTCGTGCTCGCGCTCGGCTTCCAGTCCGAGAAGGTCGAGGCCGAACTCGAACGCCTCGGCCGCCGCGCCGAGATCGTGCTGAACCCGCGCTACGACCTCGGCAGCGTGCTGACCCTGCACACCGCCGCCGGCCCGATGACGCGCGGCGGCGACGTGCTGATCATGGACGCCGACGTGCTGTACGACGACAGCATCCTGCATGCGCTCGTGGCCGACCCCGAGCGCCCCACCGACCGCCTGCTGATCGACCGCGGCTTCGAGGAAGGCGACGAGCCCGTCAAGCTGTGCGTGAAGAGCGGCGTGCCGGTCGAGCTGCGCAAGCAGCTCGCGGTCGGCCTCGAGTACGACACGATCGGCGAGTCGGTCGGCTTCTTCCGGTTCCGCGAAGACACCGCGCGCCGGCTGGCCGAGATCGTCGCCGGCTACGTCGACGGCGGCCGCGCCAACCTGCCGCATGAAGAAGCGGTGCGCGACCTGCTGCTGGAAGGCGGTCGCGACTTCGAGATTGCCGATGTCACGGGCGCCCCGTGGATCGAAATCGATTTCCCCAATGACGTCTCGCGTGCGAGCCAGGAAGTGCTGCCGCAGATTCAACGCCCCGTAGGAGTGGCACGATGAACGCCCGTGAACCGAATTTCTCCGAATCGCGCAGCGCGCGCCTGCGCCGCATGCTGGTCAGCCAGGATCTCGAATTCCTGATGGAAGCGCATAACGGCCTGTCCGCGCGGATCGTCCGCGAGGCCGGCTTCAAGGCGATCTGGGCCTCGGGCCTTGCGATCTCCGCGCAATACGGCGTGCGCGACAACAACGAAGCGAGCTGGACCCAGGTGGTCGACACGCTCGAATTCATGGCGGACGCGAGCGACCTGCCGATCCTGCTCGACGGCGACACCGGCTACGGCAACTTCAACAACGTGCGCCGGCTCGTGAAGAAGCTCGAACAGCGCGGCATCGCGGGCGTGTGT
>NZ_JAAGNW010000130.1:5025-7807 GCF_010645215.1 Burkholderia multivorans | reverse complement strand
CGCCGAGATCGATGAGTTCTGCGGCAAGATCAAGGCCGGCAAGGATTCGCAGAGCGACCCGGATTTCTCGATCGTCGCGCGCGTCGAGGCGCTGATCGCCGGCTGGGGCATGGACGAGGCGCTGCGCCGCGCGAACGCGTATGCGGAAGCCGGCGCCGATGCGATCCTGATCCACAGCAAGCTGTCGCGTCCCGACGAGATCCTGCAGTTCGCACGCGAATGGAGCGGCAAGGCGCCGCTCGTGATCGTGCCGACCAAGTACTACAGCACGCCAACCGACGTGTTCCGTCAGGCCGGCATCAGCACCGTGATCTGGGCGAACCACCTGATCCGCGCGTCCGCGTCCGCGCCGCAGGCCGTCGCGCGCGAGATCCACGAGAACCAGACGCTGATCAACGTCGAAGACCGCGTCGCGAGCGTCAACGAGATCTTCCGCCTGCAGGACGCCGACGAGTATTCGGCGGCCGAGCGCATCTACCTGTCCTCGTCGTCGCGCGCGTCGAACGCCGCGATCGTGCTCGCCGCGAGCCGCGGCAAGGGCCTCGAAGCCGTCACCGAAGACAAGCCCAAGGTGATGCTGCCCGTCGCCGGCAAGCCGCTGCTGCGCTGGCTCGTCGACGGCTTCAAGAAGCAAGGCGTGAACGACATCACCGTGGTCGGCGGTTATCGCGCGGACGCGATCGACACCTCGGGCGTGAAGCTCGTCGTCAACGAACGCCACGCGAACACCGGCGAACTCGCGTCGCTCGCGTGCGCGGCCGAACGCCTGACGGGCGACACCGTGATCTCCTACGGCGACCTGCTGTTCCGTAGCTACATCCTGCGCGACCTCGCGGAAAGCGATGACCCAGCCGACCAACCAGAGCGTGCGCGATTTCGCGTTCTGCTCCGCGGCAGACGATCGCGGCCTGTTCGGCCAGAAGGCGTATCTGCAGCGCGTGTCGAGCGAAGGCGCGAGTGAGCCGCATGGCCGCTGGATCGGCCTGCTGAACGTGCGCGGCGCGGGCGTGGGCCGGTTGAAGACGCTGCTCGCCACGCTGCAGGCGCGTCCGGACTTCGACACGCTCGACGTCCCGGCGCTGCTGAATGCGCTGATCGAAGGCGGCGAGAAGATCGAAGTGCAGTACGTGCACGGCCACTGGCGCGGCGTGAACGACCTCGAGGATTTCCGTCGCGCGGGCGATTTCGCGCACGAGCAAACGCCGATTTCCGAACAGCGCGCGAACGACGGAGCCGCGCAATGATCGAAGCCGCGCAGTTTGTCGAAGCCGCGCGCGCGCGCGGTTTCGACTCGTACGCGGGCGTGCCCTGCTCTTACCTGACGCCGTTCATCAACTACGTGCTGCAGGATCCGCAGTTGCATTACGTGTCGGCGGCGAACGAAGGCGATGCGGTCGCGCTCGTCGCGGGCGCGACGCTCGGCGGCCGGCGCGGGATCGCGATGATGCAGAACTCCGGGCTCGGCAACGCGGTGAGCCCGCTGACTTCGCTGACCTGGACGTTCCGTCTGCCGCAGTTGCTGATCGTGACGTGGCGCGGTCAACCCGGCGTGGCCGATGAACCGCAGCACGCGCTGATGGGGCCGATCACGCCGGCGCTGCTCGACACGATGGAGATTCCGTGGGAACTGTTCCCGACGGAAGCCGAGGCGATCGGCCCGGCGCTCGATCGCGCGATCGCGTACATGGACGAGACCGGCCGGCCGTATGCGCTGGTGATGCAGAAAGGCAGTGTCGCCTCGTATCCGCTGCAGGCGGGCGAGCGGCCCGTGCGCCCTGCAGCGGCAGCGGTGCGTACGCTGCGTTCGGGCGTGGCGGCCGACGCGTGGCCGACGCGGCAGGATGCGCTCGCGCGCGTGATCGCCAGGACGCCGGTTGAATCGACCGTGGTGCTGGCTTCTACGGGGTTCTGCGGGCGTGAGTTGTATGCGCTCGACGATCGGGCGAATCAGTTGTACATGGTGGGCTCGATGGGCTGCGTGACGACGCTCGCGCTCGGCCTCGCGCTCGCGCGGCCCGATCTGCATGTGGTTGCGGTCGACGGCGACGGTGCTGCGCTGATGCGCATGGGCGCGTTCGCGACGCTCGGCGCGTATGGGCCGGCGAATCTCACGCACGTGCTGCTCGACAACGGCGCGCATGAATCGACGGGCGGCCAGGCGACGGTGTCGCCGCATGTGTCGTTCGCCGGGGTGGCCGCTGCTTGCGGTTATGCGGCCGCGTTCGAAGGCGATACGGTCGATGTGATCGACGCGGCGCTCGATGCGCGCGATGTGAACGGCGTGCGATTTGCGTGCCTGTCGATCCGCACCGGTGTGCCCGACGGGCTGCCCCGCCCGACCGTGACGCCCGTCGACGTCAAGACGCGCCTGATGCGCCATATCGGCGCGACGCAAGCCTGAAGGAGATTCACGATGCTGTTGCTTAATCCCGGCCCTGTGACGCTGTCGGAACGTGTGCGCCAGAGCTTGCTGCAAACCGATCTGTGCCATCGCGAAAGCGAGTTCTTCGATCTGCAGGACGAGGCGCGTGCGCGGCTCGTGGCTGCGTACGAGTTGGATCCGGCCGAGTGGTCGGCTGTGTTGATGACGGGGTCCGGGACGGCCGCCGTTGAAAGCATGATCGCGGCGCTCGTGCCGGAAGACGGCAAGCTGCTCGTGGTCGAGAACGGCGTGTACGGCGAGCGGATTGCGCAGATCGCGGCTCAGTATCGGATCGCGCATGAAGTGCTCAAGCATGAGTGGATGGATGCGCCCGATGTGAATCAGATCGCGGCGCGGCTC
>NZ_JAAGNW010000130.1:3317-5015 GCF_010645215.1 Burkholderia multivorans | reverse complement strand
AATGACCTCGATGCGGTGGCTGCGGTGTGCCGGGCGCGGGGTGTGCGGATGCTCGTGGATGGCGTCAGCAGCTTCGGCGCCGAGGCGATCGATTTTGCCGGCGGCGTGATCGGCGCGGTTGCGGCGACGGCGAACAAGTGCCTGCATGGCGTGCCTGGAGCCGCGTTCGTGATCGTGCGGCAGGATGCGCTCGCGAAAGCCGCGCGTCGGACGTATTACCTCGATCTGGGTCGGCTCGCGGCTTTGCAGGCGAAGCGGAATACGCCGTTTACGCCGTCGGTTCATGCTTATTACGCGCTGGTTGAAGCGCTGCGTGAGTTTGATGAGGCCGGTGGATGGCGCGCCCGGCATGCTCGGTATAAGGCGTTGGCGGATCAGGCTCAGGTCGGGCTCGCTGCGCGGGGTATGCCGCTGGTGTTGCCCGAAGGGGCTTCGTCGGTGGTGCTGCGCGCGTATCGGCTGCCGCAGGTGGTCGGGTATGAAGCGCTGCACGACGGGTTGAAGGCGCGCGGGTTCGTGATCTATGCAGGGCAAGGCGGGCTGTCGAGCACGCTGTTCCGGATCTCGACGATGGGCGCGATCGAGCCGGCGGATGTGGAGAGGTTGCTGGCGGAGTTCGATGCGTTGATGCGGTGAGGTGGTCGCGCGCGCATGAGAAAAAATGGAGCCCGAGGGCTCCATTTTTTTGGGCGGCTCTTTTCGACTCTTCACCGGCATACCGTTCCGCAGGCGGAAGGACCGCTAAAAGCCGTTGACTGCCGGATCGCCGGCGGACCTCAAAGATTGCCGAGAAATTCGATCAACGCCGCGTTGACGAAATCGGGCGCCTCCTGTTGCAGCCAATGTCCTGCTCGTGGAACGACTCGCGAGACCGACAGCTTGGGCGCGATCCGGGGCATGCCGTCGATCATGTCGCGCATGCCTGGCATTGCCAGGCCCGTGTCTCGTTCGCCAACGAGAAACATGGCGGGAACCTCGACACGCAGGCCTTCGGAGAACGACTGCAACGCCCAGTTGCGATCGAGGTTGCGGTAGTAATTCAATCCGCCGCGAAATCCGGACATACTGAAGGCTTGTACAAACCTGTCGAAATCGCCGGGTTCGAGCCACGCGGGCAAGCCTGGCGGATCGATCAGGCGCTCAAGGAGTCCTCCGCTCCGCGGCATGAGCCCGAATGGATTGGGTGTATTCGCATCGCGGGCACCCACGTCGCCCGAAGCGCAAAAATAGATCTTGCGCAACGTCGCGGCCACGTCGCGCTCGAACTCGGCTTCGGCCAAGCCTGGTTCGGAAAAGTAATGCGTATAGAACCGCGTTTGGTCGGTTTGCGGAAAAAGCCGACTCGGCGCCATTGGCGCACGGCCCATCATCGGCACCCCGAGCGCGGCGACAGCGCGAAAACGGTCGGGCCGAAGCAGCGCGGCTTGCCACGCAATGCTTGCACCCCAATCGTTTCCCACGACCACCGCGTGGCGCTCTCCGAGAATGTCGACGAGCGAGACCAGGTCACCAACAACGTCCAACGCTGTGTATTCGCCGATGTCCGTTGGACAGTCGCTCGATCCGTAGCCGCGCAAATCCGGCGCGACGGCACGGAAGCCCGCGCGCGCAAGTGCCGCCAATTGATGGCGCCAGGCATGCGAGGTCTCGGGAAAGCCATGACAAAGGAGCACCAACGGCCCCTCGCCCTGTTCGGCG
>NZ_JAAGNW010000130.1:0-3307 GCF_010645215.1 Burkholderia multivorans | reverse complement strand
CCGTTCGCTTCGATGAATGCTTGACGATAGGTGGTCATGAGGTTCCGGCGGAGGCGGTTGCACAAAAGAACGCCGATATAGCGTAACATCAAAAGTTGCGCATTACCAAGTTCATGAATATGAAACGCGATACCAGGCTGGCTCGGCTTCTGCATGTTCTCATCCACATGCATCTCCTCGGGGGAGCGACCACCTCGAAGACGATTGCGCTGATGCTGCATACGAACCCCGTCGTCGTTCGTCGCACGATGGCAGCGCTCCGCGAATCAGGGTATGTCAAGTCGACCGGCGGGCCAGGCGGGGGCTGGGCGCTCGCATGCGATCTCGACGCTCTGACGGTGAGGAACGTCTATGAGTCCATTGGACACATCGCGCCGTTCGTGGTCGGCCCGGCCGACGACAATCAAATGTGTCCGGTCGAAGCAGCGGTCAACCACCACATCAACGAAGCATTGGGTTCCGCTGAACAAAGCTTGCTTCAAGTACTCGGCAAAAAGCGACTCTCGGAGATCGTGCAGGACGTGACGCCTTCAGCCTCGCGCAAAACGTCCAAGTGAGCGCTCGGCGCAAGGCACGAGCGGCACATGGAGGCGGGCCTCGCGGACCTGCCCGATACCTTGCCAGACTGCCCCGCTCCCGTGCCACGGAACAAAGCCCGGGCGGCATCGTGCAAGCAGAAAAACCGTCTGTCGAAATCCAATGAAAGCATTCGTATCGGCCATTCTGTTATCCCTGTCCGCGACGATCGCCCACGCGGCAGGAATCAAGTTCGTCCAAATTCCGCCCGACGCCGCCGGCCCGGCGTTACGTGCAATGGTATGGACGCCCTGCGCCGAACCCGCCCAAGAGGTGCCGATCGGCCCCTATACCCTGAAAGGACGCCGCGACTGCCCGACCGTCGGAGAAAAGCTGCCTCTGGTGGTCATGTCACACGGCCACGGCGGATCGTTCCTCGGCCACCATGACCTTGCCGAGACGCTCGCCGACGCGGGGTTTGTCGTCGCAGCAATCAATCACCCGGGCGATACATTCTCTGATTCGAGTCGCGCAGGCGAGATGTCGGTGTTCATCGAACGCCCGACCGATATCAAGCGTCTTATCGACTACATGCTGAGCGCCGCACCGGACGCCGCCAGAATCGATCCTGAGCGGATCGGCTTCTTCGGTTTCTCGCGCGGCGGCTACACGGGCCTGGTGCTGGCAGGCGGCAACCCCGATTTCGTGCACGCCGACGTCCCGTGCCCGAACCCGAAAGCCCGGATTTGCAGGCAGATCCGGCGTCGCGAGCTTCCCACCGCTCCCTGGGTTCATGATGCGCGGATCAAGGTTTTGGTTCTGGCCGATCCGCTCAATGTATTCCCGACCGCCGAGAGCCTGAAGGACGTGAACGCGCCGATCCAGCTTTGGGCATCTGAGTTCGGCGGCGATGGCGTGCTGCCGCACAACGCCCCCGCGCTGGCAAACACCCTTGCTCGCCGACCTGAATATCACCCGGTGCCGAATGCAGCGCATTTCGCCTTTCTGGCTCCCTGCCCGGATGCAATGAAGCGCGATGCGCCCGAACTCTGCGTAGACACGAACGGCTTCGATCGCGTCGCCTTTCACAAACGCTTCGACGAAATGGCGCTCAAGTTCTTTCAAGCGAATATTCGTTAGGATTCGCCAGGCCATCGGCATCAGGCAGGTCGGCTCGTCGAGCAGTCGTCTCATCTCGAAAGTTGCCGTGCTGCCAATTCATGCGCACTCCCAATTGATCGAGGCGCTGCGCGAGATTGACGAGGCTTCCTCGCCGGCGCGACCAAACAGATCCAACCGGCTACAACATCACTGCGGCATATCCCGCCGACACACAGCCAACACCCGCTCGCGCAGCCAGCGATGCGCGGGATCGACCTCCAGCCGCGGATGCCACAACTGCGACACGGTGATTTTCCCGGTCGCCACCGGTAGTTCGAAGGCGTGAATGGAGGATGCCGACGCAAGCCCCCGCGCATCCGACCGGACACCCATAAACGACGCCGGCACCAGCGCAATCAGATCCGATGCCTGCGCCACGGCCAGCGCCGCAGGAAAGCTCGGCACCACCGCAACGATCGTTCTCTCCAGCCCCAGCGCCGCGAGCGCATCATCCACCGGCCCCGTGCCGCGCCCCCGGCGTGATGCGACCACATGACCGAACGAGACATACCGCTTTGCCGTCACCTTGCGCGCCTTGGCCAGCGGATGCCCCTTCCTGACCACCCCGACGAAACGATCCCGAAACAGCGCCTGCATGCGTATTTCGGGCCCCATCTCCCCCAGCACGCCGATCTCGAGATCCACCGCCCCCTCCCGCAGCTGCGTCGCCGTCTTCTCCGGCTTGGGCACGAAATGCAGGCGCACGAACGGCGCGATCGACGCCACCTCAGCGATCAGCGCCGCGCCGAACACCTCGACGAAGCCGTCATTGGCGCGAATGATGAAGGTTCGCCGAAGCGTGTCGAACTCAGGCTCGGCCTCCGCCGGACACAACACGGCGCGCGCCTCGTCCACCGCGCCCCGGGCGCGTTGACGCAGCGCCTCGGCATGCGGCGTCAGCACCATGCGGCGTCCGGCGCGGACCAGCAGCGGGTCGCCCGTCACCTCGCGCAGCCGGGCCAGCGTCCGGCTCATGGCCGAGGCGCTCAGCCCCAGCCGGCGCGCAGCGCCCACCACGCTGCCATCGGCCAGCAGCACGTCGAGCGCAACGAGGAGATTCAAGTCGGGATCGGACATAGCGGATCGTCAGATGAAAGGAGCCATCAGACATGGCGTCCGATGCATTATATAAGTGCAAGTGCTGCGTCTTTCGCCATGCATGACTCGCCGATATAGTGCCTTCACTCACCCACCGCACCGAGCCCCTTGCACCGGCACGCTGTCCGATCAGGCTCTTCTCACAGGAAGCGACTCATGCACCCCACCTCCTCCCCCAAAACCTTCCTCCTCATCGGCGCGCCGCGCGGGCTCGGCTTCGCGATGGTCAAGGAAGCCCTCAAGCGCGGCTGGCACGTGATCGCCACCGGGCGCGCGGGCTCGATGGACAAGCTTCACCAAGTCGCAAGCGCATCGCATGGCGCACTGGAAGTCGAAACGGTCGACATCACGATTCCGGAACAAGTCGCGGCACTGCGCAACCGTCTCGACGGCCGGCGTATCGATGTGCTGTTCGTGAACGCCGGGGTCAAGAATGCCGATCGCGAAACGATCGCCGACGTCTCGACCGATGAATTCATCCGCGTGATGGTGACGAACGCGCTAAGCCCGATGCGCGTCATCGAGACGCTTC
>NZ_JAAGNW010000013.1:59872-63331 GCF_010645215.1 Burkholderia multivorans | reverse complement strand
ATGTCGGCAGCGATGTCGCACACGTGCTTGTCGTAGAAGTAGAGCCCCGTGACCGCATAGTTCGAGCGCGGCTTCGCCGGCTTCTCCTCGATCGACAGCGCGCGAAACGACGCCTCGAAATCGACCACGCCATAGCGCTCCGGATCGTGCACGTGATAGGCGAATACCGTCGCACCGTCGGTGTTCGCATCCGCGCGTTCGAGCTGCTTCGGCAGATCGTGGCCGTAGAAGATGTTGTCGCCGAGGATCAGCGTCGACGGCTGCCCCGCGATGAACGAACGGCCGATCAGGAACGCCTGCGCGAGCCCGTCGGGCGACGGCTGCACCGCGTATTGAAGATCGAGGCCCCACTGGCTGCCGTCGCCGAGCAGCGCGGCAAAGCGCGGCGTATCCTGCGGCGTCGAGATCAGCAGGATGTCGCGGATCCCGGCGCTCATCAGCGTGGCAAGCGGATAGTAGACCATCGGCTTGTCGTAGACGGGCAGCAGTTGCTTCGAAACGACCTGCGTGACGGGATAAAGGCGCGTGCCCGAGCCGCCCGCGAGAATGATGCCTTTGCGTGCCATGACGCCCTCCTCAAGCGCGCCGCGCGTAATTGGTTTCGACCCAGTTCAGGTATTCGCCCGACATGACCTCGCGCACCCAGCCCGGATTGTCGAGATACCAGTGCACGGTTTTCTCCAGGCCGCTCTCGAAGGTCTCGCGCGGCTTCCAGCCGATCTCGCGCTCGATCTTGCGCGCATCGATCGCGTAGCGGCGGTCATGGCCGGGGCGATCCGCCACATAGGTGATCTGGTCGCGATATGTACCGTCCGGCTTCGGCAGCGCACGGTCGAGCAACGCGCACAGCGTAGTCACGACGTCGACGTTGCGCTTCTCGCTGCGCCCCCCGACGTTGTAGGTCTCGCCCGGCACGCCGCCTGCGAGCACGGCGCGAATCGCGCTGCAGTGATCGCCGACGTACAGCCAGTCGCGCACGTTGCTGCCGTCGCCGTAGATGGGCAGCGGCTTGCCCGAGATCGCGTTGGCGATGATCAGCGGAATCAGCTTCTCCGGGAACTGGTACGGGCCGTAGTTGTTCGAGCAATGCGTGGTCAGCGTCGGCAGCCCGAAGGTGTGATGGTAGGCGCGCACCAGGTGGTCGGAGCCCGCCTTGCTCGCCGAATACGGGCTGTTCGGCGCGTACGGCGTGCCCTCGTGGAACGGCGGGTCCTCGCTCGACAGCGAACCGAACACCTCGTCCGTCGACACGTGCAGGAAGCGGAACGAAGCCTGCTGCGCCGCGTCGAGCCCGCGCCGGTATTCGCGCGCCGCCTCGAGCAAGGTGAAGGTGCCGATCACGTTGGTCTCGACGAACTGCGCCGGCCCGTCGATCGAACGGTCGACATGGCTTTCCGCCGCGAAATGCACGATTGCGCGCGGCCGATACTGCGCGAGCAGCGCGTCGAGCGTCGCGCGTTCGCAGATGTCGCCGCACACGAAGACGTGGCGCGCATCCCCGTCGAGCGGCCGCAGCGTGCGCAGGTTGCCCGCATAGGTCAGCTTGTCGAGATTCAATACGGGTTCGTCCGATTCCTTCAGCCAGTCGAGCACGAAGTTCGCGCCGATGAAACCCGCTCCGCCTGTTACCAGAATCATGTGCTTTTCCTAAGTCAAAGTGACCGGTCGGCCGGATCGCCGGACCGTTCGCAGGGTGGTGATACGTTGACGCGCGCGCCGACCTTCGCCGACGCGTGCAACCAGGCCCGCGCGCCGCGGCGCGCGCTCAGCCGGGCGCGCGCCGCGCGCCCGTCGCGATCACGGGCGGCGCGCATCCGCCCGGCTCGATGACCCGGACTTGCTGCGCCTCGTCCGCCGGCGCGTCGGTTCCCGGCCGCGCGGCGCCCGCCGGACCGGGCGCGGCTGAAGGCTCCTCGGAAGTGCGTGGCTCATTCATGTTTCTCGACTCCTGGTTCAGCGCGCGGCGTGCGCGGCGCGGTTTCAAATAGGAATACTGATCAAGTGACACGATGGCGTCACCGTCGACTACCCCTTCCTGTTCTGCGCGCGCCATGCGAACCGGCTTGGGCGCGCGCCCGTCAGTCTCGGTCGCGCGCCTTGCCCGCCGGTTCGCGCAGCGGGTTCAGCGCTGCCGCGCGAGCAACGCGTCCAGATCGAGGTCCGCGCGCTGTCGCAGCCAATCGGCAATGATCCGATACGACACCGACAAGGACGTCGGCATGCTCAGCGTGCCGCCGCTGATGCCCGCGACGATCTCGGCCGGCGTGAACCAGCGTACATCCTCGAGTTCCTGGTCGCGCGCGGCCATCTCCCGGCCCAGCGCGAGCGCGGAGAAGCCGAGCATCACCGAACCCGGCATCGGCCACGGCTGCGACGAGTGGTACGACACCGCCCCGACCCGGACGCCGGTTTCCTCGGCAACCTCGCGCCGCACCGCGTCTTCCAGGCTCTCGCCCGGCTCGACGAAACCCGCGATCAGCGAATAAAGCCCCGGCGCCCAGTGGCTGTGCCGGCCCAGCAGGCACGCGCCGTCATGTTCGACGAGCGCGATGACCGCGGGATCGGTCCGCACGAAATGCTGTTGCGCGCAGTCCGGCGCGATGCACTGCAGCCGGTGCCCGCCCTGCTCCAGCGCGAGCGGCGAACCGCAGCGGCAGCAATGGCGCGTGGACTGCTGCCAGTGCAGCAAGCCCTTCGCATAGGCATACAGGCCCGCGTCGAACGCCGACAGCCGCGGGCCTGCCTGCCGCAAGTCCTCGATGCGCGCGGCCAGCTGGTCCGGCGCAATCGCGTGCGCCGCGTCGAGCTGCACCACGAAATAGCCCGCGCCGTCCGCGACGCCCAGGAAGCTCGCCGGCAAGCCGGCCGGCAGCAGTTCGGCGCGCTGCGTCGCGTCGAGCCAGCGCACGCCCTCGCCATCGGGCGTGAGGTAGGCGCGCAACGCATCGTCGAGCAACAGGTAGCGGGCGCTCGGCGAACGTGCGAGCGTGTCGAGCCACGCCGCGTCGCCGCGCCGCTCGGCATGACGGTTCAGCACGCGGCCGACGCCGACGAACGGGTTGTCGCGCGTCGCGACGACAGGTGCGGCAGCGACGGCCGCAGCGGACGGAAAGTGGGGCATGCGGGGATCCTGGTTGCGAAGCGGCGGTGACGGCAGTGCCGGACGCGCGCGCGAAACACCACGCCCGATCCCAGGATGAACGCGGCGCGCGGCCGAGCGCGCGCCGGTCATTGCACTGCA
This sequence comes from Burkholderia multivorans, assembly GCF_010645215.1. GTDB lineage: Bacteria > Pseudomonadota > Gammaproteobacteria > Burkholderiales > Burkholderiaceae > Burkholderia > Burkholderia multivorans_A. The sequence continues at coordinate 60,090 of NZ_JAAGNW010000013.1, read as the reverse complement.
AAATATGGCATTCGATGCAATCATATCGACACCTTGTTGCGCGTCAAGAAATTTCAGGATCCCGCCAAGCACCCCGTCGGCGCGCCCGCGCGCGCCTTCCATGGAACCCCGCCAGCGCCGCGGCCCTAAGCCGGCAGCCGCGCGCCCGGCACCTGCGCGAGCAGCGGCGCGCGGCTGTCCTTCGCGGACAGCGACGGCTGCGCGATCGGCGCGCCGAT
>NZ_JAAGNW010000013.1:52336-59862 GCF_010645215.1 Burkholderia multivorans | reverse complement strand
GATGCCGATCTCGGGATCGTCCCAGCGGATTCCCGCATCGCCTGCCGGGAAGTACAGGTCGGTGTATTGCGACACGACCAGCGCCGTCTCGGACAACACGCAGATCCCGTGCGCGAAGCCCTCGGGAATCCACAGCTGGCGATGATTGCCGCCGCCCAGGTACACGCCGACCCAGTCGCCGAAATGCGCCGACCCGGGCCGGATGTCGACCGCGACGTCGAACACCTCCCCCTCGGGCACGCAAATGAGCTTGCCCTGCGGCTTGCCGAGCTGGTAATGCAGGCCGCGCAGCACGCCATGTGCCGAGCGCGACAGGTTGGTCTGCACGAATTTCGGAAACAGCCCGGCCGCCGCGAACTTCTCCTCGTGATGACTTTCGTAGAAAAAGCCGCGTTCGTCGGCGAACACCGTGGGTTCGACGAGCATCACGCCCGGCAGGCCGGTTTCGATCAGTTTCATGTTGGTTGTCACTCCGCGGCCGGCTTCCGGCCGATGATGGTATCGATGCGCACACAACGGGACGTGGCGACACGCCGCCTCAGGTGCGCGACGCGCGGGCCCGGCCGCCGGACGCCGCGGAGATCATGAAGATGACGCCGCCGCCGATCGACAGCAGCGCTCCGACATAGCCCGTCGACGCCCACCCGAGGCCCCGGTCGATCGCGCTGCCGCCGAGCCACGGCCCGATCGCGTTCGCGAGATTGAGCGCCGAGTGATTGAGCGACGCGGCGAGCGTCTGCGCAGCGCCCGCGACATCCATGAGCCGCACCTGCAACGGCGCGACGAGCGCCATGTTGGTGCCGACCAGGAACACGCCGAGGAACGCCGTGTACACCTGATGCATCAGCACCGTGTACAGCAGCATCACGACGCAGCTCCAGGCGAGCGCGCCGGCGATGGTGAGCAGCAGGTTGCGGTCGGCCGCGCGGCCGCCGATCGCATTGCCGAGCATCATGCCGAGACCGAACGCGAACAGCACGTAAGGCACCCAGGTCGCATTCAGGTGACTCGTGCCGGCCAGCGCCGGTGCGACGTAGCTGATCACCGAGAACACGCCGCCGAAGCCGATCGCGCCGACGCCGAGCGTGAGCCACACCTGCCGGTTCGCGAGCGCGCCCAGCTCGTTCCACGGGCTGCTCGCGGCTTCGCGCCCGGTGTCGCGCAGGAATGCGGCGATCAACAGCGCGGCCGCCAGCTCGACGCCGGAGATGATCGCGAACACCCAGCGCCAGCCGACCGCCTGACCGACCAGCGTCGACACGGGATTGCCGACCAGCGTCGCGGTGGTGATGCCGAGCATGATCCAGCCCACGGCCTTGCCGCGCTCGGACGCCGACACGCTCGACGCCGCGACGAGCGAGGCCACGCCGAAATACGCGCCGTGCGGCAGGCCGCTCGCGAAACGCGCGAGCAGCAGCTGGTCGTAGTTGCCCGCGGCGGAACTCGCGAGATTGCCGAGTACGGCCCAGCCGATCAGCATCAGCAGCTGCGACTTGCGCGAGAACTTCGCGATCAGCAGCACCGACAGCGGCGTGCCGATCACGACGCCGAGCGCATAGGCGCTGATCAGGTTGCCTGCCTGGGTGATCGAAATGCCGACGTTCTGCGCGACATTCGGCACGAGCCCCATGATCGCGAATTCGCCGGTGCCGACGCCGAAGCTGCCGAGGATCATCGCGACCATGATCAATGCGACGTTCGAGGACGTCGACGTGCGCGCTGCATATCCGTAGTTCATACGACTCCCGTTCCTGCATGACGAGTGGTGGGCGCCCGCGCGCGCCGCGCCGTCGAGGCGCCGCGCAGCGGCGGGCGGTGGCGCGCAGCGCGCCTTACATGACCAGCTGACCGAGCCGCGCGACCATGTCGCCCGGATGCGTGAGCCCGCGGATCTCGGCGCGCATGTGCGCGACGCTGTCGCGATAGAGCCGGTTCGACAGCAGCTCGGCGGCGGCGTCGCGAATGTCGGTCGGGCTCGGCGTGACCGACGTGAGCGCGATGCCGGCCCGCGAATCGGCGAGGCGTTCGGCATGGCGGAACTGGTCGCACATCTGCGGAATCGCGAGTTGCGGCAGGCCGAAGCTGGTCGAGGTCATGGTCGAACCCGAGCCGCCGTGATGGATCACGAGGTCGCAGGTCTGCAGCACATGCTTGAGCGGAATGTTGTTGGCAATCAGCTGCACGTTGTCGGGGATGCGCTCCGCCGGCACGTTGATGCCGCCCGTCAGCACGATGCCCTCGACGTTCATGCCGCCCAGCGCCTCGATCACGTTCACGAGCAGGTTCCCATGGCCGTTCTCGATCGGCACGCTGCCGATCGACACGCAAACCCGCGTGCGCTTCGGCGGACGCATCAACCACGGCTCGACGGGCGATGAACCGTTGAACGGGATATAGCGCATGGTGCGCGTATTCTCCGGCACCGCCTTGTACTGCAGGCTCGGCGGGCAGATGTCGAGGTGATAGGCGGCGTCCCTCAGGCGCTCGACGCCCCATTTGTCGAGCAGCGGACGCAGCGCGTCGCGCTCCGCGGCGGCCAGCTCCTCGGGCAGCCCGACGCCCCAGCTGTGGCTCACGCGCGGGATGTCGAGCAGGGTCGCGGCGAGCGGCCCCGAGTATTCCCACGGGGTATGCAGCACCAGGTCGGGCTGCCAGCTCTTCGCCAGTTCGACGATCGAATCCGCGGTGCCGAACGACAGCGGCACGTAGGTGTCGATCACGTGATGGAGGACCGCCGCGATCACGCGCGCCTTGTGATCGCTGTTCGCGTAGTCGTGCAGCTCGATCGGCGGTTGCGCGGCCTGGTTGTCGCGGCTGTAGAACGGATTTTCCTCGCTGATCTGGATCGCGTTCACGCCGGACGAGCTGGCGACCGTCGAAAACTTGCCCGGCATCGCGGCGAGCACCTCATGGCCGGCGCCGCGCAGCGCCCAGCAGATCGGGACCAGCGGAAAGAAATGCCCGTAGGTCGGGCAGGACGTCACTAGGATTTTCATAACACCCTCGAAGTTGTTGCACCACTGTGATGAGCTCGAAACCTCGCCGCGCGCGGACGGGCCGACGCGCCGCCCGCACGTCGGGCTGCGGCACCGCTGTCGTCTCCGATCTAGTTGGGTACCGGCGCGACCTCAGGCCGTCGCGCCGGCTTGCGCCCGGTGCGCCACGTGCGGCGACACGAATTCGCAGTCCTTAGCATCGTGCGGCGTTTCCGACGCACGATGAGAACAGCGCCATGTCGTCGGCCAGGCGCGAGCCCCGCGCGCAAACGCGCAGGCGCACGCCGGCCCACCGGCGAATCACAACGAATGAAATGCTGCGCGGGCCGCCATCCGGCGGACCGGCATCCGCCCGCTAGCGGCGGGACGTCTGCCCCGGGCGGCCTGACGGCGCGCGGATAGCCTCCGCTCGCGCGCGCCCGGCGGCCTCGGTGATACCTCGATTACGTTCCATTCACTTACCTCTCAAATAAGTGCGGACCAACGGGTTCGGTTTCTACGATGCAAGGTTCTGTCCTTTTCCGCGCACGCCCCGGCACGACACGTCCGGCCCCTCGGCGAACCGGAACATCCGGGCCGTGTGCGGTCGACTGCCCTTCATCTCAAAGCTTGCATAACGCGCGATGAATGAGCATTCGTTTCATTGCATTAAACACCATATTATCAGCGAATCATTGCACGTCAAGTCATATTTTGTGCTGTGCTTTTAGGCTGAGATGATCGCCGGGAGGTCGCTCGGACGTGCTCGAAAAAACCGCTCGTATCGCGCCGTGCCTTTACCAGAAGGCTTTTCGTGTTTCGATCGGATGCCTGTTCCGCGCGCGTGAGCGGGCGCGGCGCCAGAATGGATCGCATGACGCGCGCGTTTTTGATTGCATTGCAGCAACCTAGCACGCCATAAGATGTTTGAGTGTGACTATGCGAGATTTCGCAGGGAAGCGCCGGTGCGTGGCGCGAGGATGCCGGCCGACGCCGGCCTCGCTCATTGGTCGACTGTGGCCAGACCCGCCTGCGCCGCGTGCGGAGCGACGCCATGTCCGTCTGCCTGATTCACGATGCCGAACGGAATATGCACCGACGGCGCGACCGCGCTGGCGGAGCGCAGATGTCCGGGCTGATCGTCGAAGAAGATGTGCGGCCGCAGTACGCCGAGGACCTTGCCCTTCTCGATCCCGCCCAGGAAGAACGCGTCGTTCGCCATGACGCCCCAGCTCTTCAGCGTATTGAGCGCACGTTCGTGAGACGGCGCGTTGCGGGCGGTGACGAGCGACACGCGCAGCCGGTTCTCGTATTCCGGGTGACTTTGCTTGTGGGTTTCCTCGATCGACTGAATCTTCGCAATCCTCACGAGGAAGGCCTTGAGCGGACCGGGATTGTGCGGCTGCATGACGTTCCGCACCTCGTGCGCATGGAATTCGTGCAGGCCGTCGCGCTGCATGACGGCCTCCGACTCGTCGCCGGCCAGCACGCCGTCGAAATCGAAGGCGATCCGCAAGGTCGCATCGTGCTCGTCGTCCTCGAACCGCGAGTCGAGCACCTGGCCCGCCGGAAATTTCGCGGTGATGGCCGCATTCACGTCCGCCTGGTTCGCGGAGAGGAACAGCGCGATGTTCAGGGCGGGAATGTATTCATGCGGCGACCGCCCCTGCATGAAGATGGCGCGCGTGATGCCCAGCTGATAGTGCTCGATGGTCTTCATCACGCGCAGCCCGGTATCGGGATCGTTCTTCGACAACAGTACGACCTCGACGAGCGGATCCTCCGCGGGATCGTCGCTGAGGTCGTTCAGCGACAGCAGCCTGCGCACGAACGGGAAGGCGATTCCTTTCGGCAGGGGCGTCGTGAGGTGGGCCTGCTGGAACTTGCGGTACTCCGCTTCCCCCTGGCGGCGAAACACGTCGTCCGACTCGGTCAGGTCGAACATCGCGCTCGATGCAACACCAATGACTAAACGTTTGTTCAAATCGTAGGGCATGGCCGGTGGCGTCTCGGTTGGCGTGGTGGCGTGTGGTCTCTTGCCGCCGGATGCGCGGCGGCGCGCTCAGGGTACTGCAAACCGCGCGCGGATTCGACGAGACGCGGATTTGCCTCGATGCGGCTTGATCCTCGACAGTCCCCGAGGCGGTTGCGAACGATCGATCCCGCGTTCGACGTTCACCCTCCATGTCGGGCGCGTCGGAGTCGGCTATATGGCGATACCGGACGGCTGCGTCACCGGACGCCGCGGCGCGCGAGCATCGCGATGCGCCCCGCGCTCATCCGGCCGGATACGTCGCGACCTCGATCAGATTGCCGTCCGGATCGCGGCAATACACCGACGTCATCGCGCCGAGCGCGCCTTCGCGCTGCACCGGGCCGGCCTCGATCGCGATCCCCTCCGCCGCCCAGTGCGCCTTCACGGCGTCGGCGGGGGTGCGCGTGACGAAACAGAGATCCGCGCTGCCGGGCACGGGCGCCGCGCCGGTGAACCACGCGACCGTATCCGCATCCCTCGGGCGCAGATTGATCTTCTGACTGCCGAAGCGCATCGCGACGCGCGAGCCGGTGCGCGCCGCGCCGTCGATGCGGGCCAGAGCGTCACCCCCGGCCCGCGGACGCGCACACCGGATGCGCCGGGCCGGGCCCGGCCGCATCCGGCGCGCGACGTCAGTTGGTGCTGCTGCTGAGCCCCGTGGCGAACCGGAGGCTGTAGCCCAGTGCGCCCACGCCGCCGATCGAATTGCAGGTCGGCGAGGCGGCGCCAGGTCCGCAGTCGGCGTCACGATCGAACGACCAGAAGTGCACGCCGGCCAGCTTGTTCTGGTTCACGAACGCGGACAGCGCATCCGCATCCGAGAGCGTGAACGATTCGCCGGCCGTGTCGTTGCCGCCGATCATCGGCGTGACCTCGATCTGGTTGTACGGCACGCCCCAGTGGTCATGCAGGTTCATCGCGGCCTGGATCGCCGATTGGCCCATCTGGCAGGTGCCGCCCGCGACCACGCAGTTCCCCGGCGTAGCCGAACCGTAATCCATCGTCATCAGGTTGATGGTGTAGTTCGTCAGGCCGTTGCTCTTGATCGCCGACATGACCCAGTCGCCGTACACGTTGAAGCTGTCCGGCGCGCTCGATCCCCACGACGTTGCCTGCGTCGCCGATCCCGGTGCGGGTGCGAGCGTCGCGAGCGTGAAGCTGAAGCGCAGGTTCGGGTATTGCTTCTGGGCCACCGCGACGCGCTGCACGAGGTCGTTGATGATCTGCTGGGTCTGGCCGCCCTCGATGTCGAAGTCGACGCCGACCAGGTTCTTCGACGCGTAGCGATTGATGAAGGTCGAGAAGCCCGCGTCGCTGCCGCACGTGAACATCCCCGCCGCGCCGCCCGTCGAGATCACGTAGTTGACGTTCGCCGCGCTGAACTGCGCGAGGTTAGCGGAAGCGAGCGCCGCGCCGCCGACGCCGGCCCAGTTCTCGCTGCCGCACTCGCCGGTCGCGAACGCGAGCGTGAGGGTGCGCACGCCGGACGGCAGCACGGAGAGGATGGGGCTCAGCGTGCCGGTCACGTTCGTCGAGATCGCGTTGGTGTTCCAGTTCATCGAGATCGACGTGTCCTTGTACGGGCTGTAAATAAAACCGGACGCTGTTCCGGTTCCGCTGCCCGGCGGGTTCGTCGGCGGATTCGTGGGCGGGTTGGTCGGCGGATTGCCGGGTGCTGTGCCGATCAGTGTCCACAGTGTGGTCATGGTCGGATTCCAGCCGGTTGCGGAGTAGTCGGTCTGGCTGACGGCGGCCTGATATTGGTTGCCGTTGTAGGTCACGATGGTGCCTGCAGCGTAATAGGTATCCGGGGCCCAGGCGGCGACGGCGGCTGTCGCCGATTCGCTGGTCATGCCGAGGACAAGCGAAATTGCGGTGACGCCCAAAACGGTTTGCAGCATGGTTGCAGCTCTTTTTTTCCAGTTCTTCTTGATATGCACGGTGCGCTCCATGTTGTTGGGTTTCTATGAGTGTGAACGTCTCGACCATTGCTGCGTGCCTCCTTCGTGCGCGATTCGCGCGAAGCGGCAGCAGCCCATCCAATATCGAGGATTCCCGATCGATTCGAAAGCTGGAAGCGTTGTCAGGTTGATTGCGTCGAGCGCAGCAATGCTCACGCGCGGAGCAATGTGACGTGTGTGGATGAAGTGCCTGCGTATGCGTCTTGTCGATTGAACGACGCGGCGAAATCGCGCGCATTGTTGATGAACGGAAAATGCCAAAGCGTGCGCGTGTGCGAGCCGGCCATCATGTCGCGGGCATTTGCTCGCTCGTCGTGAAGCGCGCGATCGGATGGGTGGAGAAGGACATGACGCGTGGATCAAGCCGTGCGTGAATGAAGTGCGAAGGCGACGATGGAGATCGCAGCGCGCGCTGTCGTCAGCGCGTGTTCGGTGTGCGAGCCGGCCATCATGTCGCGAGCATTTGCTCGCTCATCGCGGCGCGCGATCGGATGGGGGTGGAAGGACGTGATGCGTGGATCGAACCGCGCGTGAAAGAAGCGCGGAGGAGTCGAT
>NZ_JAAGNW010000013.1:51371-52326 GCF_010645215.1 Burkholderia multivorans | reverse complement strand
CAGGCCGGCAGCGATGACGCCGCGAGCGCCGACGACATGTGGAATCCGAGGTCGACGCTATCGCGACGCACGGCATCGGCGACACCGGAAACGCGCGGACCTGATGCCAAGGCATGCGCGACCGCGGCGCGCGTTGTCATCGCGAATGCATCAAGCGGGAATCGGTCGACGCGCCGACGATCAGAGACTGATGCCTTGAACCGACGCCACGCCGGCGATACGAACCGCGCTGCGCGCAATCGGCGGCTTGCCATGAAGCGGGCTAGCCCCGGCCATGCGCCGCACCGATGTCGCACGCGCGACGGAGTCGATCCGCCGCGCGTGATTCCCGTCAACGCGGCTGCCCGTCGGACGGCGCGGCGATCGGGTGCGGCGGCGGGCTGATGCGCAGCGTGCGCGGCGAGGTCGCGGCGCGGGCGCGCGTCGGTCGTGCGTGACGCAGGCCGGCGGCGGGGCGGGTCGCTGCGTGCGGGCGACCCGGGCGGCGCGCGGCGCCGGGCTGACGGGCGGCGGGGCGGCCGTCCGGGCGGACGATGCCCGCCAGAAGCGCGCGAAACGTCAATGGGCACATGATGTCCCTCCTCGTAGGTTGGCTGAGCGGTGGCCTTGCCGCTCAGTGCCATTCGGCGACCATCTCGTGATGGACGGTCGCGCGTGACGTACTGGTTTCGTCGTGACCCTCGGTATGGGTCATCGCCGCGCCGAACAGCACGAGGCGGTAGCCGACCGAGTAGATCGGGATGATGCGCATGTTCTTGTCGTTGTCGAGTTCGAGCTTGGCGCGGATCCGCGAGATGTGGGTGTCGAGCGTGCGCGACGACACGCCCAGCTCGCGCCCCCAGACCGCTTCCTGGATCGCCGCGCGCGGCACGATCCTGTTCATGTTGTCGAGCAGGAATTCGACGACGTCGAATTCGCGCGGCGTCATGCAGATCAACTGGCCGTCGATCTCGAT
>NZ_JAAGNW010000013.1:49225-51361 GCF_010645215.1 Burkholderia multivorans | reverse complement strand
TTTTATGTTGTCGATGTACAGGTATTTGCAATCCATGATGGTCCTCGCACATGTAAATTGACTTGCGATTGGTACGAGGAACTCTTTGCAATTGTTGGGCCAGCGCGCGGGCAGTAGAGGGAATGCCCGAATCGGCCGGCCAGGGCCCTTGAATTAAAAGGCTTTGGAAGAAGTGGGGAGGGGGCTAAAGGGACGGCGCCGTAATAATCTGAAACGAATTGAAGGTGTGTTACGTAGCACGAACGGCGGCGTTACGTCGACGTAACGGGTGGGACGTAACGTGCGGCCGGCCCGCCGGCCGACCGCACGCCGCGCACGCCGGACCAGGGCGTCCGGCGTGCGCGGCGCGGGCGGCTCAGGCCCGCTCGAGGTCGGCCGTGGAGAACGGCAGCGCGTGGATGCGCCGGCCGGTGGCCGCGAACACCGCGTTCGCGACGGCCGGGCCGATCGGTGCGACGCCGGGTTCGCCGACGCCCGTGGGCGCTTCGCCGGACGGCACGATATGCACCTCGACGCGCGGCATCTCGCTGAAGCGCAACACCTGGTAGCCGTCGAAGTTGTTCTGCTCGACCTTGCCGTCCTTCAGCGTGATCGCGCCATGCAGCGCCGCGCCGAGCCCGAAACCGATCCCGCCCTCCATCTGCGCGGTGATGATGTCGGGATTGATCGCCGTGCCGCAGTCGACCGCGCACACCACGCGTTCGACTTTCACCTTGCCTTCAGCGTCGACCGACACCTCGGCGACCTGCGCGACGTAGCTGTTGAACGCCTCGGCGACCGCGCTGCCGCGCCCCCGCCCGGCCGGGAGCGGATGGGCCGGATCCCAGCCGGCTTCGCGCGCGGCGAGATCGAGCACTGCGCGCATGCGCGGTTCCCGCGCGAGCAGGTCGCGGCGGAATGCGTACGGGTCCTTGGCCGCGGCGTGCGCGGCTTCGTCGACGAAGTCCTCGACCGCGAACGCGGTGTGCGAGCTGCCGACCACCCGCCACCACAGCACGGGCACCGGGCTGTGGGTCGTCGTCAGTTCGACCGACAGGTTCGGGATCGCGTAGCGCAGGTTCGCCGCGCCCTCGACGGAGGTCGGGTCGACGCCGTCCTTGACCCGGCCCGCGAACGGCGTGCCGGCCATGATCGACTGGCCGACGATGCGGTGCCGCCATGCGCTCAGCTTGCCGTCGGCCGTGAGCCCCGCCTCGATCCGGTGGACGTACATCGGCCGGTACAGGCCGCCGTGCAGGTCGTCCTCGCGGGTCCATTGCAGCTTGACGGGCATGCCGTCCGCGCCGAGCGCCTTGGCGATCGACACCGCCTCGACGATGTAGTCGGACCACGCGTTCGCGCGCCGGCCGAAGCTGCCGCCCGCGTACAGCGTGTGGATCTGCACCTGCTCCGGCTTGAGCCCGGCAACGCGCGCGGCGTTTGCCTGGTCGATGGTCTGGAACTGGTCGCCCGCCCAGATTTCGCAGTGGTTAGCGTCGAGTTTGACGACGGCGTCGAGCGGTTCCATCGGCGCATGCGCGAGATACGGGAACGTGTAGGTTGCCGAGATCCGGTGCGCCGCGCCCGCCAGCGCCTGCGCCGCATTGCCCTCGCGGCGCGCGGACGCGCCGGGCTGCGCGGCGAGCCGGCGATACTCGGCGGCGATCGCGTCCGAGCTGCGCGTTTCCGCCTGGGTCTCGTCCCATTCGACCTTGAGCGCGTCGCGGCCCTGCTTGGCGGCCCAGAAGCCCGTCGCCACCACCGCCACGCCGCGCGGCACCTGGACCACGGCGACGACGCCCGGCACCGCGCGGGCGGCGGCCGGGTCGAACGACTTCACGGTCGCGCCGAAGCGCGGCGGCCGCTGCAGCAGCGCGACGCGCATGCCGGGGAAGGTGACGTCGAGCGTGAACTGCGCGGTGCCGTCGGTTTTCGCGGGGACGTCGACGCGCGGCGGACGCCGGCCGATCAGCCGGAACGCGTCGGGCGACTTCAGCGTCACGTGTTCCGGCACGGGCAGCCGCGCGGCCGCCGTCGCGAGCGAGCCGTAGGTGGCCTCGCGCTGGTGGGCGGCGTCGATCACGCGGCCGTCGCGGGTGCTCAGCGTAGCCGGGTCGACGCCCCACTGCGCGGCCGCGGCGGCCACCAGCATCGCAC
>NZ_JAAGNW010000013.1:34378-49215 GCF_010645215.1 Burkholderia multivorans | reverse complement strand
GACGAACTGCCGCCGGTGCCCTGGACCGTGCCGAACTGCAGGTTGGCGTAGCGGCTCGCATCGGCGGGCGCGCTTTCGACGCGCACGTCGCGCCAGTCCGCGTCCAGTTCCTCCGCGACGATCGTCGCGAGGCCGGTATAGGCGCCCTGGCCCATTTCCACGTGCTTGGCGATGACGGTGACGCGGTTGTCGGGCGTCACGCGCAGGAAGGCGTTCGGCGCGAACGCGGCGGCGGGCGCGTCGGCCGCGAGCGCGCGGCGGATCCCGACGGGCCAGTTGAATCCGATCGTGAGGCCGACCGCAGCGCCGGCGCCCGCGGCTTTCAGGAAGGTGCGGCGCGAAGGAGTGAGTTGACTGGACATGGCTCAGGCCCTCAGCGTGGCGGCGGCGTCGTGGATCGCGGCGCGGATTCGCGCGTAGGTCGCGCAGCGGCACAGATTGCCGTTCATCGCGGCATCGAGGTCGGCGTCGGACGGCGCGGGATTCTGTTCGAGCAGCGCGGTGGCCGACATGATCTGGCCGGACTGGCAGTAGCCGCACTGCGGCACCTGCAGCTTGACCCAGGCGGCCTGGACGGCCTGCGCGGGGCGGCTTTTCAGTCCTTCGATGGTGGTGATGCGTTTGCCGGCGACGGCGGCGAGCGGCAGCACGCACGAGCGGGTCGCCTGGCCTTCCAGGTGCACCGTGCAGGCGCCGCACTGCGCGGCGCCGCAGCCGAACTTGGTGCCGTGCAGGCCGGCCTGCTCGCGGATGGCCCAGAGCAGCGGCATGGTGGGATCGGCATCGAGCGTGACGGACGTGCCGTTCAGGACAAACGTGGTGGCCATGGGTTCTCCAGGGGGACGAGGGCCGGTCGGACACCGGCCGCTACGCGGCAGTGTGCGCGGCCGGCGTCGCGCGCGCATACACAATCCTGCAAAAATATTGAACAATCCTGCAAATCACGGCGGCCGCCTTCGGCGCGGCGGCTGCGCTTCGGTATGCTCGATCCGCTGATGCGGGGGACTTCGATGGAACAAGCACTGTCGGTAATTGAAATGATGGGACGGCGCGAAGCGGCGCGCCGCGAGCTGGCCGCGCTGATCGGCCGCTACCTGCCGGTCGACGGCCGCTGCCAGAGCGCGATTCCGGCGCTGTCGTTCTACCGCTGCTCGGCGCCCGTCGATCTCGGCTGCAGCGTGTCGCGCGCGGCCTTCGTGTTCGCGGCGCAGGGCGCGAAGGAGGTGACGGTGGCGGGGCAGGCGTATCGCTACGATCACCTGCGCTCGCTCGTCACCTCGGTCGACCTGCCGATGCTGTCGCGGGTCGTCGAGGCCTCGCCGGACGCGCCCTATCTGTGCCTGAAGCTGGCGCTCGATCCGCGCCGCATCGTCGAGCTGGCCGCCGAGCTGCGGCAGCCGGCCCCGGATCTGGTGCCGGCGGGCGAGGGCATCTCGACGGGGGCGCTGTCGATGCCGCTGTTCGACGCCGCGCTGCGGCTCGTGCGCTTGCTCGATACTCCGCGCGACATACCCATTCTTGCACCGCTGATCGAAAAGGAACTGCTCTACCGGCTGATGACGAGCGAGCAGGGCGAGCGGCTGCGCCACCTCGCGGTGGCGGGCAGCCAGTCGTACCGGATCGCGCGCGCGATCGAGTGGATCCGCGATCACTACGCCGAGCCGCTGCGCGTCGAGGCGCTCGCGCATACGGTCAACATGAGCGTGTCGTCGCTGCACCATCATTTCAAGAACTTCACGACGCTGAGCCCCTTGCAGTACCAGAAGCAGCTGCGTCTGCACGAGGCGCGCCGGCGTCTGCTCCAGCAAAGCGGGGATGTCGGCTCGATCGCGCTGCAGGTCGGCTACGACAGTCCCTCGCAGTTCAGCCGCGAGTACAGCCGGCTGTTCGGCGCGCCGCCGCTGCGCGACGTCGTGCAACTGCGACGCCGCGAAGCGGTGATGGGCGAATGAGCGCATGACGAAGGCGCCGGAACGGATCGAACTGCGCACCGAGCGGTTGGTGTTGCGCCGGGCGCGGGACGACGACGCCTTGCCCTTGTTTCTCGACTACACGAGCGACCCCGAATGCGCGCGCTTCCTGCGGCGCGGGCCGCACGCGCAGGTCGGGCAGACGGGCGCGCTGCTGGCCGGCTGGTTCGACGCCGCGTGGCGCAACCAGGACGGGCCGTTCGGCTGGGTCGTCGCGCGCCGCGACGACGACGGCCCGATCGGGGTGGTCATCGCGATGCCGGACGGGGCGCAGGCGGAGATCCACTATGGCCTCGCGCGTGCGTACTGGGGGCGGGGGCTCGCGACCGAGGCGGGGCGGGCGGTAGTGGGTGCGTTGTGGCGGCGCGCCGCGCTCGAGCGCCTGTGGACCTTCTGCGACGTCGACAACCTCGGGTCGAGGCGCGTGCTCGAACATCTCGGCTTCGTGCACGAGGGCGTGCGCCGGGGCTGGGCGACCCTGCCCGCCTACGGTGACGCGCCGCGCGACTGCCATGTGTTCGGGCGTTCGCGTCAGGCGGGCGAGGCGGCCTGACGCGAACGCGGCGGGCGGGGCTGCCTCAATAGGCGAAGCTTTGACCCGGGATCGTCCAGATCTGGTTGGCGGCATTGCACGGCTGCAGGCTCAGGTCGCCGTTCGCCGCGGGCGTCAGGCAGCGGCCGTTCTGGTTCGACACCAGCTGCGCGCTACCCTGCGCGCCGGCCGGCCGCACCACCTGCCATTGCTGCGCGCGTGCGCCGCTCACGCAGGTTTCGAGCACGATCCGGCCGCCCATCCGGGCCGGCAGCGCGGTCAGGCAGTAGGTGTGCTTGGTCTGGATCGTGCCGTCGCCCGCGCGCACCCACAGTGCCCGACTGAACGCGCCGCCGCCGGTGCGCTCTACCGCGGCGAGCGTCGGGCAGGCCGTGGCGCGGACCGGATTCGGGCCGGCCGCGGTGCCGCCGACCAAGCCGTCGCGCGCGGCGAGACAGGCGCCGTTGGCCTTGAACAGGCCCTCGGCGCTTTGCTGCGGCCCGCCGATCAGGGTAGCTTCCGCGCCCTGTACGGCGGCCTGGGCGTAGTGGCTCGGGCAGGTGTCGTTGGCATACGCGCGGGGCTTCGGCACGCTCACGGCATTGCCGAGCGAGTCGAACGCTTCGATGCTGAAGCGCGCGTGCGTATGGGCGACCGAGCTGCAGCTGGTGCGCGACGAATTCCAGTCGAAGTATTCGACCCACTGGCTGATCGACGTCACCGGCACCTGGGTCTGGCCATTGCCGGTATAGATGCTGCCGATGTCGAACGTATCGCCGGTCGAGCCCGGTGTGACGTCGGTGACGTTGCTCTTGTACCAGCCCGCGCCGCGCGCCGTGTCCGGCGTGATCCGGAAGCGGTAGGTGTGGCCCGGCTGCCATTCGTAGCGATAGCGGCACTGCGCGCCGGCCGCGCCGTCGGTTGCGGTGCCGCTCACCGTGCAGTAGCTGCCCGCGCCGATGCCTGCGCTCGCCGGGGTGCCCGGCCGCGCGTCGGTGGCGTCCCACAGGCTGAACAGGAACTGCTTGCCGTGGCCTTCCGCCGCCGACACCAGCTCGGTCGACTGGAGGCCCGTATAGCCGTTCAGGCTGTCGACCTGGTTCGACCAGAAGACATTGGAGTTCGGCCCAGGGTCGGTTTCCGGCGTGATGAACATATCGAGCCGCGCGACGCTGTGCAGGCTGGCGGGAAACGCGGTGTCGGCGTACAGGCCGGGCGCCGCGCCGAGAATCGAGTGCAGGGTCGGCGCGCTGGCCGCGGCGAGCGTCGCGAGGCCCGGGCGCGTATCCGCGCGCAGCGCGAACGCGCGTCGCCCGGCGGGCGGCAGCGAGGCGACGGGCGGCAGCTGCACCGTGAAGCGGAACGTGCACGCGCCGCCCGCCGGCACCGTGGCGCCCGCGAGGCTGAGCTGGTTCGCGCCGGCAGCCGGTGCGAGGCTGCCGCCGCAATCCGTGCTCGGATCCTTCGCGGTGAAGCCGGGCGGCATGTCGATGGTGAGCCCTGCGTTGGCGGCGCTGGTGCCCGTGTTGGCGAGCTTCAGCGTGGCCTTGTCGGTGCCGCCGACCGTCGGCGACAGCGAGGCGAGCGTGAGCGTGGCGGTATAGGCCGGTGAGGCGGCATGGGCGGGCAGCGCCGCGAACAGCGCGACGCCGAGCAGGGCTGACGGGATGCGTGATCGATGCATGAAGAATCCTCGTGGAACGGGAAATCCGGTTACCGTTGTGCAGTGCCGGATAATTAGTATAACTATTAAATTACATTATTCATACGATTTCATTGCAAGGTGATCCGGGCATCGCGATGCGCGCGGCGCGAGTCCGGCGAATACGAGGTTCGAGGATTTACCGCGTTCTCAAGCAGCAGCCTTGCCGGAGATGATCTCGATGAAATCCGTGACGAGCGTCGACACCTGGTATTTGCGCCAGATGAAGTGGATTTCGGCCGAACCTGTCGCGGGGAGGGCGTGCGCGTTGACCGGGTAAGCGCTCCGATAGGTGGCGAGAAAACTGTCGGGCACGCAGGCGATGCCGTGACCCGCGGCGACGCACGCGAACATGGCCGGATACGATTCGATCTCCAGCAGCGCGCGTGGCGCGAGACCGGTACTGGCCAGCCAGTTGTCGACGGTCTGCCGATAGTGGCAATCCTTGCCGAATACATAGAACTCGAATGCCGCGAGCGATTTCGGCGACAGCGTGCGAACGGTCTTGGGCGTGATGAGTTTCAGGTTCTCGCGAAATGCCAGCGAGCTGGAGAGGAGCGGATGCGAAATCGGTCCGTCCGACACGATCAGGTCGAATTCTCCGTCGACCAGCTTGCGCTCGAGTACCAGCGAGTGGCCCGGATGCAGGTGCAGCTCGACATTCGGCATCCTGCTTCGATACGCCGGCAGCCGTGGCGGAAGGTGGTTGCTCAGCACCACGTCCAGCGCGCCGATCTTCAAGGTGCCGACCGGGCGCTCGCCCGTGAACAGCTGTTCGGCTTCGGACGCCAATCCCAGCAGTGTCCTGGCCTTGTCGTACAGCAGCCTGCCTTCCGGCGTGACGAACAGCCGATTGCGCTCGCGGCTGAACAGCGCCACGCCGAGTTGCTCCTCGAGTTCGCGGATGCGGATCGTGACGTTCGACGGCACGCAGTTCAGCTTGTCGGCGGCAGCCGCGACGGTGCCGTGCTCGACGATCGCGCAAAAGAAACCGAGATGGGAAAGCTTCATCGCAAGCCGTCACTTTGTGTCAGTAATTTGGTCATTTTAAGTTACTTTTCGTGAGCATATGGCGTGCCGTATCGTGTGGCCATGCAGAACGAAAGCGTTCGCATGACCGATCAAATCAATTGACGACGTAACGAGGATTTCCGACAAGCGCGATGCGTTCGCCGAAGCCGCGCTGTTCGACGCGAACGGTTCGCTCGAGCGCGAGCCGGGCACCCTGCGTTTCGAAGTGATTCGCGACGAGCACAACCGCAACCGCTTCTATCTCGACGAGGTCTACGAGAGCGAGGCGGCCTTTCAGAAGCACTGCGAGAACGAAACGATCAAGGCCTTCTTCGAGATGATCGACGGCTACGCGTTCGGCCCGGTCTTCCTCTTCAAGGGCCATCGCGTCGCAGGCTGACGCGCCTCCACTTTGCATTCATACGACGGAGCACCGCACCATGCGCCTATTGCATACGATGCTGCGAACGACCGATCTGAACGCGTCGTTGCGGTTCTATCACGACGTGCTCGGCATGCGCGTCCTGCGGAAGACGGACTATCCGGACGGGCGCTTTACGCTCGCGTTCGTGGGCTATCGGGACGAGCGCGAGGAAGCCGCGATCGAACTGACCTACAACTGGGACCAGCGCGCCTACGAGCGCGGCGACGCCTACGGCCATGTCGCGATTGAAGTCGACGATGCGGCCGCGGCGTGTCTCGATGCGAAGCGGCTCGGCTATCGCGTCGTGCGCGAGGCGGGACCGATGCAGCATGGCCGCACGGTGATCGCGTTTCTCGAGGATCCGGACGGCTACCGGATCGAATTGATCCAGAAGGGCACGCAGTTCGATTGAGCCGACCCCACCGTCGAATGGCGCGTGCGTCATTCGACGGTGGGGGGTCTTCATGATCCGTCCGGCCGCGCACCCTCGCGCCGGCTCGATCAGTACTCCGGCTTTTCGCCGGCCGCCTGCACCGAGGTGGGCGTGCCGGGCGTGCCCGCGTAGGTCAGCAGCAAGACCGTCGGCTCGTCGCCCGATTCGCCGCGGTGCTCGGCGTCGACCGACTCGGCGAACGCCTCGCCCTGATGAAATACGCGCGTCGCGCCGCTCGCCCGGTCGTGCAAGGTCAGTGTTCCGGACAGCACGTAACCTGCATTGATCACCGGATGCGTATGCCAGGGCAACGCGGTATGCGGGGCGATCGTCAGACGGATCATCGTGATTTCGGGCTGGCTGGCCGGATAGTGCGGGTATCTCAGGCCGTTCCACGATTGCTGCGCCTGCAGCAGGATTTCCCGCTTGCCGGCGGCAACGGCCGCGCCCGTTGCCGCATGGGCGGACAGCGCCGCGGCCGCGCTCAGCAGCCACGCGCCTGCGATGATCTTCCTGAATGTGCTCGTCATGTCGATACTCCCGGTGCCAATGGATAACGGCGGATTGCGCGGCCGGTCCTGGTCCGGCCCTCGCGACACGTACGAGCATAGAGAGAGGCATGCTGCATTAACAGCAACTTAATCAGACGGTCATGCTGACGAATTGTGACGTCAGCCGCGACGTGATGCGATGTTTCATCGGGGAAGGATCCGAGGGTGGGCACGCCGGTCGGAACCGGTTCTACCGCGCGATTCGGGTTTCCTGCGCGGCGTGCGGCGCGGGATCGGATGCGCGCCGCGTGACGGCGCGCAGTGTTTCAGCGCACGACGGTGAAGCCGCGCGTTTCCGGTTGCACGGTACCGGTTTCGACGGCTTGCAGCCGCCAGTCGCCATCGGCCTGCTGGCGAGCGAGGACGGCCTTGCCGCGCCCATGCCACGCCACCGCCGCGATGTCGTCGAACGACAGGCCTTGCAGGCGACAGACCGCTTCGCCGCTGTCCGCCGAGCACAGCGCGATCGCGCCCTCGACGTCCTTGACCTTGCCCCAGGTCGGGAGGTCGATGCCCTGGTGGGCTTCCCTCGACCACAGTTGTTCTTCCGTATCCAGCCACAACACCGCGAACGATTGTTTCATCGCCTGATCGCGTCGATCGATCTTGATGGTGAGGCGCATTGCGTTGTCTCCTGTAGGAAGGACTTCAGTGTGCCGATCCATTCAGTCTAGAAAGCTTCGGGCGGAACGCAAGATGCGCTGCGCAATAACGTCATGCGCATTTCGTCGCATATAGATATGAGCAACGCTTGGTTCGCCGGCGCCGCCGCGCTCGCTAGGATCGCGCTCTGCTTTCTGTCGCGAGGCTTGCCGATGCCGTCCATCGTGTTTTCCGCCAGTGAGGTCGCGAAACGTTTCGGCGCGACGGTCGCGCTCGCACGCGTCGATTTGTCGCTGTGCGCGGGCGAGGTCGTCGCGCTGATGGGCGCGAACGGCGCGGGCAAGTCGACCTTCGTCAAGATCGTGAGCGGCGTGCTGGCCGCCGACGCGGGCGCCCTCGTATTGCGCGGCGCGCGCTATGCGCCCGCTTCGCCGCGCCACGCGCAGCGCGCGGGCGTCGCGACCGTGCATCAGTCGATCGCGGACGCGGTCGTGCCGACGCTGTCGATCGCCGACAATCTGCTGCTCGACAGCTTGTGCACCGCGCCGGCGGGCGGCTTCGTCACGCCCGCGGCGCGCTTGCGCGCCGCCGCGCCGCTCGCACGGCGGGTCGGGCTCGCGGTCGATCTGCGCGCGCCGCTCGGGTCGCTGCCGCTCGCGGCGCAGCAACGCGTGGTGATTGCGCGCGCGCTGGCGCACCAGCCGGCGCTGCTGATCCTCGACGAGCCCACCGCGAGCCTGTCCGCGTCCGAGGCGGAGCGCCTGTTCGTCCTGGTCGACCGCCTGCGCGCCGATGGCGTCGCGATCCTGCTCGTGTCGCATCGCACCCACGATGTGCGGCGTCTCGCGGATCGCGTCGCGATCCTGCGCGACGGACAGATCGTTTCGACCCTGTCGCCACCGTTCGATTTCGATGCGGCCATCGAGACGATGATCGGTCGTACGCTGTCGCCCGGGGCCAAACCCGGGCGCGACGATGAGCCCGAGCCGCGCGATGCGCGCGCGGCGAAGGCCGGCGACGGTTTCCACGCCAGCGGGCTGCGCGTGTATCCGCACAGCGCGCCGTTCGATCTCTCGGTGCGGCGCGGCGAGATCGTCGCGCTCGTGGGGCCGGTGGGCGGCGGCAAGTCGCGGCTCGCGCACGCGGTCTTCGGCGCGGGGCGTCTCGCCGCGGGCGACATGCGGCTCGACGGCGCGCCGTGGCGTCCGCGCTCGCCCGCCGAGGCGATTCGCGGCGGCGTGTTCCTCGCCGGAGAGGATCGCTGGCGCGCGTCGCTGTTTCCGGACGGCACGCCGTGCGCGACGCTCGCGGGCACCTTGAGCCTGCCGTTCCTCGCGCGCTGGTTTCCGGCCGGACTCGTGCGCCGGTCGCGCGAACGCGCCGCCGCTCGCGCGGCGATCGCGCGTTTCGGGATTCGCTGCGCGGGCCCCGACGCCCGGCTCGGCACGCTGTCGGGCGGCAATCAGCAAAAGGCGGTGATCGCGCGCTGGCACCTGGCGCCTGCGCGTCTGCTGCTGCTCGACGAACCGTTCCAGGGGATCGACATGGGCGCGCGCGCCGACCTGATCGCGTTGCTGCGCAGCGAAGCCGCCGCGCGCGCGACGCTCGTGTTCCTGAGCGACCTGGAGGAGGCGCATGCGCTCGCGGATCGGGTCGTGCGTTTCGATCGCGGGACGCGGGAAAGCGTTGCCGCGTGAGTGTCGTTGCGCGTGTCGGGCATGACGCGGCGCGCTGTTTCTCATGCGCGTGTGCCGTTCGCGTTACGCGGGAAGAGGGGCAGGGCGACGCGTATCCGGGGCGGACGCGCGATGCATCCGTCAGGTTCGGCAGGCGCAGTCGCGCGGTCGACGTTTCTTACGTTTCTCCCTGCGCGATCGCCGATCTTGTCAGGCTTCCGTCAAGTTCCGAAGCCGGAGACCGTCCCGACTATGAACTAACGTTAAAACATGCGCCGTGAGGTACACGCATCGCGCGCTCCGCGCGTTAAGGAGACAGCAGCTGGATGGCAGGCTGCCCAACCCTCACGGAGAATTGTCATGATTCGCATCGCAAGAACGCTGGCCGCGACGATCGTCGCGCTCGTCGTGCTCACGCCGGCGCTCGCCGAAGCCCATCCGCACCGCGTGTGTCATTTCGATCACCATCACCATCGCAGCTGCCACTGGGTGAAATAAGGCCGTCACGCATGCGGGGAATGAAGCGTATCGATCGAACCGGCGCGATGTCGCGGCAAGAAGTCAGCCTGCGCCTGCTCGCGGTCGCGACCTGATCGACCGACTTGTCCCGCAACCGGGCCGACCCGCGCTTGGGTACGGCCTCGCCGGCGAGGCATGCGGACCGCGCGCGATCTTCGCGTGCGGTCCGCTGTTTTTTGCCGTGCGAATTTGTCCGCCGTGCACATTCCGATTCCGGATATGACCGGGATGCGCCGTCGTTGCGTCCCGCGCATCGACGCGGCAGATCATCAACTGCTGATCTGCAGGCATTCGTCGACCGCGGCGACGCGCCCCTTGCCCATCGACAGCGGCACGCTGTCATGCCCCAACGGATGCACGAGCGCGTCGGTCGGCCGCCACGCATGGCGGCGCAGCAGCTCCGCGTAGCCGCCGCGGATCACGAAGCCCCCGCATTTCACGGCATACGCGTCGCGCCGCATCCGGTATGCCGCCGGCAGGTGAAACCACGGCAGGCGGGGCAGGTCGTGGTGCACGAGGTGGTAGTTGTTGTTCAGGAACAGCAGGCGCATCACGAAGCCGGCTTCGTTGATGGCGATGCGCGCTTTCGAATGCGGGGCGGCGCGATGCTCGTACAGCGAACGGATCGTCGCGAGCGACAGCGCGGGCCACGTCACGGCGAGCAGGTAGTACCACCAGGGGATCCCGATCAGATCATGCACGCCGGCCAGCAGCGCGCTCGCGCATGCGGCGTGCGCGAGCCACATCGGCACGGCGCGCAGGTCGCCGCGCGCGAGGCGGCGGGCGGCCGCCGCGAGCATCGCGACGACGTCGAGCGGCGGTCCGACGACGAGCCGGCCGACGAAGGTCTTGCGCGCGAGCCACAGCCGACGCTGCCAGCCCGGCAACGTCGCCCAGCGTTCGCGCGACAGGTAATTGCTTTCCGGATCGACGCCGGGCCGGGTCAGATCCTCGTCGCGATGGTGCTCGAGGTGCGTGTCGCGATACAGCGCGTACGGATACCAGATCGCGAGCGGCGGATAGCCGAGCAGCTTGTTGAACCACGCGAAGCGGGTCGGGTGGCCGTGCATCAGTTCGTGCTGCAACGACATGTGCCAGGCGCTCAGCACGATCAGCGGCGGCGTGGCGGCCGCGAGCGGCAGGCGGTGGGCGCGCACCAGCAGCAGGACGCCGATCCAGCCGCCATAAATGACGACGATCAGCAGCCAGGTCGGCCACTCGGTGCGCGCGGCGAAGCGGGTGTCGAGCGCGCGGATTGCGTGCATGTGATCGACGTCGAAGTATTCGGCCATAGTGCAAAGCGGGGCAGCCGGTCGCCGTGCGCCGGCTGGAAGTGGGTAGGGATGCTGAGGAAGGAAGCGCGCGGATCCGTCGCTAGCCGGGGGCGTCGGGTATCGCGGCCGAACGTGCGATACCCGGCCGACATGGCGCGGCAGCGATCGTCGCGCGATCGCAGGGGGGCGAATCGCCGCCGTGCCGATGCGTCGTCCAGGCGCCTGCGCTTCGATGCGTCTCGGTCCGGCGATCGAAGCAGGCGCTCCGTGCATCGCCGCCGGTCGCGCGCAGCGGCCAGACGGCGATCCAGCAGGGCGCCAGCGCCGTCGGCAGCGACGAGGCCAGGGCCTCGGGCGATACGCAATCGGCCGGGCGAAGCGATCCGAGGGTGTTCATGGGCGACTGATACTCCAGCTCGATACATTGCAGTGCAGACGATCGCGACGGCTTGTGCGGCGCATCCGTTGGAACGGAAAATCTATCGAAGCCTTCCCGGGCCGGCAAACAATCGATTCGCATTTGCTTATCTGTCCCGCGCGGCTTTCCGCCGGGAACGGGAAACCAATGCTGAAATCATTGGTTGGCGCGCGCACGCGCTGCGCCTATAGTCGGGCCTTCATCCGCGGCAGCGGATCGTCTCGTCTGCTTATTCCTCTACGCCAATGAAAGGATCGCTGTTCGCTCCGACGAACGCCGCGCCGGGCGCGGCTCATCCGCGAGACGCCGCCGGCAACGCGGTGCGGTGCAGCGGCGCGCGGTCGACGGGTCGCGCGCCGCGCCCGGATCGGCGCATACCCGATTCCGCCGCGCGCCGGCGCGCATGCGCATGAGCGGCTGGGTCGCCGCGCTGCCGATGTACAACGTGAGCGCACCGCTTGCCGCGCTGTGGCGCGCGTTGCTGACCGAGGCGCTCGACGCGTTCGCCCGCGCGGGCGGCCCCGCCGATGTCGTCGTGCTGGACGAGCCGTTCGGCGACCTGCGGGCGCTGTGGCGCCGCCCCGACCTGCTGCTGTCGCAAACCTGCGGCTATCCCTATCGAATGCTGGGGCTGGCCGACCACGTGCAACCGATCGCGACGCCCATCTTTGCCGTCGACGGGTGCATCGACGCGACCTATTCGAGCGTGCTCGTCGTCTCGGCGGCCGCGCATGCGGCGGGCGCGACCACGCTCGCCGCATGTCGCGGCCTGCGCGCCGCGTATAACGAAGACACCTCGCACAGCGGGATGAACGCCTTCCGGCACGCCGTCGCGCCGCACGCGCGCGAGGGCCGCTTTTTCGCGTCGGCGACGGCGCTGGGCTCGCATCTGAACGTGCTGCGCGCGCTGAGCGCGGGGCAGGCCGATTGCGCGTCGATCGATTGCGTGACCTGGGCCTATGCGCGCGACGCCGGGCGCGATGCGCTGCGCGACGTGCGCGTGATCGGTGCGACGGCGCGCGCGCCGGGCTTGCCGTTGGTCGCTTCGCGCGCGCGCGCTGCGGCGCGGGTCGACGCGTTGCGTCGGGCGCTCGACCGTGCGCTGGCCGCCGATTCCGGGCGGGCCCGCACACTGAGGCTGCGCGGCTTCGACCCGCTCGGGTGGGACGACTACGCGCCGATCGAACGCTTCGAGCGCGAAGCGATAGCGCAAGACTATCCCGTGCTGGGCTGACGAGCTTGATCCGCTCGCGACGTCACGCGCGCGCCGGCCACGGACGCGCTCCGTACCGGGCCATCCTGTTCACCGCTTGATTCCCGGGCCCCGATCGCATGAAACCCTCCGCTTCTCCCGCCGATGCGTCCAACGCGCCGCCCCCCGAACCGATCGCGGCCCGGCCCGGCCTGCGCGCCCAGGCCGAGCGGTTCGGCATCGTGCTCGTGCTTGCCGCGCTGAGCGTCGGCTTCGCGCTGCGCGAACCCGCGTTCCTGCAAGTGGACAACCTGTTCAGCATCCTGCAGGCGGTATCGATCGTCGCGCTGCTCGGCATCGGCGTGACCCTCACGCTCGCCGTCGGCGGTTTCGACCTGTCGGTCGGCAGCGTGGCCGCCTGCGCGCAGATGGCGGCGAGCTACGTGCTGGTGGTCTGGCACGGCAGCGCGGCGCTGGCGGTGGCCGCATGCCTCGCGCTCGGCGTGGCCGCGGGCCTCTTCAACGGTGTTCTGATCACGCGGCTGCGGGTGCCGGACCAGCTTGCGACGCTCGGCACGCTGTTCCTGCTGGCCGGCCTGCAACTGATTCCCACGGGCGGACGCTCGCTGTCGACCGGCGCGGTGCTGCCCGACGGCACGGAGGCGACCGGCGTGTTCCCGGACGCCTTCCTCGCGCTCGGCCGCCTGCGGCTGTTCGACCTCATGCCGCTGCCGGTGCTGGCGCTCGCCGCCGTGACGGTCGTCGCCTGCGTCGTGACGGAGGCGACCCGCTTCGGCCGCGTGCTGTACGCGATCGGCGGCAACGAGACGGCCGCGCGCCTCGCGGGCGCCCCGACCACGCGCTACCGGCTGATCGCCTACGCGGCCTCGGGTGCGCTCGCGGCGTTCGGCGGCGTGCTGATCGCGGCGCGCATCGGACGCGGCGACGCGAGCGCGGGCCACGCGCTGCTGCTCGACGCCGTCGCGGCATCGCTGATCGGCGACGCGGCCTGGGGTGCGAAACGCCCGAACGTCGCGGGCACGGTGCTCGGCGCGGTCTTCGTCGGCGTGCTGCTGAACGGGCTCACGATGCTGAATGCGCCGTACTACATGCAGGATTTCATCAAGGGCCTGCTGCTCGTGTGCGCGCTCGCGTTCACATTCGGCATCGGTGCGCGCCCGGCGCGCTGACATTGCAATTCTCAGGCGGGAATAAGGTTCGCACAATCCATCGGTTTGGCCTGCCGCGCACCGTTGTTAGATTGATCCTTTGTGCCAGCCACGGGAGAAAGGGATGTCTGCAACGCTCGAAGCGGCGCGCGCGCCGCATGCAGTGACGGAGGCCGCGCGCGTGATCGGCAGCGACGCCGAGGCGCTCGAGGTCGCGCGCGAAGTCGCCGCGCGCCTCGCGGCAGGCGCGATCGAGCGCGACCGCGAGCGCCGCCTGCCGCACGCGGAAATCGACTGGTTCTCGCAAGCGGGGCTGTGGGCCATCACGGTGCCGAAGGCCTACGGCGGCGCGGGTGCATCGTACGCGACCCTCGTCGAGGTCGTGAAGCGCATTTCGGCGGCCGATCCCTCGCTCGGGCAGCTGCCGCAGAATCATTTCGGCCTGGTCGACGTGATCGCGCTGACGGGCAGCGAGGCGCAGAAGCACTTCTTCTTCGGCGAGATCCTGAAGGGCAAGCGTTTCGGCAACGGCTTCTCGGAGAAGGGCACCCGCAACGTGCTCGACCTGAAGACGACCGTGACGCGCGACGGCGACGATTATCGGGTCGACGGCACGAAGTTCTATTCGACGGGGGCGCTGTTCGCGCACTACGTGCCGGTGCTCGGGCTCGATGCGGATCGCAAGGGCTGGCTCGCCTATATTCCGGCCGGCACGCCGGGCTTGAGCGTGATCGACGACTGGTCGGGCTTCGGCCAGCGCACGACGGCGAGCGGCACGGTGCGGCTCGACGCGGTGCGCGTGCCGGCGTCGCACGTGTTTCCCGCGCATCGCGTGTCGGACCTGCCGACCTTGAACGGTCCGATCTCGCAGATCATCCAGGCCGCGATCGACGCGGGCATCGCGCACGCGGCGCTCGACGACACGCTGCGCTTCGTGCGCGAGCGGTCGCGGCCGTGGATCGACAGCGGGGTCGAGCGCGCGAGCGACGATCCGCTCACGATCCGCGAGACCGGACGCCTGTTCATCCAGCTGCACGCGGCCGACGCCCTGCTCGAACGCGCCGGGCGCACGCTCGATGCGATCGCCGCGCAGCCGGCGATCGACGAGGACGATGTCGCGCGCGCGTCGGTGGCGGTCGGCGAGGCGAAGGTGTTGACGACCGAGATCGCGCTGCTCGCGAGCGAGAAGCTGCTCGAACTGGCCGGCACCCAGGCGACGCTGGCGGAGCACGGCCTCGACCGGCACTGGCGCAACGCGCGCACGCATACGCTGCACGATCCGGTGCGCTGGAAGTATCACCTGGTCGGCAACTACTACCTGAACGGCGTGAAACCCGCGCGCCACCCCTGGAACTGAATCGAT
>NZ_JAAGNW010000013.1:21092-34368 GCF_010645215.1 Burkholderia multivorans | reverse complement strand
GATCGGGCTGCGCTCGATGCGGCGCGCGACTTCGCCGACTCGATCGCCGCCGGCGCGGCGGAACGCGACCGTGCGCGCCGTTTGCCGCACGACGAGCTGGAGGCCTATTCCGCGACCGGCCTATGGGGCATCGCGGTGCCGCGTGCCTTCGGCGGGGCGGGCGTGTCGGCGGTCACGCTGGCGGAGGTGACGGCGCGCGTGTCGGCCGCCGATCCCGCGATCGGCCAGATTCCGCAGAATCATTTCTACATGCTCGAAGTGCTGCGCGTGAACGGCACGCCCGAGCAACAGCGCTTCTACTTCGAACGCGCGCTGGTCGGCGAGCGCTTCGGCAACGCGCTGTCCGAGCGCGGCACGAAGACCGTGCGCGACTACCGTACGACGATCACGCCGGACGGCGCGGGCTTCCGCCTGAACGGGCAGAAGTTCTATTCGACGGGCGCGCTGTTCGCGCACTGGATTCCGGTGGTCGCGAAGGATGCGCACGATGCGCTGCATGTCGCGTTCGCCTCGGCGCGCGCCCCCGGGCTCACGGTCGAGGACGACTGGAGCGGCTTCGGCCAGCGCACGACGGGCAGCGGCACCACGCGGATCGACAACGTCTACGTCGATGCCTCGGCGGTCGTACCGTACAGCGCGGCCTTCGATCAGAAGCCGACGCCCGTCGGCCCGCTCGGCCAGCTGCTGCATGCGGCCGTCGATCTCGGCATCGCGCGCGCGGCGTTCGCCGATGCGCGGCGCTTCGTGCGCGAGCGCTCGCGGCCCTGGATCGACAGCGGCGTCGAGCGCGCGAGCGACGATCCGCTCACGCTCGAACTGTTCGGCAAGCTCGCGCTGGATCTCGACGCGGCGGACGCGCTCACGGAGCGCGCGGGCCGGCGGGTCGACGCGGCGAGCGCCGACGCGAACGCCGACACGGTCGCGGCCGCGTCGATCGCGGTCGCCAAGGCGCGCGCGGCGACCACCGAGATCGCGCTGCAGGCGTCGTCGCGGCTGCTCGAACTCGCGGGCACGCAGGCCGTGCTCGCGGAGCACGCGCTCGACCGCCACTGGCGCAACGCGCGCACGCACACGCTGCACGATCCGGTGCGCTGGAAGTATGTCGCAATCGCCAACTACTACCTGAACGACACCTTGCCGCCGCGCCACGGCGCGCTGTGAGCGCAGCGCGGCCGCAGCCGCCGGGAGAAGCCCGAAGATGACCCGCCCGATCCGTTTCAACGCCTTCGACATGAACTGCGTCGGCCACCAGTCGCCCGGCCTGTGGGCGCATCCGCGCGACCAGTCGTGGCGCTACCGGCAGCTCGGCTACTGGACCGAACTCGCGCAGCTGCTCGAACGCGGCAAGTTCGACGGCCTGTTCATCGCCGACGTGCTCGGCATCTACGACGTCTACCAGGGCAGCGGCGAAGCGGCGCTCCGGCAGGGCGCGCAGGTGCCCGTCAACGATCCGATCCTGCTCGTCTCGGCGATGGCGGCGGTCACCCGGGATCTCGGTTTCGGCGTCACCTGCTCGCTGTCGTACGAGCATCCGTATCCGTTCGCGCGCCGCATGTCCACGCTCGACCACCTGACCAACGGGCGGGTCGGCTGGAACGTCGTGACGTCCTATCTCGACAGCGCCGCGCGCAACCTCGGGCTGCCGAGCCAGGTCGATCACGACGCGCGCTACGCGCTCGCCGACGAGTATCTGGAAGTCTGCTACAAGCTGTGGGAAGGTTCGTGGGAGGACGACGCCGTGGTGCGCGACCCCGCGCGCC
Source organism: Burkholderia multivorans (assembly GCF_010645215.1). Lineage (GTDB taxonomy): Bacteria > Pseudomonadota > Gammaproteobacteria > Burkholderiales > Burkholderiaceae > Burkholderia > Burkholderia multivorans_A. Next base: position 32,608 of record NZ_JAAGNW010000013.1, on the reverse strand, counting down.
GCCAGTTCATCGAACCGGCGAAGGTGCATCCGATCGGCCATCACGGCGCGCATTTCGACGTGCCCGGCATCCATCTGTGCGAGCCGTCGCCGCAGCGCACGCCGGTGCTGTATCAGGCGGGCGCGTCGAGGCGCGGCAAGGATTTCGCCGCCCAGCACGCGGAATGCATCTTCGTCGCCGCGCCGTCGCGCACGATCCTGAAGGCGTTCGTCGCCGATATCCGCGAACGCGTGCGGCGCTTCGGCCGCGATCCGCGCGACGTGCTGATCTTCAACCTGCACACGCTGATCACCGCGCCCACCTCGGCCGAGGCGCACGCGAAGCACGCCGACTATCGCCGCTACGCGAGCGACGAGGGCGCGCTCGCGCTGATGTCGGGCTGGACCGGGATCGACCTGTCGAAGTACGCGCTCGACGAGCCGCTGCGGCATGTCGACAGCAATGCGATCCAGTCGGCCGTCGAGGCGCTGTCGAGCGCCGATCCGACCCGCACCTGGACGGTGCGCGAGATCGCGCGCTGGGGCGGCATCGGCGGGCTGGGGCCGGTGTCGGTCGGCGATCCGGGCGAGATCGCCGACGACCTGCAGTCGTGGGTCGACGAGACCGGCGTCGACGGCTTCAACCTCGCGTATGCGGTGACGCCCGAGACTTTCGTCGACGTGGTCGACCTCGTCGTGCCGGAGTTGCAGCGGCGCGGCGTTTACCAGACCGAATACGAGCCGGGCACGCTGCGCGAGAAGCTGCACGGCGCGGGCGCGCGGCTTGCCGCCACCCATCCGGGCGCGCGTCACCGCGTGTACGGCGAGCCCGCGGCGAGCGCCGACACGCGCGGCTGACGTCGCGCTGCGCATCCGCAAGCTGTTCTCTTCGACCAGGAGTTGCCATGAAATCGCCGGGACGAGTATGGCGTTGCATCGCGGGCGCGATCGCCGGATTCGCGTGCGCCGCCGCGCTCGCGGGACCGCTGAAGGACGCGCCGCCGCCGTTCGACAAGGGCGGCGTGAAGATCGCGCTCGTCAATTATCTGTCGACCGGCGATTTCTTCCAGGCCTACGCGGCGGGCGCGCAGCGTCAGGCGAAGGCGCTCGGCATCGATCTGCGCGTCTACGAGGGCCGCCAGGACGCCGCCGAGCAGCGCGAGCAGATCCAGCAGGCGATCAGCCTCGGGGTCGCGGCGATCATCGTCAACCACGGCCTGCCGGAAGCGCTGAAGGACGTCGTGCAGCGCGCGCTCGACAAGGGCGTCAAGGTGGTGGCGTTCGACGTCGACCTCGGCAATCCGCGCGTGCCGCAGATCGAGCAGAGCGACCGCGATCTCGCGACGCTCGTGCTCGATCAGGCCGTGAAGGACAACGGGCCGGCGTTCGACGCGGGTTACGTGTATGTCGCGGGCTTCGCGCCGCTCGATCGTCGCGACGCGGTGTGGCGCGCCTTCAAGGCGGCGCGGCCGGGCATCCGCGAGCAGGCGCGCTGGGGCACGGTCGACAATCCGATCGCGCAGTCGGTCGCGAATCAGGCCGCCGCCGTGTATCGCGCGCATCCGGAGATCCGGGTCGTGTTCGCGCCGTACGACGAATTCGCGCGCGGCGCGCTGCTGGCCGCGAACGAGGCGAAGCTCGGCGGCAAGCTGCGGATCTACAGCGCGGACATCTCGACCGCCGACATCGCCGCGATCCGCGCGCCCGGCAGCGCCTGGGTCGCAACGGCGGCGACCAATCCGGCCGTGGTGGGCGCGGTGTCGGTGCGGGCGGCGGCGCTGCTCGTCGCCGGACAGAACCCCGGCGCGCGCATCGTCGTGAAGCCGAGCCTGATCACCCGCGACGATCTGATTCGTCACGACATCCGTACGGTGGCCGAGCTGGGCGCGAAATTCCCCGCGTTCCGGGCGAGCGACGCCGCGCGCGCCGGCTGGATTCCCGACGCGGACTGAGGCGCGGCAGGGCGTGGAGGGCGGCTCGCGCATGGCGCGCGGGCCGCGCGAACTCAGCCTGCGTAGCTGCCCACGCGTCCGTCGGGCTTGATCGACAGCTCCTTCGCCGGCAGCGTGACCACGAAGCGCGCGCCGCCGAGCGGGGTTTCCTCCAGGCGCACGTCGCCGCCGTGCACGAGCGCGACGCGGCGCACGATCGTCAGGCCAAGGCCATAGCCGCCGGTTTGCCGGTCGCGGCTCGAATCGAGCCGCTGGAACGGCTCGAACACGCGCTCGCGGTCGACGGACGGAATGCCCGGGCCGTCGTCCTCGACCGTCAGCACGAGCGCGCCGGCGTCGCCGAGCGCGGCTTTCACCGTGATGGTGGTCGCCGCGTAGCGCGAGCTGTTGCGGATCAGGTTCAGCAGCGCGCGTGCGACCAGCTTCGGATCGCAGATGTGGCGCGCGGGCGCGCCGAGCGTCGACACCACGAGCGTGAGGTCCAGGTCGGCGACGTCGTCCGCGACGCTCGCGGCGACGCTGTCGATCAGCTCGCTGACCATCACCTGCATCAGCACGAGATGCGCTTCGCCTTGCTCCAGGCGGCCGATCGTCAGCAGCTCGGTAACGAGTTCGTCCAGCTCGCGCACGTCGCGGCGCAGCGCTTCCTGCCGCTCGCGCAGGCGCCCCGTTTCGTCGGACGAGGACAGCAGCGCCAGCCCGAATTCGAGCCGCGCGAGCGGCGTCTTCAGCTCGTGCGAGATCCCGTGCATCATGTCGCGCTGCTGATGGATCGAGGCTTCGATGCGCTGCGCCATGTCGTTGAACTGCTGCGACAGCTCGTGGATATTGGATTTCCTCGGCAGATTCACGCGGGTCGACAGCTTGCCGGAGCCGAACGAGCGCGCGGCCGCCTGCAGCTTGTCGAGATCGCGCCAGTGATAGCGGGCCCAGAACACGACGGCGATCAGCAGCATGAACGCGATCGTCGAGTAGGCGTAGATGCGCAGGTCGAGGTCGCCCGGCGCGGACGGATGCGCGTGCACGACGTAGCCGTCGGGCAGCGGCATGTAGTAATCCTTGGCGTCGTAGCTGATGACGATTTCGCCGCGGAGCAGGTCGCGCCACTGCACGTTGCTCATCAGCGGCTTCACGGTGTCGAGGTTGGTCAGGCTGAAGCCGTCGCTGCCGTGCTCGTTCAGCGCCTCGAGCGCGGCGGCGCGCGCTGCGCCCGGATGGCGCTCCAGGTAGTCGGACAGCACGAACTTGTAGGTGCGCAACGACTCGCGCTCGCTTTCCGCGAAGCGTTCATAGAACACGCGCTGGAACGAGTTGTTGACGAAGAAGATGCCGGCGGTGGCGAAGACGAGCAGCACGAGATACAGCTTGATGAGCGAGCGGAGCATTCATTCGTCCCAGGCGGAAGGGCTGAACAGGTAACCGCGACCCCAGATGGTCTTGATCTTGTGCGGCTCCGACGACGCGTCCTCGAAGCGCCGCCGCAGCTTGGAGATGCCCGAGTCGACCGAGCATTCGATGCCGCGCAGCTGCTTGAGGATGTCGTCGCGGCTCAGCACGGTGCCGGCCGAGCGGGCGAGGATCAGCAGCAGGTTGAATTCGGTAGTCTTGAGGTCGACCGGCTCGCCGCGCCAGGTCACGGTGCGGTTCGGCGGCGAGATCACCAGCTCGCCGAACACCAGGCCTTCGGCCTCGACGGGCGGCGCCTCGACGGGCGCGGGCGGCTGGATCCGGCGCAGCAGCGCGCGGGCGCGCGCCACCAGCACCCGCGGTTCGATCGGTTTCGTCACGTAGTCGTCCGCACCCGTCTCCAGGCCCGCGATCTGATCGTAGACGTCCGCGCGCGCGGTGAGGATCAGCACCGGCACGTTCGAGAAACCGCGAATCCGGCGGCAGACCTCCATGCCGTCGAGGTTCGGCAGCATCAGGTCGAGAATCACGAGCGCGGGCTGGTGCTCGCGCACCGCCGCGACCGCGAGGTCGCCGCGCCGGACCACGGTCACGGTGAATTCATAGCTGTCGAGATATTCGCGGATCAGCTGCGCGAGACGATCGTCGTCTTCGATGAGCAACACGCGGTATTTGAGCGGAACTTCGTTCATGATCTCCTCGGATGACAGCGAGCCGCCCCCGCGCGGGGCGGGGGCGGGGCAGCCGAATTTTAGCCGCGCGCCCGCCACGGGGCGAGCGGGCAAGACAATCACGGACAATCGAACACAATTTCGCACATATTCCCGCAACTTTAGGGACAGTTTGGAACCGTGTGTGCTTCTAGACTGCGAACTCCCTGACTTTTATCTCAATATTGTGCGCGCCTGCCTGAGTCCCCTCCGTTACTGCCTGCCCGCGATTGGTTTGATGGCGGCCTTGCCCGCCCAAGCGGAAAACACCTATACCTTCTCGCTCGGCGGCGGCTTCTCGCCCCGCTACCAGGGCAGCAAGGAGTATCGCGGCGTGGTCGGCCCCGGCTTCTCCGCCGAGTTCGGCAAGGGCTTTTTCATCAGCACGACGGATGGGGCGGGCTACCGGCTCGATCTGCCGCACGGCTTCTTCGTTTCGGCCGCCGTCAATTATGCGATGGGCCGCAAGGACCACAACGAATTCAGCCAGGACGGCTCGGACTACCTGAAGGGGATGGGCAACATTCCGGGCTCGGTGATCATGTCGGCGCAGGCGGGCGTCAAGTTCCTCGGCGAGAACCAGCTGAGCGTGACGCTCGACACGCCGATCACGCATACGTCGCGCGGCCTGTCCGGTCACGTCGATCTCGCGGTGCCGTTCTTCAAGTCGGCGCAGCACCTGCTCGTCGCGACGGGCACCGTGCATGCGGGCTCGGGCCGCTACATGCAGACCTTCTACGGCGTGACCGAGGCGCAGTCGACAGCGCGTCGATGGCGCTCATGTGGACGTATGACATCTCGAAGCGCTGGTCGGTGACGAGCACCGCCGGCGTCTCCCGACTGTTCGGCGACTACGGCAACAGCCCGATCGTGCAGTCGAAAACCAATTACTACGGCTTCTCGGCGGTGTCGTACCGATTCTGAGGGACTGGAAGGAGGTAACGTGTTGATCTGGAAAACCGCTTTGTCGCTCAACTGGCGCACGAGTCTCGTGTCGCCGGCCAGCGCGCCCGCGGCCGCGGCGAATGTCGAGCGGCTGGTGTTGACGGGGGCGACGGGTTTCATCGGCAGTGCGGTGCTGGTCGCGCTCGTCAACGCGGGGCTGGTCGACCGCGTGCGCTGCCTGGTGCGCGCGCGCGACCGGGCCCACGGGCTCGAGCGGCTGCGGGCCGCCGCGCTGCGCGGCGGGCTCGCGCCTTACTGGGCCGAGCGGCTCACCGAAGCGAACGTGATCGTCGGCGAGTTGGGCGGCGCGTTTTCCGCGAACGATCACGCGCAACTGCGCGCGGCGTCGCACGTGATCAACTGCGCGGGCCTCACGACACTGTCGCCGAAGGCGGCCGAGGCGGCCGCGCACGTCGACGACAGCCTGCGCTTTGCCGAGCGCTTCGCCGGCAGCGCGCGCCTGCAGCGTTTCCTGCACGTGAGCGCGGCGTTCGTCAGCGACGGCGACGGCAGCGGCACGGTGTTCGAGCGCGACGATGCGGCCCCGGGCGCGCGCGGCGCCGAGCCGACGCCTTACGCAGGCAGCAAGCGCAAGGTCGAGGAACGGCTGCGCGGGCTCGACCTGCCGCTCGTGCTGGCGCGGCCGTCGAGCGTGGTCGGGCATACGATGCTCGGCACCCAGCCCTCGTCGAGCAGCTTCTGGATGTTCCGGATCATCCACGCGGCGCGGCGTTTCACCGCGCGCCCGATGACGCGCGTCGACGTGATCTCGGTCGACGACTGCGCGCGCGCGCTGATGCTGCTCGCGGTCAAGCCGGCGCTCGCGCACGACCTGTACCACGTCTCGGTGGGCGACGAGGCGCCGACGGTCACGCAGATCGTGCGGGCGATGGACGAGGCGGAGGGGATGGAAGGCGTGCCGCGCTACGCACTGTGCGGGAGCGCGGAATTTCCGCTGATCGCGCGCGACCTGATCGGCCGGCGCGACCGTGCGCGCGAGCGCCTGGTCGAGCAGGCGCTGCATCTGTACGCGGGCTACGCGGAACTCGACCACATCTTCGACAACGGTCGCGCGCGCGACGAGATCGACTTCGAGCCGCTGCCGTTCGTCGATTACGTGAACGAATGCATGCGCACCTCGCGCGGCATCGGCGTGCTCGACCAGATGCGCGCCGACCTGCCTTGACGCGCGCCGGCGGCGCGTCTACGACGACGCGCCGCCGACTTCGATCAGCTTGTCGAGCGCGGCGTAGACCTCGCCGAGCGCCTCGGTCCCGAAGCGCTGTTCGAGCAGCCGGTACTGCTCGTCGATGCGCGGCCCGATTTCCGCGACGAGCTGCTGGCTCTGAGAGGTCAGGCTGACGATCAGCCGGCGCTGATCTTCCTGCGCACGCGTGCGCAGGATCAGGCCGTCGCGCTCCATTCTCTCCAGCACGCCCGTGAGGCTCGGGCTCAGGATGCAGCATCGCTTGGCGATCTGCCCGGCCTCCAGTTCGTGCGAGGCCTCGCTGTCGAGCACCCGGATGATCCGCCATTGCTGCTCGGTCAGCGCGAATTCCTTGAGGATCGGCCGGAACCGGCCCATCAGGGCTTCACGCGCCTCGAGCAGCAGCATGGCCAGGTTGCGGTGGTCCAACTTACGGTTCATGGGGATCCGGGGAAGACGTATGATGTCCTCATCTTAGCAGGGCGGATAACGGGGCGGCATGGTCCCGGCGCCTACGGGTTATCGCGGTTGTACTTTTTTCGGCTTATAGTTAATATATTAACTAATGACATCGAGCCGCGTCGCGGCAAGGAAAGCTGGCATGGAGCTGTCTTGTGTTCATGAAGCCGGGCCGCCCGAGGCGGTGCGCATCGGCACGGTCTACGGCGCGCTGCTGAACGACCGGAGCGCGCTCGCGGCGCTCGGCGACGCGGTCCACCAGGCGCCTTACGGCAAGCCGCCGCAGGCGCCGGTGCTGTACCTCAAACCCGCGAACACGCATGCGTCCGACGGCGCGGCCGTGGTCGTGCCGGCGGGCGTCGAGGCGCTCGAGATCGGCGCGGCGTTCGGCGTCGTGTTCGCGCGGCGCACGACGCGGGTGTCGCGCGATGCGGCGCTCGCGCATGTGAAGGGGCTGACGCTCGCGAGCGACGTGTCGGTTCCGCATCCCGACTATTACCGGCCGGCCGTGCGCCACAAGTGCCGCGACGGCTTCTGTCCGCTCGGCCCGGCGATCGTGCCGCTCGCGCGCCTCGGCGATCCCGACGGGCTCGCGCTCGGCGTGCGCATCGACGGCGCGCCCGTGTTCGCGGCGAACACCGCGAACCTGGTGCGGCCGCTCGCGCAGCTGATCGCCGAGGTGTCGGCGTTCATGTCGTTCGACGCGGGCGACGTGCTGCTGCTCGGCGTCGCGGCGAGCGCGCCGCGCGCTCGCGCGGGCAGCGTGGTGGAGATCGACGCGCCGGGGCTCGGCGTGTTGCGGCATACCCTGGTGGCGGAGGACGCGCGATGAGAACGGCGCGAGTGATCTACAACGGCGCGCTGCACGCGGCCGAACCCGCGGCCGACGGCCGGATCCGCCTCGACACCGGGCGCGTGCTCGACGAAACCGAGGTCGCCTGGCTGCCGCCCGTCGCGCCGCGCACGACCTTCGCGCTCGGCCTCAACTACGCGGATCACGCGAAGGAACTGGCGTTCAAGGCGCCGAGCGAGCCGCTGATCTTCCTGAAGGGGCCGAACACCTTCGTCGGCCATCGCGCGCAGACCGTGCGCCCGGGCGACGCGACCCACATGCATTACGAGTGCGAGCTGGCGGTGGTGATCGGCCGCGCGGCGCGCCACGTGAAGCGCGCGCAGGCGCTCGATCATGTGCTCGGCTACACGGTCGCGAACGACTACGCGATCCGCGACTATCTCGAGAACTACTACCGCCCGAACCTGCGCGTGAAGAACCGCGACACCTGCACGCCGCTCGGGCCGTGGCTCGTGAGCCGGGACGAGATCGACGATCCGCAGAACCTCGCGCTGCGCACCACGGTCAACGGCCGCGAGACGCAGCGCGGCAGCACGCGCGACATGATCTTCGACGTCGCCGCGCTGATCGAGTACATCAGCGGCTTCATGACGCTCGCGCCGGGTGACCTGATCCTGACCGGCACGCCCGAGGGGCTCGCCGATACGCAGCCGGGCGACGAGATCGTGACCGAGATCGAGGGCGTCGGCCGGCTCGTCAACACGATCGTCGCCGAGGCGGATTACTATCGCGCGGGCTGAACCCGTCGCACAAGGAGAGTCAGATGAGCATCAAGCACTGGATCGACGGCCGCGAGGTGGCGAGCCGCGAGACCTTCACGACGACCAATCCCGCGACGGGCGAGGTGATCGCCGAAGTGGCGGCGGGCGGCGAGGCCGAGATCGACGCGGCGGTGCGCGCGGCGAAGGACGCGTTTCCGAAATGGGCGAACACGCCGGCCAAGGAGCGGGCGAAGCTGATGCGCCGCCTGGGCGAGCTGATCGAGCGCAACGTGCCGATGCTCGCCGAACTGGAGACGCAGGACACCGGCCTGCCGATCGCGCAGACCAGGAAGCAGCTGATCCCGCGCGCCTCGGAGAATTTCCATTTCTTCGCCGAGGTGTGCACCCAGATGAACGGGCGCACCTATCCGGTCGACGACCAGATGCTGAACTACACGCTGTACCAGCCGGTCGGCGTGTGCGCGCTGATCTCGCCGTGGAACGTGCCGTTCATGACGGCGACCTGGAAGACCGCGCCGTGCCTCGCGCTCGGCAATACGGCGGTGCTCAAGATGTCCGAGCTGTCGCCGCTGACCGCCGACCAGCTCGGCCGCCTCGCGCTCGAGGCCGGGATCCCGGCCGGCGTGCTCAACGTCGTGCAGGGCTACGGCGCGGCGGCCGGCGATGCGCTGGTGCGCCATCCCGACGTGCGCGCCGTGTCGTTTACGGGCGGCACGATCACCGGCAAGAAGATCATGGAGCGCGCGGGCCTCAAGAAATATTCGATGGAGCTGGGCGGCAAGTCGCCCGTGCTGGTGTTCGCGGATGCCGACCTCGAACGCGCGCTCGACGCCGCGCTGTTCACGATCTTCTCGATCAACGGCGAGCGCTGCACGGCCGGCTCGCGGATCTTCGTGCAGCGCTCGATCTACGACGCGTTCGTCGCCGAGTTCGCGCGCCGCGCGAACAAGCTGATCGTCGGCGATCCTTCGGACGAGGCGACCCAGCTGGGCGCGATGATCACGCGCGCGCACTGGGAGAAGGTGACGGGCTACATCCGGATCGGCGAGCAGGAGGGCGCGCGCCTCGTCGCGGGCGGCGCCGATAAACCCGCGAACCTGCCCGGGCACCTGCGCGACGGCAACTTCGTGCGGCCGACGGTGTTCGCCGACGTCGACAACCGGATGCGGATCGCGCAGGAGGAAATCTTCGGGCCGGTCGCGTGCCTGATCCCGTTCGACGACGAGGACGACGGCCTGCGGCTCGCGAACGACACCGCCTACGGGCTCGCGTCGTACATCTGGACCCAGGACGTCGGCAAGGTGCACCGGCTCGCGCGCGGGATCCAGGCGGGCATGGTGTTCGTCAACAGCCAGAACGTGCGCGACCTGCGCCAGCCGTTCGGCGGCGTGAAGGAATCCGGCACCGGGCGCGAAGGCGGCGAGTACAGCTTCGAGGTGTTCGCCGAGATCAAGAACGTGTGCATTTCGATGGGCAGCCACCACATCCCCCACTGGGGCGCGTGAGCGGCTGAAGACGAACCGCAAGGCCGCCGCCGCGCGTTCCGCCGGCAGGCGGCAGGAGACTCACGATGGGCAAGCTGTCCCTCGCCGCGAAGATCACGCACGTGCCGTCGATGTACCTGTCCGAGCTGCCCGGCAGGCATCACGGCTGCCGGGAAGCGGCGATCCGCGGCCACCAGCTGATCGGCGAGCGCTGCCGCGCGCTCGGCGTCGACACGATCGTCGTGTCGGACGTGCACTGGCTCGTCAACGCCGGTTATCACATCAACTGCAACCGGCAGTTCTCGGGCATCTACACCAGCAATGAACTGCCGCATTTCATCCGCGACATGGCGTACGCCTATCCGGGCAACCCGGAACTCGGGCGGCTGATCGCGGCGACCGCGAACGAGCACGGCATCGGCACCCGCGCGCACGAGATCGACAGCCTCGAACTCGAATACGGCACGTTGGTGCCGATGCGCTATATGAACGCCGACCAGCATTTCAAGGTCGTGTCGATCGCGGGCTGGTGCATGTGGCACACGCTCGACGAAAGCCGCCGCTTCGGCGTCGCGCTCAAGGAGGCGATCGAGGCGAGCGACGCGAACGTCGCATTCCTCGCGAGCGGTTCGCTGTCGCACCGCTTCAACGACAACGGCAGCCCCGAGGAGTCGATCCACCAGATCAGCCGCGAGTTTTTCCGGCAGGTCGACCTGCGGGTCGTCGAGCTGTGGAAACAGGGCGATTTCGCGACCTTCTGCAAGATGCTGCCCGAGTACAACCAGCACTGTTTCGGCGAGGGCGGCATGCACGACACCGCGATGCTGCTCGGGCTGCTCGGCTGGGATCGCTACGACCAGTCGGTCGAGATCGTCACCGACTATTTCGCCAGCTCGGGCACGGGGCAGATCAATGCGATCTTCCCGCTGCCCTGAGCCGGCGCGACGCAACGGAGGTTTTTCATGCCGCACATCGTGGTCGAGTACACCGACAACATCCGCGACGACGCGCGGATTCCCGCGCTGCTGAAGACGCTCAACGACACGCTGATCGCGCAGGGCGGCGCGTTTCCGATCGGCGGGATCCGCTCGCGCGCGCTCGAACTGCATGACTACCGCGTGGCCGACGGCAGCGAAGACGACGCCTTCGTGCACGTCACGCTGAAGATCGGCGCGGGGCGCGACGAGGCGGTGAAGCAGGCCGCCTGCGACGCGCTGTTCGACGCGCTCAAGGCGCATTTCGCCGAGCTGTATGCGCGCCGCTATCTGGCGCTGTCGATGGAGCTGATCGAATTCAGCGAAGCCGGCACGTACAAGCACAACAACATCCACGCGCGCTACCGGCGCGCGCCCTGACTCCCGGAACTCTCCACCATGCTGGATACCGCCGCCCTCGACCAGCTCGCGCGCCGGCTGCACGCCGCGGAGCGCGAGCGCAAGCAGATCCGCCAGATCTCGCTCGACCATCCCGACATCACGATCGACGACGCCTATGCGATCCAGCGCAGCTGGGTCGATCTCAAGCTCGCCGAGGGCCGGGTGCTCAAGGGCCACAAGATCGGCCTGACCTCGAAGGCGATGCAGTCGTCGTCGCAGATCGACGAGCCCGACTACGGCGCGCTGCTCGACGACATGTTCTTCGACGACGGCGCCACGATCCCGACCGGGCGCTTCATCGTGCCGCGCGTCGAGGTCGAGCTGGCGTTCGTGCTGGGCAAGCCGCTCAAGGGGCCGGGCTGCACGCTGTTCGACGTCTACGACGCGGTCGACTACGTGGTGCCCGCGCTCGAGATCATCGAT
>NZ_JAAGNW010000013.1:10604-21082 GCF_010645215.1 Burkholderia multivorans | reverse complement strand
CGATGCGCGCAGCCAGTCGATCGACCCCGCCACGCAGCGGCCGCGCAAGGTGTTCGACACGATCGCGGACAACGCGGCGAACGCGGGCGTCGTGCTCGGCGGCCGCCCGGTGCGGCCGATGGACGTCGACCTGCGCTGGGTCGCGGCGATCATGTCGCGCAACGGCGTAGTGGAGGAGACCGGCGTGGCGGCGGGCGTGCTCAATCATCCCGCGAACGGCGTCGCGTGGCTCGCGAACCGGCTCGCCCGCTTCGACGTCACGCTCGCGGCGGGCGAGATCATTCTCGGCGGCTCGTTCACGCGGCCGTGCGCGGCGCGGCCGGGCGACACCTTCAGCGTCGACTACGGTCCGCTCGGCGCGATCCACTGCCATTTCGACTGAGGAGGCGACGATGCGGATGCCGGTCAATCCATTCAAGGCGGCGCTCGCGCGCGGCGACGCGCAGATCGGGCTGTGGCTCGGGCTCGCGAGCCCGTACAGCGCGGAGGTGGTCGCGGGTGCGGGTTTCGATTGGTTGCTGATCGACGGCGAGCACGCGCCGAACCAGGTGCCGGGGATGCTGGCGCAATTGCAGGCGCTGGCCGCGTATCCGTCGCATCCGGTCGTGCGGGTGCCCTGGAACGATCCCGTCGTGATCAAGCAGGTGCTCGACATCGGTGCGCAATCGCTGCTCGTGCCGATGGTGCAGAGCGCCGAGGAGGCGCGCGCGGCGGTGGCCGCGACCCGCTATCCGCCGCACGGCGTGCGCGGCGTCGGCAGCGCGCTCGCGCGCGCGTCGCGCTGGAATCGGGTGGACGACTACCTGGCGCGCGCGAACGACGAAATGGCGGTGCTGGTGCAGGTCGAGACGCGCGCGGGGCTGGAGCGGATCGACGCGATCGCGCGGGTCGAGGGCGTCGACGGCGTGTTCATCGGCCCGGCCGATCTCGCGGCCGACCTCGGCCATTTGGGGCAACCCGGCCATCCGGAGGTGCAGGCGGCGATCGACCGCGCGCTCGCCGCGATCGTGGCGGCCGGCAAGGCGGCGGGCATCCTCAGCGTCGACGAGACGGCCGCGCGCCGCTATCTGGCGGCGGGCGCGACCTTCGTCGCGGTGGGCGTCGACACGACGCTGCTCGCGCGCAGCGCGGAGCAGCTTGCCGCGCGCTTCAAGGGCGAGGCGCGCGGGGCGGCGCGCGGCGACGGCACTTATTGAGCGGGCGGGGCCGCCGCGCGGCGGCCCTGCGGTTCATGCCCGTTCGATGTGATGCGCGGTGACGGCGAACGCACCGATCACACGTTTCAAGGGCGAGTCGCACGGCGACTGCGCTTGCCTGGCGAGTACGGCGCGCCGCGCGGCTCACGCCTGCACGGTGCGTCGCGCCGCGGCGGCGAACGCGCCGATCGCCGCCACCAGCACCAGCGCGATCGCGACGAGCGCGAGGCTGAACGCGGCATAGCCCGTCGTGCCATGCGTCGGCGCGACAAAGCCGCCGAATACGGCCACCCCGAACGCGCCGGCGATCTGCCGGAAGAAATTCACGAGACCCGACACCATCCCGCCGCGCTCCGGCCCGACCGAGCGCCTCGCGATCGCAGTGACGAGCGGCGGGATGAAGCCGATGCCGAAGGTGGTCAGCGCGAACGCGGGCAGCATCGCGAGATAGCCGCGGTGCAGCGCGGGCAGCGCGAGCAGCAGCAGGCCCGGGATCATCAGCATGAAGCCGGTGGCGATCGCGCGTTCGGGGCCGCGCGCCCGGGCGAGGCGCGCGCCGGCCTGATTGCCGAGGACGAGCGGCAGCGTGATCGGGATGAAGGCGAGCCCCGCGCGGGCCGCGCTCATGCCCAGCTGCTGGCGGAAGTACAGGCTCGCGAAGAACACGATGCCGAAGTACGCGAAGTTGATCAGGCCGCCGTACACGAGCCCCTGTTGCAGGCCGGGATTGCCGAAGATGCCGAGCGGGATCGCCGGATGCGCGTGCCGCCGCTCGACGGCGAGAAATGCGCCGAAGGCGCCGAACGTCGCGGCGAGCAGGGCGAGCTGCGCGTCGCGGCTCAGCGCTGCGTGATTGATGATCAGCACCAGCAGCGCCGTCGCACAGGCGAGCAGCAGCCCCTGGCCGAGCCAGTCCAGCGGCGCGGTGGTCCGGCGCGGCGCGGCGTCGACATGGCGCGCCGCGAGCAGCAGGCCCAGCGCGCAGACCGGCAGGTTGATCACGAAGATCCAGCGCCAGCTCGCGAACGCATTGATCAGGCCGCCGATCAGCGGGCCGCAGGTCAGCGCGACGCCCCCGAACGTCACCCAGCCGGAGACCAGCGACACGCGCGTCGGTTCGTCGTCGACGAAGCGGCGATTGATCACGGCGAGCGAATTGGGCACCACGAGCGCCGCGCCGAGACCCTGCGCGACGCGCGCGGCGAGCATCAGCGGCGCGTCGGGCGCGACCGCGCACGCGAGCGAGGCGAGCGCGAACAGCGCGTAGCCGAGCATCAGGAAGGCGCGGTTGCCATAGCGGTCGCCGAGCACGCCGGCCGACAGCAGCGCGACCGAGAACGCCAGCGTGTAGGTGTTGACGATCCACTGCAAGGTCGGGATGCCGGCCTGGAATGCCTGCTGCAGCGCGGGCAGGCTCAGGTTCACGATCGAGACGTCGAGCTGCACGACGAAATAGCCGAGCGAGGTCGCCGCGATGAACGGCATCAGGCGGGCGGCGCGCGCCGGGGCGGGAGAGGGCGCGTGCGGCAGCGGATCGGACCGGCCGGGGCGGATCGTGGGCATCGTGGGTGTCGCTCGATGAGGGCGGCCGATGGCGCGGCCGGGGCGATTGCGCTGCAAGGATGCGGGGCGCCGGGCCGAGTGTCCAATATATTATTGGGCCGCGATTGAGTCGGGGAAGATATGAGCGTGTGAGACAGGAGCGATATTTTTCCCCAAAATGCCAAGATATACTTTCATGACGAAGTGCAGCCTTGTGTCGGCTTTGTTGTTTCGGCGTGGCTTATTCATAACTCGGCAATGCCCGCGAATGTATTGAGCCGAGGCGAAGAAGCCGTCGATGTCACGCGACCGGCCAAAGCCCCTTTCGCCCGTATACCTGTTAGCGACCGTCGAGCTGATCACGGTACACGGCCGAAGTTGACAACTTTCGACTATCCATCCCACCTCAATGTTGAAGACTTCTAAACCAAATTTTTGCTGGCTCTCCGCCTAGTGTGAAGCGCGTTGTTGGCTGGCCGACGGCAGTTGTCATACTTACGGGCAGTTACTTTCAGGGCGGTTTAGACTGAACGTGAATTTCCTGCGCTGCACGAGTTCAGGCGCGTAATCGGTCACGATACATCATTCGGTTTCCTGGCTGATGACAACTCTAAGAGTTATTCAAATATCGATGGCGCAATCACCTGAACTCATCGGGACGATCCGAGCGTTCCCACAGTGCGGGCCATGACTTCGTGCATGTCTACCTGCCTCCGGCTCTTTTGAGAATCTGTTTGAGCATTTCTGGAACAGTTCCGCTCGCCTCAAGCGTCGCCGCTCGGTAAGCATATTGATTCTTCGCGAGCTGAATTCCGGCATCGGCTTCAATCGCGGCGCACGACGCGGTCCACTCCGTCCAGTTGGACTCTAGGTAGGTCTCAAGGTGGTCACTCAGGGTCGCTACACGATCGCCGACCTGTTCTGAGGGGAAATCAACCTCCACCTCACCGAAGTACTTCAACAGCCGACGGTTCTCTACGGAAAACTTTGTGCGTTCGCCATCTATTGTGGTCTGATTTTTTCCCGCAGCCTTAGCTCGGACTTCGACACCACTGTCTCCGTCGAAGAGTGCATAGGTCGGAATTCCCAGGCAGGTAAGGATGGCATGAGTAAGCGGAATTCCACCCTTGCCCCCAGCCGAAATAATCGATAATCCCTGGGATTCGAGACGCCCCACAGCATCTCGATCGCCGATTCCGTAGAATACGGCCACTTCTGTTTCCCCCTCGACCAGTAGAACTCGCGCTGCGAACAACGCGACCGAGAGGCGATTCGTGACGATGCCGTCGAGGTGACGGCCTACTTGGTCGGCATTTACCGTTCCATTGAGCTGAGTCTTTACGTCATCGACTGTGGCGAATTGGCCAGTGACCACAGGTATTTCGTCAGACGATCTCGTCAGCCGTCTGACCTGATCGAAATGTCGAGCCTCAAGGAAGTAGGGACTATGAGTCGCATAGGTCACTTGGATGCGTTTGTTGGCGTTCTCGGCGAGCGATCTTAGTACCTTCGCAAAGGTTTGAGCTTGAATCGGGTGCTGAAAGAGCTCCGGCTCTTCAACTGCTAGGCAAATAACGCCCTCTGCTGACGCCGCACTTGACTGCGCCAAGAGTTGGAGCGCAGAGATCAGAAGCGTGCGCTGAAAGCCATGCCCCTGTCGCTCCACAGCTGTTGTGGTTGCGCCATCGAGCACGGCCACTTCGAACGTAGTACGTGGGGCCTTGAGTTCCACGTCAGCAGGTGAAACCGTGACGGTTCGACCAGGTGAGTAAGACATAACGATCTCATTGAGCCGCATCGCCATGGCTTCCAGTTGCGTCTTGAACTTTTCCTCGTAGACTTTCTGTTGCTTTGTGCGGGACTCTTCGACGATCGTCGCGATTTCCTGATCAGCCGCAGCACGATCAACTGAGCGCTCAAGGATTCGGCCGATAATGCTCACCCTGCCGTCGGTCGATTCCTCGCTTGCGCGAAGGTCAGCAGTGACCAAGACGAAGTCGAAGAGACCGCTCATCTTGCCGCCGCTGTTGAAGCCAAAGAAATTTGTCTGCAGAGCTTCGGGGACGTCGGCAAGCTGGTCAGTGTGAGAGGATTCCCAGGCCGTCATCGCCTGATCAACAGCTGCACCCGTATTGGCGGCTGGGAGGTTTAGATCTAAACGGTTGCTGCGGAGGTCGGCATATAGATTCTTCTTCGCTGCCGCGCCGCCTGCTGCTTTGATCGCGTTAAATTCTGGAAAGCCCTTCGCATTTGCCGAAAGTACCTCTGAGCCGTCAGGCAACCTGCGCTTCCATGCAGTGAAGGTGGCAACGCCGTTCGGTGCGTACTTGCCAAGTGCTTCACGATCCTTGTCACTGAGATCAGCGAATGTGACTTGAACTTCGATGTTTTCGGTAGTAGTTCCGAAGGAACAGTCATTCTCCGTCAGACTGGCGGGGTTACCGTTAAAGTACCAATCGAGCGCGCGCAGCACAGTTGATTTCCCGGCACCGTTCGGGCCGATGAATGTAGTGACGGAGTCGAAGGGGATCGACACATCTTTCAACGTGCGGAAGTTTCTTATGCGAACGGACTGGATCTTCATTGCAAATTCCGGCTCCTTGAATCTTTAGCCAAAGATTACAGCGACAGCCGTTATCGGAGTTCAAGCGAACGACTCCGTTGTGCTTCTTCGTGCATGTTGACCGGCGTAGCGTCAAGGGCATATTGACCATCGTGGCAAAGAGCCGGCCGGGGGCGATCTCCCTTGAGATCTTCTTTTCGATGATCCTCACGGTAGGAAGCTGCGTAATGTCGCAGTCAACTTTGAACTCGGGCGCTGGCGCGTCCTCTCCTTTTCAAGTTTGGGTCCGTGGACCTTTCTTCTTCCCGCGGCTGATATTGCGGAATCGTTTGAATATTCCATCAAAACGAAGCATATGATTTGGTATGCTTCATGAGGCAACATTCTCAGGTTCAGCAAGCGTGCAGCGTGCAGCGCGTCGGGTGCACTCTCATTTTTCCCTAGGCCTTAGATGCGTAGCCGTTTCTCACATCTGGATCGCTGTTGATGTACTCGTTAAGTCCATAGCCTTGAATCGCTAGTCTCTTCATTTCCTCTACGTGTATCGCGCCGGGCTTAGCGTATGTGTAGGAGTAGGTTAGAAACTTTCCCTGTTTAAATGTCACTTTGATAAAATCCCTCCCAATTTCATATGATGAAATCCCTGAATCCCCATGTAAATTAAGATAAGCAGGCATTTTTTATCTCCATTCAGATGGTATGGCGTAGTTGCCGATGGAAAAATAGGAACTTTAGAAAAAGTTCACGAAAAATTCGTATGAAGTCGCCATCAATAGTTCCAACGATTCGCTGAGACGGACCTCCTGACCCGATGTGTAAAAAATGGATCGTGCTAGATCCAGGGAATTGTTCCCTGCCTCACGTGGGCGCTGCGCGGGTGCGGTGATCCGAGTAACAACGCATCGTGTTCGCGCGTAAGCACGCGGCTATCACCAACCCGCCGTGAGCCAGCTCGGCAGATTCGGGTTGGCCTTGAGGCGTGGCACGAACGTTGTGTCGTCCACTGCCGTGATCGGATCGAGCGTCATTGGGTCGACGTCACCTGGGCCGATCGGTATTGTGCCCAACGCCAGCTGTTGCGCGAACGTCTCATCCATTTCGAGGTGCACGGACAGCCGCGGCGTGTCGGCTGCAAGTGCGTGCTGTTGCGCAAAGTGCGCCGCGAGATTGGGTAAGTGCGCGAGCGCGTCGGACAGGGTCCGGGTCGCATCCGTGAGGCTCGTGTTCGCGAGTGGATGCGTCGGACTGACCGTGAGATCGAGTACCAGATCCTGGTTTGCAACGCGCACGGCCTCGACGCCCGTGGTCTGTGGATCGAGGATCGTGGTGCGGCCCACGCGGGGACGGCCGTCGATCAACACGGCAACGATGTCGTGTTCGGTCGCCGAGATCAGTGCCGTGTATGGATCGCCGGTCACTCCGTCGATGATGAGAAGGTCCGCGAGCTTGCCTGGTTCGAGCGAGCCGAGTGAGGTCCAGCCGACGATGCCGGCTGGGACTGTGGTTACCGCGCGCACCAGATCCAGATCGCTGAACGGCGTGCCCAACTGTCGGCTGACTGCCTGGGCGATCTTCAGCTCGCCCAGCAAGTTCTTGGTTCCGCTCGGCGCCCAGTCCGAGCCTAGTGCGAACGGTACGCCCGCCTCCTTGATACCGATGATATTCGTCGTCGCGCCGTAGAGCAGGAAGTTGCTCAGCGGCGACCACACGAGCCCGCCTGCATTCCTCATTGCCTGGATCTGCGCCGGGTCCAGCGCAGTGCCGTGGATGCCGACGAAGTTCTTGCCGAATAGCCAACTACCGTCGGGACGTTGCAGGTAATTGAAAACGTCGCGCGCTGCTTGATTCGTGCCTTCGGAGAGGTGCATGAGGAACGGCTTCGCGGGATTGTTCCGCAGCGGGCCATAGACATCCGTAGCTTCGTTCGCCGACGTAAAATCGTTGATCCGATCGACTGACGCGGGCCAGGACGGATCGTCGGGCAATTCGAGGTTGCGCACCAGCCCTCGGTAGGCGCGGATCGTTTGGGCAGGCGTGTGCAGTGTCAGTGACAGCCCCTGGGTGGTCGTCACGCCGCCGAGAAGTGCGCGGCACTCGACGAATCGGATCACGGACTTCGCATTGTCCGAGACGGGATCGTGCGTAAGCAGAGTGGCCGGCGTGGAGACGCGTCGGATGTAATTGGCGTCGCGTCGCCATTCGGCTCGGTTGTCGAAGCGGGTGGGCACCGGCCAGAGCGGGATCGCGTTGTAGCTCGGATGATTGTGCAGTTCGAACAGGCCGGGGTAGATCGTGCCGTTTGTCGCGATCGGCTGGATGCCTGCGAACGGCGCCGGCAGAGCTTGCGTGGCCGGGCACAGGTGGACGATCCGGTTGGTTTCGATCGCAAGCAAGCCGTCAGGAATGACCGTATCGGCGGAGTCCATCGTGACGATTCGTCCACGCAGCACCAGCCTAGTGGGGACCGCCCGCTGCGCACGCAGATGCAGGCCGGCTACTGTCTCAGCCCGAAACCATGCCATCTCCCACCTCCGGTTGTTCGTGTGTGCGGTTTTGTGTGTCACGAGCGGCCGCATGCTGCGGCTGGGCCGCTAAAGTCAACATAGCAGGCTTTAGGGCGGTTTCAAGTCGGCAAGTCCGATGCGTAGAGCGCGCGTTTAGCGCGCAGGCGACGTCACGAAGCGCGCGATCGTCTCGGCGAGACCGGGCGCGAGCGGCAGGTCCGGGTCGGCGTAGGTGGCGAGATTCGCTGCGCGGTCGTCCGTGTGAACGGTCTTGAGCACGTGGTTGACGTCCGCGAAGACGGCGAGCGTCGCCGAGGGCTGCGCGCGTTGCAGCGCCTGCGCATCGTCGACGCCGACCTGCAGGTCGCGTGCGCCCTGGACGATCAGGACCGGCTTGTCGATCTGCGCGATCAGTTGCGCCGGATCGCGCGCGAACGCGCTGATCAGGAAGCCCTGGATCGACGGATGAAACAGCGCGGCCAACGGCGCGGGCAGTCCGGCCGTGTCGACCCGGCGGCCGGCCGCGAGCGCGTCGAGCGCCCGATCGGCCGCATCGAGCAGCGGCGCGTTCGCGGGATTGGCGCGCAGCTGCGTCCTGATCGTCTCGGCGAGCGGCCTGCCCGCCGTCGCGACCAACACGACGCCGCACAGCGCATCGGGATCGCGCGCAGCGGCGGCGAGCGCGATCAGTCCGCCCTCGCTGTGCCCGAGCAGCCAGACGCAGCGCGCGCCGGTGCGCTCGCGCAGCAGGCGCGCCCAGGCGAGCGTGTCGTCGACATAGTCGTCGATCGTCACCGCGTTGGGATCCGCGATCGCCTGCCGGCTCGCGAACAGGCCGCGCTTGTCGGTGCGCAGCGTGCTCACCCGCTCGCGCGCGAGCGCATCGGCGAGCAGCGCATAGGGACGCGCGCGCACGCCGAGCGGATTGTCGCCGTCGCGGTCGGTGGGCCCCGAGCCGGGAATGACGAGCACGGCCGCGCGGCTGCCGGCGGGCGCGACGAGCGTCCCGGCCAGCTCGCCCCGGGGGCCGGGGAGGTGGAGATCGACGGACGGCGCGCCGCCCCACGCGGGCGAGGTCGCCAGCATGGCGGCGGTGAGACTCAGGACGGTTTTCAGCATGTGTCGGCTGGCGGTCGGTGAGGGAGGCTGCCGCGCGGCGCGGCATGCCCGCCATTATCACGCGCACCCGGATGCGCGGCGCAGCGTTGAATGCGGCGAGTGGATTTCAAATCGAACGGATACGCGACGTCACTCGATTTTCGAGCGAATTTCATGAAAAAGCCGCTTGGCCGCCATTCGATTTCACGGTGAAAAGTGTCCGTCCGTCCATTGCGCCGCTTGTCGGGAAGCAAAGGAACGTGATGACGGTATGGTCATGCTGGATCAAGCGTCCGCCTGCGCGTATCGTGTGAGACGCCGGGTGCATCGGCCGGCCGGCTGTGGATTCGATGCATGATGTTCCCCGATCGTTTCGCTTTGGAGTCGAATGAAGCGCTAAAACACGCGATCGTGTATTTCCGGACGATTGGCGATTCCATGCGGGCGATGCGGGAATGGGCGGCAATAGCCGCCGTTCGTGATTAGAGGGCGACATGGGAGTCAGCCGGGTTTTTGTCGGGATACGATAGCCGACGCCCGGCATGCGGGCCGTGCTGCGGGGGGAAGCGCGCACGGCGGCGCATGCGGGCGTAGGGCGGATCGGCAGGCATCCGGGCCAGGATGCGGCGGTCTCTCACTTTTCAGGAGATACAGATGAAACAAAAGAATGCGCGCAAGTCCATGGTGGTGGGTACGGCAGCGATCCTGTGTTCCCTTGCGGCGGCCGATGCGCTGGCCGATCAGGTCGTCAAGATCGGCAGCGTGGAGCCGCTGACGGGCGGGATCGCTCACCTGGGCAAGGACAACGAAAACGGCGCGCGTCTCGCAGTCGAGGAAATCAACGCGAAGGGCCTGACGATCGGCGGCCAGAAGATCACGCTGCAACTCGACGGCCAGGACGACGCGGCCGATCCGCGCACGGCCACGCAGGTCGCGCAGAAGCTCGTGGACGACAAGGTCGTGGCCGTCATCGGCCACCTGAACTCGGGCACCTCGATCCCGGCGTCGAAGATCTACAGCGACGCGGGCATCGTGCAGATCTCGCCGTCGGCGACCAACCCGGCCTATACGCAGCAGGGCTTCAAGACCACCTTCCGGGTGGTCGCGACCGATGCGCAGCAGGGTCCGGCGCTCGCGAGCTATGCGCAGTCGAAGGGCATCAAGAGCGTGGCCGTGGTCGACGATTCGACCGCCTACGGCCAGGGTCTCGCGAACCAGTTCGAGAAGAAGGCGAAGGCGCTCGGCCTCAAGGTGCTGTCGCACGACGCGACCAACGACAAGGCCGTCGATTTCCGCGCGATCCTGACCAAGATCAAGGGCGAGAACCCGGACGCGATCATGTACGGCGGCATGGATGCGACGGGCGGCCCGTTCGCGAAGCAGGCGAAGCAGCTCGGCCTGCGCGCGAAGATCTTCTCGGGCGACGGCGTGTGCACCGAACAGCTGTCCGATCTCGCGGGCGAGGCGGTCGAGAACATCGTCTGCTCGCAGGCGGGCGCGGCGCTCGAGAAGATGCCGGGCGGCGCGGCGTTCCTCGCGAAGTACCAGAAGCGCTTCGGTCAGGCGATCAAGTTC
>NZ_JAAGNW010000013.1:7510-10594 GCF_010645215.1 Burkholderia multivorans | reverse complement strand
TATATCGTCGTCGATGCGATGAAGCGCGCGAACTCGACCGATCCGGCGAAGATCCTCGCGGCGATGCCGGCGACGGACTACAAGGGCGTGATCGGCCAGACGATGTTCGATGCGAAGGGCGACCTGAAGCAGAGCGTGATTTCGCTGTACAGCTACAAGAGCCTCAAGAAGACCTTCCTCGACGAAGTGAAGATGTGAGCATGACGCCGGTTCCGCCGCACTGCGCGGCGGAACCGGCGCTTGCCCGAATCGCGCGGCGGCGCGGGCGATGCCCGCGCCGCCGTCGCTTTGAGAAGGATGAAAACGCTTTGCTGGTATTGACCGCCGGCCTGCATGCCGGCCTGCTGATCCGTCCTCGCTGGCCCGCCCGGCGGGTCGTCGTGGACGCGCGCGTCGTGGACCGCTTGCGCGCGGCGCAAGCGGCGCTGCCCGACACGATCGAACTGGTGCTGACGCGCGCTTATGAACCGGCGTCGTCGACGCTTGGGTGCGCGCGCAACGGCTTTCGCGCGCTCGGCATCGCGCTGTTCCGCGTGCTTTATCCCGCGCGCCGCGATGAAGTGGCCGATATATTCGGCGGCAATGGCCACGATGTCGACGGCACGCACGTCGACGTTTCATTCCGGGTGGCGGGGCGCCGCATGCGGCTGCTGCCGCTGGGCGTGTTCACGCCGCCGGGCTGGCAGCGCCGCCGCGCGCGGCGCTGCCAGCCGGACCTCGAACGGGTCAAGGCCGCGCTTGCCGCGCACGGCTTCCGCATTCACCGCAACGCCACCGAGAGCCTGCAGATCCACTGCGACCTGATCGGGTAGCGTGCGCCCGCGCCCGTCGTTCAGGACCGCTTGCGGTCCTGCGCGGCGTCAGGCCGGCTTGAGGCCGGTCACGACCAGGATCGGAAACGAGAAGTCGAGCCCGTCGCCGACGCGGCGCACACCGAGGCCCAGGCGATCCTCGTCGAGTTCCGCCGCGAACAGCGCGCGTATCGTCGGTTCATCGCCCGGGTTCGGGAACGATGCGGCCAGGTGCGGGTCGAGCGGCGTGTCGATCTTGTAGCGCGCGGTGCGGATGTCCGTGAGCCCCGAGCCGCTGATCAGCGCATCCATCTCGGCGAAGGTCAGCGCGTGAACATGCGACGGATCGCGCAGCTTTTCGAGGTGATCGTACGCGGCGGCCTTGTCCGGCTGCTGCACGACGTCGGCGATCAGGATCCGGCCGCCCGGCTTGCAGACCCGCATCATCTCGCGCAGCGCCGCGCGCGGATCGAGGAAGTGATGAAAGGTATAGCGGGTCAGCACGACCGAGAAGCTGGCGTCCGCAAACGGCAGCGCGCCGATGTCGCCGATCCGCCAGTCGAGATTGTCGAGCGTGGCGGGCTGGCGCCGCCGCGCTTCGTCGATCATGCCCGGCGTGAGGTCGACGCCGGTGACGTGCGCGGCATGCGCGGCGAACGCGCTCGCGACGAGGCCGGGACCGCAGGCGACGTCGAGCACGGTTTCCGTGCCGTCGAGTTCGCACAGGTCGATCAGCATCCGGATCGATTCGGAATGGCCGGGCAGCGCGGCGAACGGCACGGCCTGGCGGGAAAACTGCGAGATGATGGTCTGGTTGTGCTGGCTGACGGATGAGTTCATGGCAAGCTCGCTGGCGTTGGACAACGGGATGGGGCGGTGGACGACGCGCTGCCGTTCAGGGTGCACAGGCGGGCGCGCGCCCGACGGGGCGCCCGGCTATTCCACTGAATGCTCATTGCACGAGGTTATCGATTGCGCGCCCTTGCGACGGCAGTGCGAATCGAAATACCCGGGAAACGTTTTATACGGAAGGCGCTATCAGCCATTGTCTTGGTTCGGGTATCGTGATAACACTAAATTCAATATAGCAGGTCCATCGGCTATCGAATCCCGTCTCGAAATTGTGCCCCCAAATTGTTCAGGCAAGTTGCTTGCGGCCATCGGAAATTGTCTATAGACTCGTGCTGCCGTTACGGGGTGCGAGATAAAGATGAATGAATGCTCGCAGTGTTTTGCTCCCGAACTTGCATGTCACGCCAGCGCACGTCGGTCCGGATTTTTTACGGACGATCGGTAAGGACGCCCGGTAGTAATGACTCGACGATTGCTGCTTACAAGTCAAGGAGTGAGCTGTGTATTCGGTCGTTCTCAGTAAAATATCAAAGACTTATAAACTCGATGCCGTATCGGTGCCGGCATTGACGGATATCAATCTCGAAGTGCGCGCCAATTGCTTCACGGTGATTTCCGGGCCGTCCGGAAGCGGCAAGACCACGCTGCTGAACCTGATCGGCTGCGTCGATCGCCCCGACAGCGGCGAAGTGTCGCTGGCCGGGCAGGTCGTCAACCGGCTGTCGGATAACGCGCTTTCCAGTTTCCGCCTGCATCATCTCGGTTTTATTTTCCAGAATTTCAATCTGCTGCCGGTATTGACCGTATTCGAGAATGTCGAATATCCGCTGATCCTGTTAAAAATGCCAGTGCAGGAACGCCGTCGGCGAATCATGGGTTTGCTCGAAGCAGTGGGTATTGCGAATAAGGCCAATAATCGGCCGTCGCAACTTTCCGGCGGTCAGCGTCAGCGCGTGGCGATTGCCCGCGCATTGGCGACTTCGCCCAAACTGGTATTGGCCGATGAACCCACCGCCAATCTCGATAGCGAAACAGGCGCGGCGATCATTTCGTTGATGCGCAAAATGCAGCACGAACATAAGGTTTCGTTCGTATTTTCGTCCCATGATCCCAAGGTGCTGGCGGAAGCCGACGACGCCGTATTCATTCGCGACGGCCGCATCACCCATATTGAACGCCGGCTGGAAAGAACCGCAGGGGTGGCCTGATGACGTTTTCGCTTGCACTGCGCAATCTGCTGCGCAACCGGCGCCGCTCGCTGACCACGCTGTCGGCCATGGTGGTGGGCGTGGTCGCATTGCTGATTTTCGGCGGTTATTCGCGTAACGCGATCCTCGCGACGCAGACCGGCTATGTCCAGTACCAGGGCCACTTGCAGATCATGCGCAAGGGCTACTTCCAGTTCGGCACGGGCAATCCGACCGCCTACGGCATCGCCGAC
>NZ_JAAGNW010000013.1:5745-7500 GCF_010645215.1 Burkholderia multivorans | reverse complement strand
AGCGCGTGATCGATGCGGTCAAGCACGATCCGGTACTGCAGCCGATGCTGGCGGTCGTCACGCCCACGCTGCGGCTCAACGGCATCGCCGGCAATTTCTCGAACGGCGTGTCGAAGAGCATCGTCGCGGCGGGCGTGGTGGTCGACGACCAGAACAAGATGCGCAGGTGGGACGACTACAACAGCATCGGCCGCTCGCTGCTGATCGAACTCGCCGGCACCTCGCCCGACTCGGTGGTGATCGGTTCCGGCGTCGCGCGCCAGCTGCAGCTGTGCAAGCCGCTGCATCTCGACGACTGCCCGTCGGCGGCGGAACTCGGCATCACCGAGAAGCCCGCCGACGGGCCCGCGGCCCCGGACAACGTGACGGCGCTGTCCGCACTCGAACAGACCGCCGCGCCGCGCGCGCCGGCAACCCACATCGAACTGCTGGCCGCCAGCGTGAACGGCGCGCCCAACGTCGCCAGCCTGAATGTCGTGAGGGCGCAGAACTGGGGCGTCAAGGATATCGACGACTCGCTGATGATCATGCACCTCGATCAGGCGCAGCGGCTGCTGTTCGGCAGCGCGCCGCCCCAGGTGACCGCGATCCAGATCCAGCTGCAGCACACGAACCAGATTCCGGTCGCGCAGGCGCGGCTCGACAAGCTGCTCGACGAGCAGTTCAAGGACAAGTCGCTCGAAGTGCTCGACTACGAGACGCTGACGCCGATCTACAAGCAGGTGATCCAGTTCTTCGATTCGATCTTCGGTTTCATCTCGATCCTGATCTACGTGATCGTGCTGTTCACCGTCAGCAACACGATGAGCATGGCCGTCGTCGAGCGCACTGCCGAGATCGGCACGCTGCGCGCGATCGGCCAGCGGCGCGGCGGCATTCGCGCGCAGTTCGTCTGCGAGGGCGCGTTGCTGGGCGTGTTCGGCGGGTTGCTCGGGATCGCCGTGGCGGTGCCGCTCGCTTACGTGATCAACCACAGCGGCCTGACCTGGGCGCCGCCGGGCTACTCGTACAAGTATCCGCTGCTGGTGCGGGTCTGGGACGATCACACGCTGATGCTCGGCACGGCCTTCTCGCTCGCCGTGGTCGCCATCGTGTCCGCCTGGTGGCCCGCCAACCGCGCGGCGAAGCTCGACATCGTCGACGCCTTGCGCCACGCCTAGGCACCCGGATGACGCGGCGCATGGCGCCGCGCACCGGGGCGCGCGCCCGGCCAAGCCAGGACGGCGCACGTCCGGGCCCGGGCGGCGCGCGCCGCTCGTTCCGCCATTCACCGCACCACGGAAATCACTCGATATGAAAAAGTTGCGTCTCGTGCTCCCGGTTCTGCTCGCAGTGGCGAGCCTGGGGATGTCCCATGCGATCGCCGCGCCCAGCGCCCAGGACATTCTCGCGGCCAGCGATTCGATCCGGAATCCTGACCGCCCGTTCAGCCTGACGACGACGCTCACCGAGTATCGCAACGGCAAGCAGACCGACCTGAACACCATGACGGTGTATTCGAAGGCGGACAAGAACAGCGGCCAGTTCCGCAGCCTGATCCGCTTCGTCGCGCCCGCGCGCGACGCGAACAAGCTGATGCTGAAGACCGGCAACGATCTGTGGTTCTACGATCCGGCCAACAGCGCGAGCATCCGCATCTCGCCGCAGCAGCGCCTGCTCGGGCAGGCTGCGAACGGCGACGTGGTGACCTTCAATCTCGCGAAGGACTATCGCGCGACGCTGGCCGGCGAAGAGGACACCATCGACGGCGACCGT
>NZ_JAAGNW010000013.1:0-5735 GCF_010645215.1 Burkholderia multivorans | reverse complement strand
ATCGAGATGTGGATCGACACCGCCAGCAGCCGGCCGGTGAAGGCGCGCTTCTACAGCGAGAGCAACCGCCTGCTGAAGACGGCCTACTACCGCCGCTACGAGAAGCAGCTGGGCGCGGAGCGTCCGACCGAGACGGTGATCGCCGACGGCCTCGATCCGAACTGGGTGACCCTGCTCGATTTCAGCAACTGGATGCCGCGCGAGGTGCCGGAGGAATGGCTGCAGCGTGACTATCTGGCGCGCTTCAAGCCCGAATAAGCATGCGTGCGGGCGTGGCCGTGGCATGGTTGCTGGTAGCGGGCGTCGCGCACGCGCAGCAGGATCCGGATCTGGCGGCGTTGTCGCTGCAGGGCGCTGCTCCGCAGGCGGCTGAGAGTGCGCGCGCGTGGCAGCTGTTCGCCGAGGGCGGGACCGGCTGGTCGCGGATCCGCACCGAGTCGCTGGACAACCAGACCAGCTCGCTGCAGCGCCTGTCGGCCGATCTGCGCATCGACGCGACGCCGCTGCGCGGGCTGCGCGCGGTGTTGTCGGACCGGCTCGATTACGCGGACTGGCCGTACCAGATCGAGCCGAACCGCGAGATCAACACGCTCAGGGAAGCGTATCTGAGCGTGCAGCCGCGCAACAACGTGATTTTCGATGCAGGGCGCATCAACCAGTATTCGGGCGTCGCGGTCGGGTACAACCCGACGGATTTTTTCCGGGGTGGCGCGGTGCGTTCCCTCGTGACGCTCGATCCGCTCTCCATCAAGAACAACCGGCAGGGCAGCGTGATGGTGCGCGGCCAGGTGCTGTGGGATGGCGGATCGGTGATGGCGCTGTTTTCGCCGAAGCTCGCGTCGCAGCCGAACAACGCGCCGTTCAATCCGGACTGGGGATCGACCAATGGCGTGAATCGCGCGATGCTGATCTTCAGCAAGCGGATCAGCGCGAATCTGAATCCGCAGTGGCTGCTGTATCAGGAGCAGGGCGGCTCGGTGCAGTTCGGGATGAACCTGACCACGCTCGTCAACGATGCGACCGTCGCCTACCTCGAATGGTCGGGCGGACGGCGCAATACGCTGCTGACGGACGCGCTGGGGCAGGGCAGCGACAAGACGTTCCGGAACCGGCTGTCGACGGGATTCACCTATACCACCAGCAACAAGCTGTCGCTGACTTTCGAGTACGAGTACAACGGCGCGGGGCTCGACAAGGGGAGCTGGGATGCGTTGCCCGCGGTGTCGCTGCCGGGCTATGCGCGCTATCAGCAGTACGCGCTGACGCAGCAGGAGATGACGACGCGGCACGCGCTGCTGGTTTATGCGACCTGGCAGGACGTGGTGATCAACCATCTGAACCTGTCCGCGCTGGCGCGCTTCAGCGTCGCCGATCGCAGCACCCTGTCGTGGCTCGAACTGCGGTATCGCTGGCCGCACGATGAAGTGGCCGTGCAATGGCTGAACAACGCCGGGAAACGGTTCAGCACGTTCGGCGCGTCGCCGTTGCGGACGGCGCTCGAATTGTCGTATCGCCATTATTTTTGACGGGATGCAGGAGACGGGGCGCGCCGGCGGGGGACACACGCGCGGCCCCGCCCGCCGCGCCGGACTATCCGGCCGCGTGGCAGCGGGCATGCAGCGGCATCAGACAGATTGAAGCAAGGTGCGTCAGCGTGACCGGCGGGTGAGAGCCGCCGGTCAGTCTGGCCGGGTGGTCGCGCGTGACGCGCCGCCGCGTCGTCACCGGCGGTTTTCTGAACAACAAAAGCCAATCAAAACACGAGGGCGTCATCATGAAGGCGATTTTGTTTCCTGGACAGGGCGCGCAGTTTCGCGGCATGGGCAAGGACCTGTTCGCGCAGTACCCGTCGCTGACCGACGCGGCGTCGGATCTGCTCGGCTACTCGATCGCCCGGCTGTGCACCGAGGACCCCGACGATACGCTGCGCCTGACCCAGTACACGCAGCCCGCGCTGTTCGTCGTCAATGCGCTCGGCTACTACCGCCGCCGCGACGACGGCCTCGCCCAGCCCGCGTTCGCGGCCGGGCACAGTCTCGGCGAGTACAACGCGCTGCTGGCGGCCGACGTGTTCGACTTCGAGACGGGATTGCGGCTCGTGCAGCGGCGCGGCGAACTGATGGGCGCGGCGCGCGACGGCGCGATGGCCGCCGTGATCGGCATCGACGAGGAAAGCCTGGCCGCGCTGCTCGCGGAACACCAGCTCACGTCGATCGATCTCGCCAACTTCAATACGCTGAGCCAGATCGTGATCGCCGGGCCGAAAGACGCGCTGCAACGCGCGGAACAGGTGCTGGCCGCGCGCCGGGTGCGCTGCGTGATGCTGAACGTCAGCGCGGCGTTCCATTCGCGCTACATGCAGAACGCGCAGGCCGCGTTCACGTCCTTCCTGCAAGGCTTCACGTTCCGCGCGCCGGCCGTGCCGGTGATCGCCAACGTGTCCGCGCGCCCGTACCGCGACGGCGAGGCGGCCGACACGCTCGCGCGGCAGATCAGCCATTCGGTGCGTTGGGTCGACAGCGTGCGCTATCTGATGGGCGCGGGCTGCACGGAATTCGTCGAGATCGGCGGCGCGGTGCTGACGCGTATGGTCGACGAGATTCGCAAGACCGCGACGCCGCTCGTGGTCGAGCCGGAACCGGTTGCCGTCGCGCCGGCCGGGGTTTCGCCGGCGGCTCCGGCCGCCCCGTCCGCGCCCGCTGCGACCGACGCCGCGGCGCAGTCCGCGGCAGCCGCCGGTCCGCGCGCGGCGCTGTCCGCCGAAACGCTCGGCAGCGCGCTGTTCCTCCGGCGCTTCGGCACGCGTTATGCGTACGTATCGGGTGCGATGTACCGCGGCATCGCCGCGCCCAAGCTCGTGGTGCGGATGGGCAAGGCCGGCTTCGCCGGGTTCTTCGGCACGGGCGGCCTGCCGTTCGACGAAATCGAGGCGGGCATCCGCTACATCCAGGGCGAGCTGCGCAACGGCGAGGCGTACGGCGTGAACCTGCTCGCGAACTATGCGCATCCGGAACTGGAACGGCAGACGATCGAACTGTATCTGCGGCTCGGCGTGCGCCTGATCGAGGCGGCCGCGTTCATGCAGGTCACGCCCGCGCTGGTGCTGTACAAGCTGAAAGGCC
Organism: Burkholderia multivorans; assembly: GCF_010645215.1. GTDB lineage: Bacteria > Pseudomonadota > Gammaproteobacteria > Burkholderiales > Burkholderiaceae > Burkholderia > Burkholderia multivorans_A. The sequence continues at coordinate 2,613 of NZ_JAAGNW010000013.1, read as the reverse complement.
TCGTGCGCGGCCCCGACGGCAGGATCGAGAGCCGCCATCGCATCATGGCGAAGATTTCCCGGCCCGAGGTCGCCGAGGCGTTCATGAGCCCCGCGCCCGCGCACCTCGTCGAGCAGCTGCTGAAGGAAGGCCAGGTCACGGTCGAGCAGGCGGAACTCGCGAAGCAGGTGCCGGTGAGCGAGGACATCTGCGTCGAGGCCGATTCCGGCGGCCATACCGACGGCGGCATTCCGAGCGTGCTGTTCCCGGCGATCCTGCAGCTGAAGGACGAGATGGCGCGCAAGCATCGGTATGCCGAACCGTTCTGCATGGGGCTCGCGGGCGGAATCGGCACGCCCGAGGCGGCGGCGGCGGCGTTCATGATGGGCGCGGACTTCATCCTGACGGGCTCGATCAACCAGTGCACGGTCGATGCGGGCACGAGCGACGACGTGAAGACGCTGCTGCAGGACATCAACGTGCAGGACACCGACTACGCGCCCGCGGGCGACATGTTCGAGACCGGCGCGAAGGTCCAGGTGCTGAAGAAGGGCGTGTTCTTCGCGACCCGCGCGAACAAACTGTTCTCGCTGTACAACCACAGTACGAGCCTCGACGACATCCCGGAGAAGACGCGCAAGCAGCTGCAGACGACTTACTTCAAGAAGAGCTTCGACGAGGTCTGGGACGATACGCGCCGGTATCTCGACGCGCAGGGCCTGACGCACGAAATCGTCAAGGCCGAGGCCAACGCGCGGCACAAGATGGCGCTCGTGTTCCGCTGGTATTTCGCGTATTCGACCCGGCTCGCGCTGGCCGGCAATCAGGAGGAACGCGTCAATTACCAGGTGCACACCGGGCCGGCGCTCGGCGCGTTCAATCAGTGGGTCAAGGGCACCGCGCTCGAAACCTGGTCGAACCGGCATGCCGACGAGATCGGCCGCACGCTGCTCACCGCCACCGCCGATTATCTGAACCGGAGCGTGGAGCGTCTGTTTCAGCGCGCCGGCGCCTGAGATCGCCGTGAGCACGCGTGTGAGGGGACGTGCGTCCGTCGGGCGCGCCGCATGGGCGGCGTGCGTCGAGGCGGAGGGCCGCGCATGAGTGCGCGCAAGGTGGCGTTCCTGTTCGCCGGGCAGGGCGCGCAGTATTACCAGATGGGGCGCGGCCTGTACGAGCGGAACGCGTGTTTTCGCGCGCATCTGGACCGGATGGACCGGCTCGCGCGCGAGCCGCTCGGCGCGTCGGTCGTCGCGACGCTGTACGGGCCGGCCGGCAAGGCCGAGCCGTTTACCGACATCCGCTTCACGCACCCGGCCATCTTCATGGTGGAGTTCGCGCTCGCGCAGACGCTGATCGACGCCGGCATCGAGCCCGCCTGCACGCTGGGCGCGAGTCTCGGCACGTTCGCCGCGCTTGCGATCGCGGGGCGCTGGACGATGGAGCAGGCGCTGGACGCCGTGATCCGTCAGGCGCTCGCGATCGAGCGGGAGGGTCCCGCGGGCGGCATGATCGCCGTGCTGGGCGCGCCCGCGCTCTACGACGCGTCGCCGTTCCTGCAGGCGCGCGCAGTGATCGCCGGGCGCAACTTCGCGTCGCACTTCGTGCTGGCCGCGCCCGAGGCCAATCTCGATGCGCTCGGGCGCGGCCTCGTCCGGCTCGGCGTGACTCATCAGGCGGTGCCGGTGCGCTATCCGTTCCACTCGCCGTGGATCGACCCGATGCGCGCCGCGCTGGGGGCGTCGCACGCGCCGGGCGTGTTCCGGCCGGGGGCGATCCCGGTGTTCTGCTGCGCGTACGGCGCGCCGCTGGGCGACCTCGCCGACGATTATTTCTGGCACGTCGCGCGCCGCGAGATCGATTTCATGGCGACGGTCGCCGCGATGGAGCGGTCCGGTCCGTTCGATTATGTCGATTGCAGTCCGACCGGCACGCTCGGCACCTTCATCAAATATCTGCTGCCCGCGTCGGCGGCGTCCCGGCAGATGGGCGCGATGGCGCCGTTCGGCGACGATTCGAGCCTGTTCGACGCGGTGGTCGCGCAGCTGCGCCCGGCCGCGGCGCACGGCGTGTCGCACGCGGCGGGGAGGTAGCCGCGATGCGGATCTTCGCGCTGTCGGATCTGCACGTCGATTTCGACGCCAACGCGCGTTGGGCGGCGAGCCTGTCGCGCAGCGACTACCAGCGGGATGTGCTGATCCTGGCGGGCGATCTGTCCGACTCGCTCGATGCGGTCGAGCGCTGCCTCGAAGGGATGGCGCGGCGCTTCCGCCAGGTGTTCTTCGTGCCCGGCAATCATGAGCTTTGGGTCTCGCGCGACGGGCGCGACGCGACCTCGATCGACAAGTTCGCGCGTTTGCTGCAGGTGGCCGAGCGCGGCGGCGCGACGCTCCGCGCGGCGCGCGTGGAGCGCGTGTCGATCGTGCCGCTGCTGGGCTGGTACGACTATTCGTTCGGCCCGCCCGCTCCCGAGCTGCGCCAGATCTGGATGGACTATCACGCCTGCCGCTGGCCCGACGGCTGGTCGAATGCGGACGTCACCGATTACTTCATCCGGCAAAACGCGCCGCCCGACCTCGCGGGGGCGGAATTGACGATTTCGTTCTCGCATTTCCTGCCGCGCATCGATTTGAT
>NZ_JAAGNW010000129.1:16745-19722 GCF_010645215.1 Burkholderia multivorans | reverse complement strand
AGCCGAATGCGATGTTGCCGGACGAGCCGCCGAGGTAGCGGGCGAAGCTCGTCGCGTCCTCGAGCCGCGCGCCGATCTGCTGCGCGTACAGGTCGACCGCGACCCGGCCGACGCAGATCACGTCGAGCGGCCGGTCGGGCGCGAAGGAAAGGGAAGAGCGTGTCATGGGGAGTCCTGTATCAGATCGTGGCGCCATCGAGTTCGCCGATCATCTTCTGCATCTCGGCGCCGCCCGCCATCATGTCGAGCACCTCGTCCTTGCTGATGGTGTCCTTCGTGTAGGTGCCGAGCGAGCGGCCGCGGTTGAGCAGCGTGAACGAATCGCCGATCGGATAGGCGTGGTGCACGTTGTGGGTGATGAAGATCACCGAGATGCCTTTCGCGCGCGCGGTGTGGATCAGCCGCAGCACGTTGAAGCTTTGCTTGACGCCGAGCGCGGCGGTCGGCTCGTCGAGGATCAGCACGCGCGCGCCGAAGTGGATCGCGCGCGCGATCGCGAGACACTGCCGTTCGCCGCCCGACATCGTGCCGATCGGCTGGTGCGGATCGCGCACGTGGATGCCCATTTCGGCGAGTTTCTCGCGCGCGGTCTCGGCGCAGGTGTCGAGATCCATCACGCTCAGGCAGCCGAACAGCTTCTTTTGCGGCTCGCGGCCCATGAAGAAGTTGCGCGCGACCGACAGGAGCGGCACGAGCGCGAGATCCTGGTAGACGGTCGCGATGCCGAGGTCGAGCGCGTCCTTCGGCGATTCGAAGCGCACCGGCTGGCCGTCGACCAGATAGCGGCCGTCCGAGGGCGTGTGCACGCCGGCCAGCGTCTTGATCAGCGTCGACTTGCCTGCGCCGTTGTCGCCGAGCAGGCAGTGCACCTCGCCGCGCTTGAGCTGCAGCGTGACGCCCGACAGCGCGATCACCTTGCCGAAGTACTTGCTGACGTTTTCGAGGGCGAGGATCGTCTCGCCGGATTGCGGAGTGGACATGGGCGGCTCCGTTACGACTGCGACACGCGGCGGCGCACGTAGTGGTTGAACAGCACGGCGATCAGCAGCATCACGCCGAGGAACACCCGGAACCAGTCCGAGCTGATGTTGGTATAGGTGATGCCGATCTGCACGACGCCGAAGATCAGCGCGCCGAACGCGGCGCCGATCACCGAGCCGTAGCCGCCCGTGAGCAGGGTGCCGCCGATCACCGCGGCGATCGTCGCCTCGAATTCCTTCTGCAGGCCGCGGTCGGCCGCGGCGGAGCCGATGTCGGCCACCTGCAGCACCGCGAACAGGCAGGCGCAGAACGCGGTCAGCACGAACAGCGAGATCTTCACGCGACGCACCGGCACGCCGACGTTCTTCGCGGCGTTGGCGTCGCCGCCGACTGCGAGGATCCAGTTGCCGTAGCGCGTCTTGGCGAGCACGAACGCGCCGAGCGCGGTGATCGCGAGCCACCACAGGATCACCTTCGGCACGCCGGGCACGAGCGGTTCGCCGGTGTCGAGCAGCTGGCCGATGCCTGCGTGCGCAAGCCAGCGGAACAGGTCGTGGAACGCGACGCCCTGGAACAGGAAGTGGATGACGGGGTCCGCGTGCGCGTAGTCGCCGAGCCCGGAGATGATGGTGCGGTCGGCGAACAGGATCGACAGCGCGAGCGTGAGGCCGCGCAGGATGAACAGGAAGGCGAGCGTGACGATGAACGAGGGCAGCCGCGTGCGCATCACCAGGTAGCCGTTCAGCGCGCCGAGCGCCGTCGAGCCCGCGAACGCGAACAGCACCGCGGCCCAGAGCGGCCAGTGGAAATAGGCGGTCGGGATCGCCACCATCATGCCGGCGAAGCCGATCATCGAGCCGATCGACAGGTCGAATTCGCCCGCGACCATGAGGAGGCACGCGCCGACCGCGAGGATGCCGAGATACGCGGCCACCTGCGACCAGTTCATGATGCCGTCGAGATTGAACATGCCCGAGCCGCCCGCACCGATCGCGAACACCGCGAACACGAGCACGGCGCCGGAAATCGCGGCGAATTCGGGGCGGTTGAGGAAGCGCTGGAACCACGCTTCGCCGCGCACCCGCTCGTCGGCGCGCGCCTCGGGCGGGGAAGGCTCGCGCGCATGCGCGGGCAGCGGTTTACCGGCTACACCCATGATGTCTCCTTGAAGCCCGGCCGGGGCGGGTTGCTCCGGCCGGTGAAGTGCGCGGCGCCCGGCGCCGCGCGGCCAACGGAACGCGTGCCGTTCAGCGGTACTGGCCCGCGTACTTGAGCACCTTGTCGAGATTCGCCTTGGTGATGAAACCCGGGCCCGAACGGATGTTCTTCGGGCCGTAGGACGGCTGCAGCCCGTAGGTGGCGAGGCGCGCCTGGAACTTCGGATTCGCCTCCAGGATCTGGCGGATCTTGACCGGGTCGGTGGTCTTGTCCTTGCGGACGATCGCGAGCACCGCAACCGGGATATAACCCTGCAGATACGGCTGCTGGTCGATTGCGAACTGGATCGTGCCGGCCTGGATCGCCTTTGCGATATCGTCGGAGAAATCGAAGGTCGCGAAATACACCTTGCCGGCCAGCCCCATCTGCTGGAGCGCCTTGAGCGTGGCGGCGGCGGGCACGGGGCCGAGCGTCAGCACCGCCTGGGTGCCCGGGTTGCGGCGCAGGTAGGCGCTGACCTTCGACTGGATCTCGGTCGGATCCTGGCCGGAATCGATCGTCGAGGTCTTGTAGTCGGCGCCGATCGCATCGGCGAAGCCGCGGCAGCGATCGAACGACACGGTGTTGGTCGCGAGATGGTTCACGCACACGAACGACTTCACGCCGGCCGCCTTCGCCTTCTCGCCCGCCGCGTGACCGGCCACGTATTCCGGCTGGCCGACGTGCATCAGCGCGCCGAGCTGCGCGCTCTGCTCCTCGGTGCCCGAGTTGATGGTGACGAGCGGGATCTTCTTCGCGGTGACCTTGCCGATCGAGTTCTTCAGGACATCGAAATCGG
>NZ_JAAGNW010000129.1:10418-16735 GCF_010645215.1 Burkholderia multivorans | reverse complement strand
CGGCGATCGTCGTGATCACGCCGTCGTAGTCGCGCGCGGCCGACTGCTCGACGAGGCGCGCCCTGTCCGCGATGTCGCCGTTGGGCGGATTGCGGTAGTCGGTCGTGACGTTGAAGTCTTCGTCGGCCTGCTTGATCGCGTTCTTGATCGTGTTCCACCACGAATCGGAGTCGGGCGCATGGCTGATCAGCACGAAGCGGGCGTCGGCGGCGCGCGCGGCCGGCGCCGCGACGCCCGCGGCAACCGCGAGCGCGACGGCGAGTGCCCGCACGGCGGCCTTGCCTGAGCAAAGTTTCATGTCTCCACCTATCTCTGTCTGTCGTTTTGGGTTGGGCGCGGCGGCAGGGTTCCCGCCGTGCTCACGAGCAAGAATAGGCGAACTCCCCGAGCGGTGCAAAGGAAATTTCAATAAAAATAATTTTGGAAAATCTGTTCCATTTCGATCGGGGCGTGCCTATACTCGCCACACATCAAGAACCAGCCGGCTCGGCCGCGCGGCGCGTGTGCGGCGCGGCGGGGCCGGCGCACCCGACATCATGGAAGAGACCTCCCAGCCCGATCTTTCGGGCCTCGACGAACTGCTGCAGCGCATCACCGATGCGTACGACACGCTGCCGCGCCAGCTGAAAAGCATTGCGTCCTATATCGACGAGCATCGCGCGAGCGTGATGATGGATCGCACGAGCGACATCGCGACGCGCTGCGGCGTGCATCCGTCCGCGGTGGTGCGGTTCGCGCAGCGCTTCGGCTTCTCGGGCTTCTCCGATCTGCAGGCGGTGTTCAAGGATGCGTATACGGGCCAGAACCCGAGCGCGCAGAGCTACCAGCAGCGCATCCGCACGCTGATCGACGGCGAGCACGGCACGCTCACGGGCGGCATGGTCGCGCGCCAGTTCATCGACGCCGCGCGCGCAGGGCTCGACGAGCTGGCGGCGGGCCTCGACGACGCGCAGTTCGACGCGGCCGTCACGATGCTCGAACAGGCCGACAACATCTACGTGATCGGCGTGCGCCGCTCGTTCCCGGTCGCGAACTACATCGTGTATGCACTGCAGCACACGGCCAAGCGCGTGCATCTGGTGTCCGGGCTCGGCGGCATGTATCGCGAGCAGATCCGCAGCGTGAAGAAGGGCGACGTGGTGATCGCGATCAGCTTCGCGCCGTACGGCAAGGAAACCCAGTATTGCCTGCGCGCCGCGCGCGAGCATCACGCGCAGACGCTCGTGATCACCGACAGCCGGCTGTCGCCGCTCGTGCGCGACGCCGGGGCCCATCTGCTCGTGAAGGAAGGGAGCGCATTCGCGTTCCGTTCGCTGACCAGCACGATCTGCCTGTGCCAGGCGCTGTTCATCGCGCTCGCGCACCGGCTCGAATTGAACGTGGAAGAAGTCAAGGACACTGGAGGATACGATGACTGAAGCAGTTCCGACGCTCGACGTCGCGGTATTCGGCGCGGGCCGGATCGGCCGCATCCATGCGGCCAACCTCGTGCGCCAGCCGGGCGTGCGGCTTCGCTACGTGGTCGATGTGAACCGCGCGGCGGCCGAGGCGCTCGCCGCGCAGCACGGTGCGCAGGCCGCCGATCTCGACGGCGCGCTCGGCGATGCGTCGATCGGCGCGGCGATCGTGTGTTCGAGCACCGATACCCATGCGGACCTGATCACGCGCGCCGCGCAGGCGGGCAAGCACGTGTTCTGCGAGAAGCCGGTCGATCTCACGGTCGAGCGCGCGCGCGCCTGCGAGGCGGCGGTCGAACGCGTCGGCGTGGTCTGCATGATCGGTTTCCAGCGCCGCTTCGACCCGACCTTCGAGGCGCTGAAGGCGCGCCTCGACGCGGGCGAGATCGGCGCGCCGGAGATGCTGGTCGTGACGAGCCGCGACCCGGGCGCGCCGCCCGTCGACTACATCCGGCATTCGGGCGGGATCTTCAAGGACATGCTGATCCACGACTTCGACATCTTCCGCTGGATCCTCGACGACGAGGCCGAGACGCTGCATGCGACCGGCAGCTGCCTGTCCGATCCGGCGATCGCGGAGGCGGGCGACATCGATTCGACGGCGGTCACGATCCGCACCCGGCGCGGCCGGCTGTGCCAGATCAATACCGCGCGGCGCGCCGCGTACGGCTACGACCAGCGCTTCGAGGTGCTGGGCAGCGCGGGCATGCTGCAGGCGGGCAACCTGCGGCCGACCGAGGTCACCGCGTACTCGGCGCAGGCGGTGTCGAGCGATCTGCCGGAGGCGTTCTTCCTCGAACGCTACCGCGACGCCTACGCGCGCGAGATCGCGCATTTCCTCGCGGCGGTCACGCGCGGCGAGGCGGTGCGCACGAGCATCGCGGACGGCGTGAAGGCGCTCGAACTGGCCGAGGCCGCGACCCGCTCGTGGCGCGAGGGCCGCGCGCTGCGCCTCGACGAACTGGCCTGAAGGAGGGCGCGTCCATGACTGATCATTCCTCGTTTGCGCCGGTGCGGATCGGCATCGCGGGCCTCGGCCGGCTCGGCCGCCGCCATGCGGAAAACCTCGCGCGCCGCGTGCCGGGCGCGCGGCTCGACGCGGCGTGCAGCCCGCTCGACGACGAACGCGCATGGGCGCGCGACGCGCTCGGCGTGCCGCGCCTCTACGCCGACTACGACGCGCTCGTCGCGGATCCCGACCTCGACGCGCTGTGGCTCGTCACGCCGTCCGCGCTGCATGCGGAGCAGATCGTCGCGGCGCTGCGCGCGGGCAAGCACGTATTCTGCGAAAAGCCGCTGTCGCTCGATCTCGACGAATGCGAGCGGGTGTGCGCGGAAGCCGCGGCGCGCCCGCACCTGCGCGCGATGATCGGCTTCATGCGCCGTTTCGATCCGAGCTATCGCGACGCGCAGACGCGGATCGGCGCGGGCGGCATCGGCCGGCCGTTCCTGGTGCGCTCGCAAACCTGCGACCGCAACGATCCCGAAGGTTTCTTCGTGCGCTTCGCGCCGACCTCGGGCGGGATCTTCCTCGACTGCACGGTGCACGACATCGACGTGGCGCGCTGGCTGCTCGGCGGGCCGCGCGCGACGCGGGTGTTCGCGGCGGGCACGATCGCGCTGCACGAAGGGCTGCGCGCGAGCGGCGACGTCGACAACGGCGTCGCGATCTGCGAATTCGAGGGCGGCGGGCTCGCGATGTTCTACGCGTCGCGCACGATGGCGCACGGCAACGACACCCATTCCGAGGTGATCGGCACGGCCGGCGCGCTGACCATCGGTCGCGACCCGCGCGCGAACCGCGTCGAGGTCTACGATGCCGAGGGGATCCGCCACGCGTGCACGCCGACCTTCTTCGAGCGCTTCGAGGAGGCGTTCCTGCTGGAGGCCCAGGCGTTCGTCGACGCGGTGCGCACGGGCGAGGACTCGGGCGGGGCAACGCTCGCCGATGCGCTCGAAGCGACCCGCATCGGCCACGCGCTGCGCGAGGCGCTGCACAGCGGCCGCGCGGTTGAGCTGTAGCGGGGCGCGTAGCCCGGGGCGCGCAGCCCGGGGCACGCAGCCCGCGGCGCGCGGCCGCGCGCTGCGGTAAAATCCGGCCTTCCTCCCGCGCCGTGCCGGCGCGTCATTCGAAGGTCGAAAGCCGATGCAAGTTCATAAGGAAGTGGATGCGCGCGGGCTCAACTGCCCGCTGCCGATCCTGCGTGCGAAGAAAGCGCTGGCCGACATGGAAAGCGGCCAGATTCTGAAGGTGCTCGCCACCGACCCGGGATCGCAGCGCGATTTCGCGGCGTTCGCGAAGCAGACCGGCAACGAGATTGTCGAGTCGTCGACGCAGGACAAGACCTACGTGTTCCTGATGCGCCGCCGCTGATCGGGCGACTGCGTCAATCCACCGCTGGTATTTTCTGAATGCCGCCCGGGGTAAGCCCGGGCGGCATTTTATTTGGTTTTCCGAAACGGCTCGCTACCGCTCGCCATTGTCTTCCCGACATTATTTCCCGGGAATGGCGTTTAACCAGATTTAACGATTGGTTTGGCGAAATTTAACAATAGATAACAGAAAGCTTACGGTCATATCTTGATAATGATCAGGTCGCGACGGACGGGGGATGTTGATTTTTCGTCGCGTCCGACCATTGCTCCAACACCAAATCAATCGCAGAGGTATTACATGAAGCAGATGCGCACGGGGATCCTGGCCGTGGCGGCGACGTTCGCCGTGGCGGCGCCCGCCGCCTTCGCGGCGGACGGCACGATCACGATCAATGGCCAGGTGACGGCCCAGACCTGCACGATCAGCGGCAACGGCGGCGGCAAGGACTTCACGGTCACGCTGCCGACGGTTTCGGCATCCGCGCTGCAGGATCCGGGCGTGACGGCCGGCCGTACGCCGTTCAACATCGCGCTGTCCAAGTGCACGCCGAATTCGGGCAACGTGGCGGTCTACTTCGAGCCGGGCGCGGCCGTCGACACCTCGACGGGCCGTCTCATCAACACGGCGAGCGGCGGCGCGAGCAACGTGCAGGTGGGCCTCCTGAACAGCGACAACAGCGAAATCCGCCTGGGCGGCGCGCTGGCGACCCAGAACTCGAAGTCGGTGGCGCTGACGGGCGGCGCGGCGACGCTCGGCTACTTCGCGCAGTACGTGGCGACGGGCAAGGCGACGGCGGGCAGCGTGTCGACCGCGACGTTGTACTCGATCGTCTACCAATAAGCCGCGCGGCACGCATCGCGCGCAGCGGCCGGCGGGCATCGCGCCCGCCGGCCGGATACGGGGAAGCGGGCGCCACAAGCCCGCACAAAGATTCGGAATTCGAAATGTCTATCCGCCGGACCTGGCGCGCCGCGTTCGCGGCGTGCGCCATCGCGGCCGCCGCGTCGGCCGCGCATGCTTCCGTCGTGCTGAACGGCACGCGGGTGATCTATCAGGCCAAGGAGCGTGAAGTCACGCTCAAGCTCAACAACGAAGGCGATGCGCCGGCGCTCGTGCAGACCTGGGTCGACGACGGCAACGCGAACGCGCTGCCCGACGACGCGAAGGCGCCGTTCACGCTGACGCCGCCGCTGTTCCGCCTCGATCCGAAGAAAGGCCAGACGCTGCGGATCATCTATACGCAGGCGCCGTTGCCGCAGGACCGCGAATCGGTGTTCTGGCTCAACGTGCTCGAGGTGCCGCCCGTCGTCTCGACGGCGGCCGACGCACCGAACTCGCTGCAGCTCGCGTTCCGTTCGCGGATCAAGCTGTTCTTCCGTCCGGCGGGCCTGCCGGGCGACGCGAACGACGCCGCCGCGCAGGTCGGCTGGAAGTTCGTGCGCCGGGCGGCGGGCGGCTACGCGCTGGCCGCGACCAACCCGACGCCGTACCACGTGACCTTCAGCGCGGTCGCGGTGCGCGCGGGCGGCGCGACCCTGCGCAACGACCGCGGCGCGATGGTCGCGCCGTACGCGACGGTCGAGTTCGACCTGGGCGCGCTCGACGCGGTCGGCGCCGAGGTGCCGGCCGAAGTGGACTACACGACGATCAACGACTATGGCGCGGGCGTCGCGGGAACCTTCCGCGCGCGGCCGCAGCGGCCCTGACGGGCGCCGGCCACGCGAGGCACCGCGCGACGAGACGCGGGCCGTCACACGAACGGGGTGTCGCTTCCCAGCGGGAGGCGGCGGTCGGCAACACGTCGCCTAGACGTACCTAGCAAAACGATGCGAACGAGAGACCAGCAGTTGCGATCGCGCGCCGGGCGACGGCCCGCGGTCCGGCGCAGCCATGCCGTGATCCTGGGCGTGCTGGCGTCCCAGCTGAGCGCGAGCGCGCTCGCGGGCGAAGGCGACGCGGGCGAGATCCTGAGCGTCGCGGACGTCAAGTTCAACGATCTGTTCCTGATGCGGCCGAAGGGGCAGAGCGTCGACGTGTCGCGCTTCGCGCGCGGCAATCCGGTGATGCCCGGCGAGTACATGGTCGACCTGTATCTGAACGGCGATTGGGCGGGCCGCAACGCGGTGCGTTTCACCGGCCCGGACGGCGCGGCCGCGCCGTGCTTCGACAAGGCGCTGGTCGAGCAACTGAAGCTCGACCACGGCGCGCTCGACGAGCGGGCCCGCGCGGCGCTCGCGCGGCTCGCCGAGGGCGGCTGCACGGCGCTTGCGGCGGTCGCGCCGGGCGCGACCTGGGCGTTCGAGCTGTCCGATCTGCGGCTCGACCTGAGCGTGCCGCAGGCGCTGTTGCGACGCACCCCGCAGGGCTACGTGAGCCCGGAGTTCTGGGACGCGGGCGTGCCGTCGGCGACGCTCGCCTACAACTTCAATAGCTTCCACGTCGGCGGGGCGTCGGCTAACACGACGAGCTACCTCGGCGTCGAT
>NZ_JAAGNW010000129.1:4433-10408 GCF_010645215.1 Burkholderia multivorans | reverse complement strand
CACCTACCTGCAGCACGACCTGCCGTCGCTGCGCAGCCAGCTGACGCTGGGCGACGCCTTTACCGACGGCGCGGTGTTCGACAGCGTCGGCATCCGCGGCGTGCAGCTCGCGAGCGACGATCGCATGCTGCCCGACTCGATGCGCGGCTATGCGCCGCTCGTGCGCGGCATCGCGCAGTCGAACGCGCGCGTGACCGTGCGGCAGAACGGCAACACGCTGTACGAGACCACCGTCGCGCCGGGCCCGTTCGAGATCAAGGATCTGTACGCGACCGGCTACGGCGGCAACCTGGAGGTGATCGTCACGGAGGCGGACGGCAGCCGTCACAGCTTCACGGTGCCGTACGCGTCGGTCGCGCAGCTGCTGCGGCCCGGCATCACGCGCTTCTCGATCGCGGCGGGCGAGGCGCGCGACGCGCAGCTCACGCGCAAGGACAAGCTGTTCCAGGCGGCCGTGCAGCGCGGCTTCAACAACGTCGTGACGGGCTACGCCGGCGCGATCGTCGCCGAGGGCTATCTGGCCGGGCTGGTCGGCGCGGCGTTCAACACGCCGCTCGGCGCGGTCGCGGTCGACGTCACGCAGGCGCGCGCGCAGATCCGCGGCGCATCCGACACGAGCGGCCAGAGCGTGCGGATCAGCTACAGCAAGTTCGTGCCGGCGACCAACACCAACCTGGCCGTCGCGGCCTATCGCTATTCGTCGCGCGGCTTCTGGCCGCTGCGCGATGCGCTGCTCGCGCGCAGCCGCGTCGACGACGGCCAGGATCCACGCACGGTGGACCGGCAGCGCAACCAGTTGCAGCTGACGCTCAACCAGAACCTCGGCGGCCGCCGCGGCAACCTGTACGTGGTCGGCTCGACGCTCGACTACTGGAACCGTGGCGGCACCACCACGCAGTTCCAGGTCGGCTACAACAACACGCTGCGCGCGTTCGGCACCACGCTGGCCTTCAATCTGTCTGCCTCGCGCCAGCGCGACGGCCAGAGCGGGCGGATGAACAACCAGATCGTCGCGAACCTGTCGCTGCCGCTCGGTCGCGGCGCGCATGCGCCGACGCTCGCGGTCGGCTTCACCAACAACGGGGCGAACGGTTCGTCGGAACAATTGATGCTGAACGGCTCGGCATTCGCCGACAACGCGCTCAGCTACGGGCTCAACGTGAACCGCGCGCCGGGGCTGACGACGGGCGGCGGCAACGCGCAATACCGCGGCACCTACGCGACGGTGTCGGCGAGCGCGAGCGGCGGCTCGGGCTTCTCGCAGTACTCGGCCGGGATGTCGGGCGCGGTCGTCGCGCACCCGGGCGGGGTCACGCTCGCGAACGACCTCGGCGACACGATCGGCGTGGTCGACGCACGCGACGCGAAAGGCGCGCGCATCACCAATTCGCCGGGCGTGCACGTGGACGGACGCGGTTACGCGGTGATTCCGTACCTGACGCCGTACAGCCTCAACACGGTCGAGCTGGATCCGAAGGGCCTGCCGCTCGACGTCGAGCTGAAGGCGACCAGCGCGCAGGTCGCGCCGCGCGCGAATTCGGTGGTGATGATCCGTTTCGCGACCGTGTCGGGCCGTTCGGCGGTGATCGCCGCGCGTGCGCCCGACGGCGCGCCGCTCCCGTTCGGCGCGACCGTGTCGGACGGCAAGGGCGTGGAAGTGGGCGCGGTGGGCCAGGGCGGCCGGATCTTCGTGCGCGGCGTCGAGGACGCCGGCACGCTGCGCGTGAACTGGGGCGGCGGCGCGTGCGCGATCGACTATCGGCTGCCGCCGAGGGACGCGAAGGCGTTGTCGTACGTGCAGATCGACACGGTTTGTCGCGCGAGCGCGGAGGCGGCCCCGGCGCGGGCCGACGCGTCCGCGGGCGCGGCCGATTATCGGACCCCGCTCGCGCCGCCGGCGGCGCGCGACGGACTGTAAAGGAAAGGGACACAGATGAGGAATGGCATGTCGGACTGGCTGATCGGCGCGCGCCGCGCGCTTGCGCGCGGGCTGCTGACGCTGACGGGGATGGGCGCGCTGGCCGCGACGGCGCAGGCGGGGATCCTGACCGTGCCGCTCTACGGCAGCAACTTCCGGCCGATCACCTTCAATGCGTCGTACACGCCGCCGCGCGACGTGACGGTGGGCACCGTGCTGCAACCGAACCAGCCGACGGGGATCAACTACGGGATGAGCGTGGACAGCGTGTACTGTCCGATCTACAAGCGCACGACCGTCAGCGGGATGCCGGTGCCGGGGATGCCGGACACTTATCAGACGAATGTGCCGGGCGTCGGCGTGCGCTTTTTCACGACGACGGACTGGAACGGCACATGGGAGCGCGCGCCGTCGTCGACCGCCTACTATCCGCCGTCGTCCTGGTACGCCTCGACCGCGTGGTACACCTCGGCGGCGCTGGTTGTGACGGGGCCGGTGGGCAGCGGCCGCCTGACGTCGCTGCCGAGCATGACGGTCGAATTCACGGGCAGCTGCTTCCGTCCGGTGACGCGGATCCAGACCATCGCGCCCGGCACGGTGATCACGCCGGCGACCTGCATGGTGACCACGCCGTCGATCTCGGTCACGCTGCCCAACGTGAAGGCGAGCGATTTCAGCGGCGTCGGCGCGGCGCGGGGCGACACCGGGCTGCGCATCGGCCTCAACTGCCGCGGGGGCGTGGGCGCGGATGTCCACCTGACGCTCACCGACGCGACCGATCCCGGCAATACCACGAACCTGCTGACGCCCGCGCCCGGCTCGACCGCGCGCGGCGTGCAACTGCGCGTGCTGTACAACGGCGTGCCGGTGAATTACGGGCCGGATTCCGCGATGACGGGCAACCTGAACCAGTGGCGGGTGGGGCCGTCGTCGAGCGTCACGAGCGTGCCGCTGACCGCGCAGTACATCTCGACCGGCACGGTCCTGCCGGGCGTGGTGAAGGGGATTGCAACGTTTACGATGAGTTATCAGTAAATCAAAAACAGGGTGACCATTCGCGGAAAGTAAATGATTGCAATTGCGCGAAGCAGCAGGAATGTTCGACAAATGTCGAAAAGAAAAGACCGCAATATCTAACAATTCTTAAACCACGGGACGTACCGCGCTGCTTATACTCCGTGCCTGATGATCCATCGTTGCGACCCTGATGGGCGCGGCGGCCAATCGGGTCACCGTACGGGGACATGCCCAGCGCGTGTCGTTGCTGCAAACTGGGAGATGTCATGCTCTTCAGATCGGGGACGATTCGAATACCGTTCGACGGAGGCGGCAAGGCACGGGAACGCACGCAGTCGGTGCACCGTGTCGAGCTGGACCCCGAGCACGACCGCCATGCGCGGGCCGCGCTCGAGGCCTATGCGGATTCGAGCGGGCGCGAGATGCCTTGGCTCGCCGAGGCGTTGCGCGAGGCGATGGGCGATCCGCAGCCGGATCTCACGCGCTGCGCGGCCACGGTCGAACGCGTGTTCGACCTGGCGCATGCCTGGGCTGCCGACCAGCCCGACTATGCCCGCACCGCGTGGGAGCACGTGCGCACGCAGCTCCATCATGCGCTGCAGCGCCAGCCGCAGATCGCCGAACAGGATCCGGTCAGCCTCGACTGATCGCGCTGCGCGTTCTCGCGCCATTCCCGCCCAGCCTGTCGCGCGCGCCTAATCTGTATCATTTCTGGACAGTTTTCATACACTATGGTGAAAATGCCAGTTAGCGCGTCCCTTTTTTGAGATATGACGTAATCCAAATAAAATGCGTTTTTTCGACGACGCAGACGGGCAGTATGGCGCGGACCAGCAGATAATAGTGGGTTACGAGTCGGGAAACACGCCGTGGCATGCTGGGGTGCAGCGCGGCGGGCCAGGAACGACGTGTCGATTTCGCTTTGCGGGGTGCTATGAGAATTGCTGTATTGGATGACGATCAGGCCCAGACGGATTTTGTCAGTCAGACGCTGACGGCCGCGGGACACACATGCTATGCCTTCAAGGAAGGCAAGGCCCTGAAGAAGCGCCTGCAGCGCGAGACGTTCGACCTGCTGGTGCTCGACTGGAACGTGCCCGACATGTCCGGCGAGGAAGTGCTCAAGTGGGTCCGGGCGAACCAGGTCGAACACCGGCTGCCGATCATCTTCATGACGAGCCGCGACGACGAGGCGGGCATCACGCAGATTCTCAACGCGGGCGCCGACGACTACGTGGTCAAGCCGGTGTCGGGCCCGATCCTGCGCGCGCGGATCGGCTCGCTGCTGCGGCGCGCCTATCCGGCCAACGCGGAAGCGACGGTGCGCGAGTTCGACACCTACAAGTTCGACGTGAACCTGAAGCAGGCCTATGTCGGCGACAAGCCGGTGAGCCTCACGCAGAAGGAATTCGAGCTGGCGCTGCTGCTGTTCCAGCATCTCGACCGGCCGCTGTCGCGTGCGCACATCCTCGATCTCGTCTGGAAGCAGGCGACCGATATTCCGTCGCGCACGATGGATACGCACATCTCGATGCTGCGCACGAAACTGGGCTTGCGTCCCGAGAACGGCTATCGGCTCGCGCCGATCTATGGCTACGGGTACCGGCTGGAACGGGTGACGCAAGGGGAGACGGAGTGAGCGCGAGCAGGAGCATGACCACGCGGGTGCTGGCCGCCTGCGTCGCCGTCGGCGCGGCGCTGGCGCTGCAGGTCGCCGACGCGCAGCCGACGCCGTCGCGTCAGACTGTTAAAACCGTGCAGTACACGACCCGCCAGGGCGACACGCTGTACGACGTCGCGGATCGCTACCTGCAGGGCCCGGACGACTGGGCGCTGATCGCGCAGCTGAACGACGTGCCCGCGCCGAAGCAGCTGCAGCCCGGCATCGTGCTGAACCTGCCGGCGGCGCGGCTGCGCAAGGAGCGCCTGTCGGCGCGCGTGGTCGCGGCGCAGGGGACGGTCGAGCGCGCCGCGAGCGGTGCGGTCGGCTTCGTGCCGGTGGCGGTCGACACGACCCTCAGCGAGGGCGATCGCGTGCGCACCGGGAGCGGCGGCTTCGTCACGCTCGAGCTGGCGGACGGCACGCATCTGAGCCTGCCGCCCGACAGCCAGATCGATCTCGCGACGCTGCGCCGCACCGTGCTGACCGGCACGCTCGAGCGCGTGATCGACCTGCAGCGCGGCTCGGTCGACAGCGACGTGACCCACCTGAAGAAGAAGGAGGATCGCTTCCAGATCCGTTCGCCGTCGGTGGTGGCGGGGGTGCGCGGCACACGCTTCCGGGTCAACTACGATACCGACGGCAAGGCCTCGACGATGGTCGAAGTGCTGGACGGCGCGGTCGGCGTCGCGCCGAGCGCGCGGCCCGCACGCGACGCGGCGCTCGTGCATGCGAACTACGGCAACGTGACGCGCGCAGACGGCCAGGTCGGCGGTCCGATCGCGCTGCTCGACGCGCCGCGGCTCGTCGATCCGGCCAAGGTGCAGGACGAGGCGAAGGTCGGCTTCACGCTCGCGCCGCTCGACGGCGCGCATGCCTACCACGTGCAGATCGCGCGCGACGCGGGGCTGCTCGACCTGTTCAAGGAAGCGCGGGCCGACGCGCCGCGCGTCGAATTCGCCGACGTGCCGGACGGCACCTATTTCGCGCGCGTGTCGGCCGTCGACGCGAACGGCCTCGAGGGCCTGCCGCGCACCTATGCGTTCGAGCGCCGCCGGTTCGGCCTCGCGACGTCGGCCGGGCCCGGCGCGGGCGGCTACGAGTTCCGCTGGTCGACCCACGGCTCGGCGGATCCCACGCGTTTCCGTTTCGTGCTGTCGGCGTCGAAGGATCTCGGCAACCCGATCGTCGACCAGGTCGACGCCGAAGGCGGGCGTGTCGTGGTCGCGAACCTGCCGCCCGGCGATTATTACTGGACGGTGATCGCGGAGCAGTTCAGCGGCGGCCGTTTCTACGAAAAGGCCAGTCCGGTCAACGCGTTCACGCTCGCGCGTTGACGGGCGGCGGATGAAAATTGATCCGCGCATCGATCCGCGCATG
>NZ_JAAGNW010000129.1:0-4423 GCF_010645215.1 Burkholderia multivorans | reverse complement strand
ATCGCGATGATTCTCGCCGGCGTCGCCGGCCGCACGACCTCGAGCGTCGACCGGATCATCTACGACCGGCTGCTGACGCTGCGCAACCTGTCGATCGAATCGAACCTCGTGATCGTCGAGATCGACAACCCGAGCCTGGCTTCGCTCGGGCGCTGGCCCTGGGCGCGCAGCGTGCACGCGCAGTTCCTCGACGCGCTCGCCAAGGCGCAGCCGGCGGCCGTGGTCTACGACGTGCTGTTTACCGAACCCTCGACGGACGATCGCGAGTTCGCGCGCGCGCTCGACCGGCTGCCGACCTATCTGCCGATCCTGCTGAGCCCCGAGGAGCACGACGGCACGCGCACGGTCGTGCCGCCCGTGCCCGAGCTGGCCGAGCATGCGGCGGGCGTCGGCCATATCAATCTCGAGGTCGATCCGGACGGCATCGTGCGCAGCGTCGCGCTGTACGAGAGCGACGGCCGGCACCGCTGGCCGCAGCTGATGGTGCCGGTGTTCCACGCGTTCGAGAACGGCCAGTTCAAGCTCGCACAGACGCTGTCCGTCACGCGGCGCGCGCACGATCTCGCCCAGGACGACAACGGCGAGGCCCGCTACCTGATCCCGTTCAGCCGCTATACGCAGACCTACCCGTCGGTGTCGTTCGCCGACGTGCTGGCCGGGCGCGTCGATCCCGAGCGCCTGCGCGGCAAGATCGTGATCGTCGGCGTGACCGCGTCGGGCCTCTACGATCGTTTCGCGACGCCGATCTCGGGCGAGTTCGGGCCGCTGCCGGGGGTCTACATCCACGCGGGCGTGCTCGACATGCTGATGACCGGGCGGGCGATCTCGCCCGTGTCGGGCGGCCTGCTGTTCATCGCCTCGCTGCTGCCGCTGGTGGTGCTGCTGGCGGGCTTCCTGATGCTGTCGCCGTGGCGCTCGCTGCTGCTGACGCTGAGCCTCGTGGTGCTCGCGCTCGCGTCGAGCGCCGCGCTGCTGTACGAGGCGCGCCTGTGGCTGTCGCCCGCGCCGGCGATCTTCGGGCTGATCGCGGTCTATCCGATCTGGAACTGGCGGCGGCTCGAAATGACCATGTCCTACCTGCGCCACGAGCTGCAGCGGCTCGCCGACGAGCCGCACCTGCTGCCGGAGGCGCCGCGCGAGCGGGGCGAGTTCGGCGGCGACGTGCTGGAGCGCCAGATGAGCCTGATGGCGCAGGCCGCACAGCGCGTGCAGGACATGAAGCGGTTCGTCTGGGACAGCCTCGACAGCATGCCGGAACCGGTTCTCGTGACCGACATCGGGGGCACGGTGCTGATCGCCAACCATGCGGCGAAGAAGCACTGCGCGCGCCTGAACGTGCCGGCGCCGGAAGGGCGACCGCTGCGGGTCGCGCTGGGCGAGCTGACCTTCATGAAGACGGTCGACGGCAACCCCGAGCGCGAGGCGGAAATGCGCGCGCACTGGCCGGCCGCGCTCGACCCCACCCGCGACTTCGACAACGATCTGATGGAGCGCGGCATTGAAGTTCGTGACAGTGACGGGCTCGATCATCTGTTACGCTACGCGCCATGCACCAACGCGCAGGGCAAGGTGACGGGCTGGATCGCGGGCCTCGTCGACGTGACCGAACTGCACGCGGCGGAGCGGCAGCGGGAAGAGGCGCTGCATCTGCTGTCGCACGACATGCGTTCGCCGCAGTCGTCGATTCTCGCGCTGGTCGAGATCGAGCGGCAGCGGCCGCAGTCGGGCGAGATCCGCCCGATGCTCGCGCGCATCGCGCGCTATGCGCAGCGCGCGCTGATGCTGGCGGACGAATTCGTGCAGTTGGCGCGCGCCGAGTCGCAGACCTATCAGCTGGAGCCCGCGAGTTTCGCGGACCTGCTGATCGAGGCGCGCGACGAGGTCTGGCCGCAGGCCCAGGCCAAGCGCATCCGCATCGATACGCAGTTCGGCGACAATCTGTGCTGGGTCAGCGCCGACCGCTCGCTGATGACGCGCGCGCTGGTGAACATCCTCAACAACGCGGTGAAGTACAGCCCCGCCGATACGGTGATCGCCTGCACGCTGTCGGTGGAGCGCGCGTCGAAGCGGACGATCTGTACGATTCGCGATCAGGGCTACGGCATCTCGCCCGACGACCAGCGGCATCTGTTCGAGCGCTTCAAGCGCTTTCACACGAACGAGCGGCCGGAGGTGGCGGGGGCCGGGCTGGGTATGGCGTTCGTCAAGACCGTGGTGACGCGGCACGGCGGCAGCGTGGCGGTCGACAGCGCGCTCGGCGTCGGCACGGCGCTGATCGTGACGCTGCCGCTGCTCGACGAGCCGGCCGCGTGACGCGGCGGGCGAACTGGCAAGTATTGGAGAAGCTATGAAAATCTTGTGGGCGGAGGCCGCGCTGGCGGTCGCGCTGTTGTCCGGATGCGCGTCGGTGACGACGGGCGTCAGTGCGTCGGGGAAGCCGGGTGAATTCGCGGCCGGCGGCGAGCGCTCCTACGAGGTCGCCCGCACGGACGCGCAGTCGGCCAACGCGGACTATCGGAAAGTGGAGGCGCTGGTGCGCGACGAGCTGGCGCGGCGCGGGCTCGGCGAGAAGCCGGGCGGCCACGCGCGCTACCGGCTCACGATCGCCTATGCGACGCAGCCGGCCGCGGTCGCGCTCGCGACCACGCACTGCGGCGGCAACCAGGCGGCGCCATGCCTCGACGTCGACGGCCCCGCGCCGTTCGCGCTGCCGTTCGCGGGCACGGTCTATCGCCACGTGCTGACGCTGCGCTTCATCGACCGCAAGGGCGGCGCGGAAGCGTATCGCGTGTCGGCGGCCGTGCAGGACCGCCGGCCGGACGCGTTGCAGGCGGCGCCGACGCTGGTGCGCAGCGCGCTCGCGCAGGTGCCGTTCGGCGCCGCGGGCGGCTGGCTCGTGAAGACGAAAAAAGACGACGCGGGCGGCCTGCCGGGCGTCGTCTCGGTGGCGCCGGCCGACGCGGCGCACTGACGCGCCACGGGCCGGCGGAAGCGGGCGCGCGCCCGCTCAGCTCTGCGGCGTGCCGCGCGTACGCAGGTAGGCGTCGAATTCCTGCTTCACCTCCGGGTGGCGCAGCGCGAACTCGACCGTCGCCTTCAGGTAGCCGAGCTTGCTGCCGCAGTCGTAGCGGGTGCCCTGGTACTTGTACGCCAGCACCTGCTCGTCCGCGAGCAGCGCCTCGATCGCGTCGGTCAGCTGCAACTCGCCGCCGGCGCCGGGCTTGAGCGCGCGCAGGTGCTCGAAGATCCGCGGCTTCAGGATGTAGCGGCCGACCACGCCGAGGTTCGACGGCGCGACGTCGGGCGCCGGCTTCTCGACGATCGCCGACATCTTGATGATCGATTCCTCCCACTCCTTGCCGTCGACGATCCCGTAGGATTTCGTTTCCGACGGCGGGATCTCCTCGACCCCGATCACCGAGCTGTGATAGTGGTCGAACACGTCGACCATCTGCTTCATCACGGGCGGCTGACCATCGAGCAGGTCGTCGGCGAGGATCACCGCGAACGGGTTGTCGGCGACCAGCTTCTCGGCGCACAGCACGGCGTGGCCGAGACCGAGCGCTTCGGGCTGGCGCACGTAGAAGCAGTCGACGTGGCTCGGCTTGATGCTGCGCACGAGTTCGAGCAGCTTGTCCTTGCCGCGCGCCTCGAGCTCCGCCTCGATCTCATACGACTTGTCGAAATGATCCTCGATCGCGCGCTTGCTGCGTCCGGTCACGAAGATCATCTCGGTGATGCCGGCCGCGATGGCTTCTTCCACCGCGTACTGGATCAACGGCTTGTCGACGACGGGCAGCATCTCCTTCGGACTGGCCTTGGTCGCGGGCAGGAACCGCGTGCCCAATCCCGCGACCGGGAAAACCGCCTTGGTGACTTTCAGCATATATAAACCCTTGTTCCTCGAATGAATTCGGCTATTCGAATTCAATGATCATTCCGGCATTATAGTGAACGCAATGACGATTACCGATTGTTACGCCGGAAGGCGGACCAATTGGGCGCTCAGCTTCGTCAGCGTGCTCTTGAATTCGGCGAGGCGTTTCTGCTCCTGCTCGACCACCGCGGCAGGCGCCTTGGCGACGAATGCCTCGTTGCCGAGCTTGGCCGCGCATTTCGTGATCTCGTTCTCGAGCCGCGCGATTTCCTTCGACAGGCGCTCGCGTTCCGCCGCCACGTCGATCTCGACCTTCAGCACCAGCTTGCTGTCGCCCACGATCGCGATCGGCGCGCCGTGCGCCTGCTGGTCGAGGGTCGCCTCGTCGGCGAGGATCTGGACCTCGGACAGGCGCGCCAGCGCCTTCACGTAAGGCGCGAACGAGCCGAGGCGTGCGGCGTCGCCCGCCACCAGCAGCGGCGCCTTGGTCGCCGGCGACAGATTCATCTCGCCGCGCAGATTACGACATGCATCGACCACCGCCTT
>NZ_JAAGNW010000128.1:16143-19767 GCF_010645215.1 Burkholderia multivorans | reverse complement strand
TGGTGTCGATGTAGTCGGTCGAGTCGATGATGGGACGCACACCGTCTTTATTTCGTGTAAAGCTGAAACCTAAAATCGTGTCCCATGCGCCGATCTCCGGCAGCGTAACTATGATTCCAGGATTACGCTCGGAAACAGCTTGAACCAACTGCGCGTTCAGCGCATCGATCGATGCGTCGTCCTTAACCTTGCGGACGTTGTCCACCCACGAGAAGGATGTCTTGTATTCGTCGCTAACGTAGTGGCCTTTGATACGGCGGGCCAATGCAGGGAAATCGACAGCTTCCATTTCTGCGCCGAAGGAAAACATCGCGTCTCCACCAGCGATCTGCTTAAGGTCAACTCCGCGCTTTGGCACGCCCGTCACCGCGCGAAGTACATCCCGTAGGATGTCGATCCCAAAAACGCTCACCTCCGAATTGCGAGCAGCTTGAGACTTCTTCTGAACAGGTTGATCTTCGAGGGTATGCAAGTCGACGCTACGCAATGATTTTTCGTCGAGCGTGTTGAGCGCTGTGCGGAGGCCAAAGTCCTGAATGAACAGCGACTGCTCGATCAAATACCGGCCATAGCCAAAGGTAAAAGCGAAGATGTCACCGTCCACGCGAAACAACAACACCGCAGAACTAGATCGATTTGCGAGATCGGGTATGACGCGGCCTGCAACCTCGTCGAGAATAGAACCCCAGCTGGGCCTCTTTTCAGCGCTTTGCCTCACAAGAAGAACCCCGTCGATGCCTAAGCTGTTTGCCATTGGATACGCGTCCACTGGTACGTCAGCAAGCAGATCCGCAAACCCTTGGCCATCGCTTAAAGGCTTTGCCATAAAGAGGTTCAGGCGACGGTAGCTTTTTGCCATCTTATTTCCCCTATTTTTTGAGGCTGACATCTACCACATCATGCGGGATGTTGCCTTTCTCTCAATTATCGTGACTGGAAAATATCTGAAAATCTCGACGCAATCGAACCAGCGAAGGATAAGTCTACTGCTATAGGACAGCTTTGCACCCATGCCGAAATTGAACTGTTTAAGGTCCAACGCCGGCTATCATCGGGACTCTATTCAAGCGCCAA
This sequence comes from Burkholderia multivorans, assembly GCF_010645215.1. Lineage (GTDB taxonomy): Bacteria > Pseudomonadota > Gammaproteobacteria > Burkholderiales > Burkholderiaceae > Burkholderia > Burkholderia multivorans_A. Next base: position 18,693 of record NZ_JAAGNW010000128.1, on the reverse strand, counting down.
TCCGTCACACAAACTGTGGCCGATAATCAAGATTGACGCCGACACGATTGCTTCGGTCGAAGGGGTGACCTGATGCCGTTTGGGCGATTGCTCAACGCGCGGCGCTGTTCGAGCGTCACCCGCATGGCAGGCGCTGTTCGCCCACGGCAAAACAAACTCGTCTCATCTGCGAACTCGCTGGCATGAAGCATCTGCCACGAATCGCTGGCGAGGGAGCGGTTATTTACCGCTTCTTGTTACCGACCGCCCCCGCCCGCGTTACGCCACGGTCTCGGTATTCGCCGGCGCGTGCGTACGCCGCACGCCGTCCACGCCGTTGCCTTCGAGCCACGGCGCGATCTCCATGTCCTCATACTTCACGAAGCGGCTCTTGTTCACGAGCCGATAACCGAGCCACACGACCAGGAACAGCGGGATGCCGATATACGTCGCCGTCACGCCGATCCAGTCGATCTTGTTCGACAGGAACGCCTGATAGTCCTGACCGAACGCGATCACGATACACAGCACGAACGCGAAGATCGGCCCATAGGGGAACAGCTTCGACTGGTACGGCAGCTGATCGACCGAGTACCCCTGCCGGATGAAACCCTTGCGGAACCGATAATGGCTGACCGCGATGCCGAGCCATGCGATGAAGCCGGTCATGCCCGAGGTATTGAGCAGCCACAGATAAACGGTCTTGTCGCCATACAGCGACGACAGAAAACACAGCGCCCCCACCGCGGTGGTCGCATACAGCGCATTGCGCGGCACGCCGCCCGGCGACAGCTTCGCGAACAGCTTCGGCGCGCGGCCCTCGGTCGCGAGGTTGTACAGCATCCGCGTCGACGCATACATGCCCGAGTTGCCGGCCGACAGCACCGCGGTCAGGATCACCGCATTCATCACGCCCGCCGCAAACGCGAGGCCCGCGTGGCGGAACACCAGCGTGAACGGACTCACGCCGATATCCGTCACGTCGCTCTTCAGCAGATTCGGATCGGTATAAGGAATCAGCATGCCGATCACGAAGATCGCCAGCACGTAGAACAGCAGGATCCGCCAGAACACCTGACGCACCGCGCGCGGGATCGTCGTGCGCGGATTTTCCGATTCGCCCGCCGCGACCCCGATCAGCTCGGTGCCCTGGAACGAAAAGCCCGCGATCATCGCATCGCCGATCGTGAAGTTATGCCAGCCCGTGTTGGCCCCGCCCTTCAGGATGCCGACGATCATCAGCAAGCCGATGCCGATGAACGCGACCACCGTGACGACCTTGATCAGCGCGAACCAGTACTCGGCCTCGCCGAAACCGCGCACCGTCAGCACGTTGAGCAGGAACATCACGGCGAGGAACAGCGCGCTCCACCACACCCCCGGTACATCGGGGAACCAGTAGTGCATCACGAGCTGCGCGGCCACCAGCTCGACCGCGATCGTCACGGCCCAGTTGTACCAATAGTTCCAGCCGAGCGCGAAGCCGAACCCGTCCTCGACGTATTTGGCCCCGTAGGTCGAGAACGAGCCGGACACGGGCATCAGCGCGGCCATCTCGCCGAGGCTCATCATCAGGCAGTAGACCATCAGCCCGATCAGCAGGTAGGCGAGCATCGCCCCGCCCGGGCCGGCCTGCGAGATCGACGCGCCGGACGCGACGAACAAGCCGGTGCCGATCGAGCCGCCGATCGCGATCATCGTCAGGTGACGGGCTTTCAGGCTGCGGTGAAGCTTGGGTTGAGTCGAGGATGAAGTAGGACTGTCGGAATTCGGGTGTGCTGACATAACTGGCGTGCAAGGAGCGGGCGACGCATGAATGCATCGCTTCGGGTCGCTCCGGGATTCGATGTGTCCCCGGAATGGATGGCGGCACGTCAGCCGGAAAGTACGGGCGGCCGCGCCGATTGCATTTTTTTGCGCAGCGCGGATTCTACCCGATTCGCCCGACGGGGCGCCGCTATACTGACCGTCGGTCGGTCGATTATACAGTCATCCGTGCATAATGGGCAGGCGCGCCGAAGGCCGGCGCGGAGCCCGCCGGCTCCCCGGAGTATTCCAACGGCAGCCAAGGGTCAAGCGCATCGATGATTACGACGCGCGGCCTCCCCGGAAAATGCCTGCCGATACGCATGGACGTTTCATGCGGCACTGAAACGAAGTGGTCCGGACCACGTCGACAATGGAGTATCGAAACGCTCCTCCGAATATCATGGAAACCCGCAGCATCAGCCTCCCCGTTTTATATTTCGGCACACCGGTCGCCCTCGCTTCCAGCCTGAATCCGGACGGCACCACGAATCTCAGCCCGATCTCATCCTACTGGGCGCTGTCCGATACGTTAATGGTTGGCCTGAGCGAAATCAGTCAATGTCGCCGCAATCTGCAATGGTGCGATCAATTGGTGCTCAACTTGCCGGATGCGCCGCTGTGGGAAAACGTCGAGGCTATCGCGGCGACTTCCGGGTCCGAAGCCATGCCTGACGCGAAGAGGCAAATGGGATACAGATTCGAGCGCGATAAATTCAAGTGCGCGGGCCTCACCCGGAAAGCCAGTGAATGCATCGCGCCAAT
>NZ_JAAGNW010000128.1:13955-16133 GCF_010645215.1 Burkholderia multivorans | reverse complement strand
AATGCGAGTCGCCGAATGCCCGATACAGATCGAGACAAGCTTGGTCCGTATCCATCGGATAGGTAAAGAGGCCGACGCCATGATTGCCGCCGAACTCAAGGCGTTACGGATACACGTCCATGCCGGCCTGCTGTCCTCCGCAGATCGAATCCGTCTCGAACGATGGCACCCGTTGTACTACGTCTTTCGTCAGTACTTCTCGCTCGGGCAGCATCTAGGAATGAATTTCAGGGCGTAGCCCGGCGTCGTTTTGTCGAAACGCATGCGCTTCAGAGGGCCGTCGGAGAGGGATCGCATACACCGCGAAAACACCCGTGGGGCGCGCCCCCACGGCGACGGATGCGGCGCTCAGGCGCCTGCCTGCGGCATCGGATGGAGCGGCACGCGGCGCGGCGCGGCCTCGGACGCATAACGCCGGTTGGTCGCGTCGATCGCGGCCAGCAGGCCGTCGAGGCGCGCCAGGTGCGCGCGGTTGTCGTGGTCCCACGGATGGAAGCCCGGCCGGAAGTAGCTGAGCCATTCGCGCCCGATCAGCGCGAACACGCCCTTGCGCGGCCCGAACAGATAGCCGACCAGCCGGCCGAAGCCGGTGACCTTGCCGATCCGCCGGCGACGCGCGCTCAACAGATGCACGTGAAACTCGAACACCGTGCCCCAGAACAGCACGCTCGTAAACAGCATCGCGCCGGTACGGATCAGATAGCGCTTGAGCCCCGGCTTCATCACGGCAAGCCACACGTCGTACGCGACGGACTTGTGCTCGGTTTCCTCGAGCGCGTGCCATTGCCACATCTGCACGTAGCCGTCGACCGAGCCCTCGGCGAGCGTCACCCGCTTCGCGAGCAGCAGGTCCGCGAACATCGCCGTGTAGTGCTCGAGCGCGATCGTGATCGCGAGCTGCATCGAGTGCGGCAGCACCTTCTTCATCCAGCCGAGCACCGCCCACAGCCGCGCATCGATCTTGTGCGCGGGCAGCCCCGCCGCCTGCAGCAGGTCGTTGTACTCGACGTGCTCGCGGGTGTGCATCGCCTCCTGCCCGATGAAGCCGACGATTTCCTGCTTCAGTTCCGGGTCGTCGATCCGGTCGCGGTAATTGCGCACCGAATCCATGAAGAAGCGCTCGCCCGCCGGGAACAGCAGCGACAGCGCGTTGTACAGATGCGTGGTGGCGACGCCCTCGCCATGCCAGTCGCAGGCGCGATCCGGCGGCAGGGCAAAGCGGACGTCACGGCGTACGATCGAAGTCATCGGATGTCTCCCTGTCGTCCCGGGGTTCCCCACCTTGCGCCGGACGGCGTCACGGCGTCAAAAAATGGGGAACGGTTACCGGGCAATCAAGTCATCAAGAACAGTTACATTGACTGATGTCATGATAAAACCGGAACGTCCAGGATGCAAGGACCGGCTCAGCTGTCGCCGTCGGGAGACGCCAGCAGCAGGTAGTCGCCGTCGTCGGCCGTGCCCGCGCCGACCTCCACGAAGCCGCATGCGCGATAGAACGCCAGCGCCCGCAGGTTGCGGGTCAGGCACTTGAGGCGATAGCGCGTCGCCGGCCAGCCCGGCAGCGCCTGCAGCAGCGCGCGGCCGACGCCGTCCCGCAGGCGCGCCGGATCGACATAGAGGTGATGCAGGAAATGCTCGGGCATCCACACCGACGCGAAACCGACCAGTTGGCCGGCCGGATCGGTCGCCACCCATTGCGCCTCGCCGCGCGTCTGCGCTTCGAAGTCCGCGAGCGCGAAGGTCTCGGGCGGTTCCCAGGAGAATGCGGCGCGGCGCGAACGCAGGAACAGGTCGCGCAAGGCGGGCAAGTCGGCGGCGGTTGCGCCGCGCACGTGGAGCGTCATGTCAGCGGGTCTCCGGTTTTTACGTTTCGATTCCACGCGGTGTGGCGGACCGAACAAAGCGATGCGTGAATTCCGCGCGCGCGTGCCGCATAATCTGCTGCGCATTCCAGGAAGTACATCGGCGCATTGGGCGGGGCCTTCGCGCGCAGCGCGGCCCGCCATTTGAACACATGACAACCCTGACCTGCCTCCGCTGACCCGGAGCCGCCGCGCATGGCCTCGCTACCCGACACGATCACGATTCCCGCCCGCCGCGACGCGGCCCGCCACCGGCTGCTGGTGTTTCATCACGCCTGCGGCGCGGCGACCAACTACCATCGCTGGGCGATGG
>NZ_JAAGNW010000128.1:4786-13945 GCF_010645215.1 Burkholderia multivorans | reverse complement strand
GGGTTTCCCCGCCGACACCGAGGTCTGGCGCATCGACCTGCCCGGCCGCGGCAAGACCATGCGCCAGCGGCCCGTCGACACGGTGCCGGCGATGATCGCCCATCTGCGTTCGCTGGCGCCGTTCCTGCCGCGCGACTACGCCGTGTTCGGCCACAGCATGGGCGCGCTCGTCGCGTACTGCTTCGCGCACGACATGACGCAGCTCGGCCGGCCGCCGCTGTGGCTCGGCGCCTCCGGCGCGGACGCGCCGTTCTACCCGGAACGCGGGCGCCGCCGCGCCAACGCGCCGGTCCACCTGCGCAGCGATCCGGAGATCATCGATTACATGGTCGCGCTCGGCGGCACGCCGCGCGAGCTGGCCGAGCACAAGGAGCTGAGGGAGATGCTGCTGACGCTCGCGAAGGCCGATTTCCGCATCGTCGAGGCGGGCTTTCCGCTGCCGTCGGCGACGCCGCAGCCGTTCCCGGTCGCGGTGTTCTCGGGCCGCCACGACCCGGTGGTGAGCGCAGCGGGCCTGCACGACTGGACCCGAGGCTCGCAACACCCGGTCACCTTCCACGATTTCGACGGCGGCCACTTCTACCTGTTCGAACAGGCGGCGGCCGTACAGCACACGATCGGCCGCGCGCTCGACGACGCGCGCCGCGCACACACGGCCGCGGCGCTGCCGTCGCAACCGTAGCGCGACCGCGCCGCCGGCGCGCATCGCGCCGACCTGGCCGGGCCGCTAGTAGTCGTACACGTGCTCGGCGACGAGGCCGAGCGCGGGCGCGTCGGCCAGGAATGCCGACAGGTCGCGGACCGGCACCAGCACGCCGAGCCGCTGCATGCCGGCGGGATCCGTCAGCGGCTGCTCGAACAGCACCCGCCCGCGACCGGCCGGCAGCGCCGCGTCGCGCGGCGCCCACACGGTAACGAGAATGATCGAGTCGTTGCCGGCGATGTCGACGAACCGGACGCCCTGCCGCGCGAGCGCGGTGGCCGCGAGCCGGAAATCGAAATAACGCGGCAGCGACAGCAGCGCGCGGCCGTCCGGCCAGCGCTTCAGCACCTCGACCCGCGGCGGCAGCGCGCCCTCGGGCGGCAGCCGGTCCACCACGACCTCGGTCGTCATCAGCGCGGGCGTATACGCGGCGCGCGTCGCCTTCTCGATCAGCTTGCCGTACACGGCCTTCACCGCGTACTCGGACGTCAGCGCATAGCGCCGCTCCCACTTGCGCACGATCCCCGGCCCCCACAGCGGCACGTCGGTCCACAAGTGGCGCAGGCGCGCCGTGAAGTCGAACAGATACCACGGCTCCTGGCGGATGAAGTCGACGTATTCCTGCGCGGCCTGCGCGCCGTAGCGATCCTCGTCGCTCAACCGCTCGCCGCCCAGCAGCCAGCTCGCGCGACCGACCGTATTCTCGTACAGCGAACGCAGCACATACTCGACCGTGGTGCTGGTCGCGATCACCCAGATCATCACGTGATAGCCGGGATTCAGCGGATAGCGGTCGCGCATCTGCTCGGCCGTCACGTCCGCATAGCCGGACCACAGCTGCGCGACCTGGTCGAGGAACGGGAACGCGTGCGACGGCGCGTGCCGCACGATTCGCGCGTACTCGGCCGGGCTGTGCACGAGATACCACTCCGGAAAGGTCAGCAGTGTCTGCTCGGCGCCGCGCCGCGCATCGGGCGGCACCAGGCTGTCGCCAGTGGATACGCCGGGTGCGGCCAGCACGCCCGCGCCCGCCCCCGCGAGACACAGCGCCGCGATGGATTGCCTGAGCCAGCGCTTCATGCCGCGGCTCCCGTGCGCTGGAACGCCATCAGGATGTTGTCGGACGGGTCGCCGTCCTGCCGCAGCCGCGCGCCCGTGTGCCGGAAGCCGGCCGCCTCGATCCGGGCGATCCAGGCATCGACGCCCGCGAAGTGACGCAGCTCGCGGCGATTGGTCTCCCAGCTCTCGCCGAGGCCGGCATTGAACACCGTATGCGCGAGCGACACGAACGCATCCAGCGCCTCGCTCGTGACGTCGTGATCGCGCACGATGAAGTAGCCGCCGGGCCGCACGATCTGCGCGATCGAATCGAGGAACGGCGCGAGCTTGTCGGGCGCCATGTGATGCAGGCCGACGAAACAGCTGACGAGATCGGCGCTGGCCGGCGGCAGCGCGATCGGCGCGTAGTCGTGCAGCGGCGTGAAATCGCCGATCCGCCCGATCTGCCCGCGCTCGACGATGTCGACGGGCGAGTTGCCCGGCGCGACCTCGTGCACGAGCGTCACGCGGCCGCCGAGCTTCAGGTGCTTGCGCATCGCCTTCACGTAGCGGCCCGTCGTGCCGATCTCGACGTAGTCGCGCAGCGCCGCGTCGCCGAGCAGCTGCGCCGCTTGCCGTCCCATCTCGGCCTTCTGCGTCGCGAGCGACGGCAACGCATGCGTGAGCATCGCGAGCGGCGGCGTGATCGACTTCAGGCGCGCCTGGACGCCGCGATAGATCGTCTCGTCGTCGGCGTGCTTCGCCGTCTCGTCCTTGATCAGCGCGTGCAGGCGGTCTGCCGGCAGCACGTTGAAGATGTTCTGCAGGAACGTATAGAAGCGGTCCGCCTCACGTTCGCCGCCGTACACCGCCGCGAACAGCGAGCCGGTCGGCCGCGCCGGCGCGCTCGCCGCGGGCTGCAGCAAGGGCGCGTAGTAACGATCCCACAGCGCGCCGCGCAACCGGTAGTGCGGATCGAGTTCGGCCTTCAGCGCGAACATCTCGCGCGCACGCGTGCGCGCGCGGCGGCGTCGAGCTGGCCGAACCGCTCGACCGTCCCGCAGTCGACGCTCAGTTCGACCGAATGCCGCGCCGCGTCGGGCACGCCGCCGGCCGCTATCGCCCAGGCGATATGAAACGTGATTCGCCGGGACGCTGCGTCGAAATGGACCGTCGTATCGAGCCTGCGCTCGGCGACCTCGACCTCCCGATCGTCGGAGTCGACACCGTAACCAAGATTCGCTTGCATGACGCTCTCCCGGATGAAGAACCGGCACGTGCGCGCGCACCGCTCCGTAACCATCGCCGGTGGTCGGGCGGATGGCGGCCCCGTATCATCGGCGCACGGCCCCCAGCACGAGCGTAACGAGGAAAATCAACGCGAAGAGATAAAACAGGATCTTCGCGATCTCCGCCGCGCCGGCCGCAATCCCGCCGAAGCCGAACAACGCGATGATCGCGATGATGAAAAAGATGACGGCATATCGAAGCATGGGGCTCTCCTGTTCAATGCGGTTCGACGCTCATGCGTCGCGGACATGTTTCGGCTTGCCATGCCTCGGCGTCGACGCCATCTTCTCAAGCTCGCGCTCGCTCATCGTCCTGTACATCGCTTTCGACGGCGGTTTCAGATCCTTCACCTTGATGCGACCGCGCTTCGCCGACAGGGCGGCGCCCGCGGCGCGCTGCTGCGCCTGGGATTTGGCAGGCATGCTGACCCTCCTTTGAATGGCATCGCGACGCGCGGCACCTGCGCGTCGCTCCCGGTCACGCGCAAGCGCCGTGCCATCTGCCCCGCGTGCACGCATGGCGAGGCGGCACAGGCAGGTACGGCGTTTTTTACACAGCCTCGTACGTTTTGCGCAGGGGGCTGCGCCCGATGCCCGCCCTGCGCCATTCGCGCGACAGGTACGCGCCTTGCGCGACGAAGCCCGGTGCGCGCGCATGCGCCGCATCGGTTCGATGCCCACCCGCGCGAACGCGACGCGTTCGCACCCTTCAGGAGGACACTCATGCACACCCCCGATCAAGGCCAGGCCCGCATCGTCGGCAAGGGCCGCGCCACCGCGAACGGCCCCGGCCCCGACGTGATGGCGGCCAACACCCTGGAAGGCAACAAGGTCTACACGGCCGACGGCGACGACGTCGGCAGGATCAAGCACATCATGCTCGACGTCCGCACCGGACGCATCGCGTACGCGGTGCTGTCGAGCGGCGGCCTGCTCGGCATCGGCGACAAGCTGCTCGCGATACCGTGGAGCGCGCTGACGCTCGACACCGACCGCAAGCGCTTCCTGCTGTCGGTCGCCGCCGAGCTGATCCGTCACGCCCCCGGCTTCGACAAGGATCACTGGCCGGCGATGGCCGACCCGCAATGGGCGGACACGCTGCACCAGTACTACGGCCGCGCGCCGTACTGGATCGCGGAGCAGGAACTCGACTTCGACGCGCCGCCCCACGAAGCCTCGCCGAACGCACCCGAGCCGCGCAGCGGAAGACATTGAGCGTTGATTCCCGCGGCGCGACGCGCCGCGGGGAATGCCCGGGGACGCGCATGACGGCGCGCGCGTCACGCCCGATAGAATCTCGAAACCAGGCGCACCGACGACCTCCGCCCGACATCAATCCGGCAGGCGGCGACGCAGATCGGCGGCCGGAATCCGCATCGCCTGCCGGTACTTCGTCACGGTGCGGCGCGCCAGCACGATGCCGCGCGCCGCGAGCGCCTTCGCCAGCGCCACATCCGACCACGGCGCACGCGCCGCCTCGCCCGCGATCAGCTCCCGGATCAGCGCCTTCGCGGCAGCGGCCGAACTCACGCCCGCGCCCGCCGCCTCCAGCTTGCGTGGGAAGAAGTACTTGAACTCGAAGGTGCCGTGCGGCGTCGCCATGTACTTGTTGCCGGTCGCACGCGATACGGTCGATTCGTGCAGGTCGAGCGCCTCGGCGATGTCGCGCAGGATCATCGGCTTGAGCGCACGCTCGCCATAGCGGAAGAAATCCCGCTGCCGCTCGACGATGCAGGCCCCGACCCGCCGGATCGTGTCGAAGCGCTTGCGCGCGTTCCTGAGCAGCCAGTGCGCTTCCTGCAATTGCTGGCCCAGCAGCGAATCGCGTGAGCCGTGTTCACGCACGAACAGGGCCGCGTAGTGGCGATGGATGCGCGCGCATGGAATCAGTTCGGGATTGACCATCACGATCCAGTCCCCTAGAACCTGCCGCACGATCACGTCGGGCACCACGTATTCGCCGCGCACGCTGCCGTACTGGTTGCCCGGACGCGGATCGAGACGCCGTACGAGCGCGCAGGCGGCGTCGAGCGTGCGCGCATCGCAATCGGGCCGGCGCCGGAGGTCGGCCATCTCGCGACGCGCGAGACGTTCGAGATGGTCCCGCACGACCGCCCGCGCGCACGCGAGAGCCGGGGTGTCGGGCGGCATATCGTCGAGTTGCAGCAGCAGGCATTCGGCCAGCGAACGCGCGCCGATCCCCGGCCGTTCGAGCGACTGCACGCGCCGCAGCGCCACCGCGAGATCGCCTTCGTCGAGCCCGAGCCCGGGTTCCACGACGCGCACGAGATCGGCGAGCGACTGCCGGAGATAGCCGTCGTCGTCGAGCGCGTCGATGATCATGTGCGCGGCCGCACGATCGCGCGCGGACAGCGGTTGCAGGCGCAGCGCCTCATGCAGATGCGCGTGCAACGAAGGCTCGGGGGCGTTCCATTCACCGGGCTCCAGGCCGGCGAATTCGCCCTCGGACCGTCCTCCGCGCGGTGCGGCATACGCGGGCCCGGCGTCCGCCGGATCCACACCGCGCTCGGATTCGACGTGAACCGTTGCCGGGTCCGGCGATTCCGCGTGCGCCGGCGCAGCGGGCTCCGCGGCCGCGTCGGCCTTCGCCGCTTCGTCGGGCGCGCGGGTGTCCTCGAGAAACGGATTGTTGTCGAGCGCCTGTTGCCACTCCTGCTGAAATTCCAGCGACGAAAGCTGCAGCAAACGCAGCGACTGTTGCAGCCTGGGGGTGAGCGCAAGATGCTGTCGCATCTGCAGCCCAAGCGATAAGGACATGCGGGACTCCGATCGGCGTGAACGACAGGAGACTTACCCGCAACCTTCATGCCAATGCAGCCAAGCGATGGCCTGCCGTGCGCATGCCCGCGCCGCCCTTCCCTTTTTTCAACGCCCGCGCAAATTTTCCCGCGCCTGCGCCGCGCGCCCCGCCCCGGCGGACCGAGCCGCCGGGTATGCGGCTTGCGCCGGCTGTTGGGCCGGCCGGCCGCGCGTGCGCGACGGGCAGGCATTCCCTCACCCCCGGCCACGACGCGGGCAGCGACGAACCCGCGACACGGCCGGTATCCCGCTTGGGAGGACTCTATGAACATTCGCATCGTTGCGGCCGCATGCATCGCCGCCGCCGCCCTGACGGCGTGCGGCGGAGACGGAAACGACGTCGGCACCGAGCTGGGCCTGACCAATCCGCAGGCCCGCTTCATCAACGCCGTGCCGTCCGGACCGAATCTCGACTACTACCTGAATGGTTCCGCGAACGCGACCGGCGTCGCGTACAAGGGCGTCACGCGCTATCGCGACGTCGGCTCCGGCACGCAGACCGCAACCTACGACGTGTCCGGCACCACGACCACGATCGCGCAGCAGACCTTCAGCGCCGCGAAGGGCCACCACTACACGACGATCGCGCTGCCCAGTACGTCCGCGCCGATCTCGGTGATCGACGATCCCTATGCGAAGGGCCTGCTGTCGAATCAGGCGCGCGTGCGCGGTTTCAACGCCTCGCCGAACGCGCAGAACATCGACATCTATGTCGTGCCGCCCGGCACCGACATCAACACGCAGAGCCCGACCGTCTCCGGCGCGGCCTACCAGAACGCTTCGCCGGCCTCGGGCCAGGATTCGGTCTACCTGAACGGCGGCGCCTATCAGGTGATCGTGACCGCGGCGGGCAGCAAGACGCCGATCCTGACCACGCCGCAGGTCTCGCTGAACAACAACGCGGATTGGCTGCTGCTGACGATCCCGGCGGGCGGCATCGCCGACGTCACGCCGAACGACATCCACGTGCTGGTCGCGCAAGGCAATGATGCGGACACGTCCGCGCAGGAACTCGGTCCGCAGTAAGCAAGACAGGGGATGGCGCGGCCGACGGCCGCGCCTGAGGAAGGCAGGCTCCGAAGCGTCTAGTTCGACCGCTCGAAGCTGAACAACTGCTCGACCCGCCGGCCGCCGGGCGCCTCGATCGTCACCGCGCCCTCATGCCGCACCCGCCAGCCCGTCCGCGCGACGACGCGCGGCAAGGCCCCGCCCTCCCGGCTCTCGAAACCGGCGAGTCCCGCCGCGGGCGTGTCGACGCACGCGTCGAGCGAGGCGTTCGAATGGATCACGTTGTCCTGCCACTTCGATGCGTCGCGGCGCGCTTCCATGCCCTTGCCGTCGACGTCGACGGTGCTGTCGGTCGCGGCCATGTTCGCGTTGTCGAGCGACACGATCCGGCTGGCCGCGCGGCGCACCGGATCGTCGCCCGCGTCGCGCAGGCGTGCATCGCGATCGATCGGCGGCAGCCCGGTCGCCGCCTTGGCCGCGATTCGTTCGGGCGACAGCGGCCGCGCACGGGCGGTCTCGGCGGCCTGAGTCGCTGCGTCCGGCATGTCGCGGCCGGCCGCCGGCGTCTTCACGGGGCTGTTCGCGATGACCTCGCGCGGCCGCTCGATGTGGGTAGTCATTCCGGTATTGCGCATCTCGTTGACCTCCTTTCCTGAGCGCGCGCCGCACACGGGCGACGCGCTAGAACCGGTAGTTGACGGACAGATCGAACACGCCCTGGGTCGAACGCGAGACGACCGGGCTGTGCGCCGCGCTGCCCGTCAGCTGCTCGATCGCGCCGTCGACGGTAAGGAACCAGTGCTTGCGGAAGAACCAGACCGCCGTCGTGCCGAACCCGACCGAACGCAGGCCCGCATGCGACGAATACGGCGCGAGCCCGCTGCGCCGGGCCTGCTCGCCGGAAACGCCGAACCATGTGTCCATGTAGCGCGCGTCGGCGAACGACACGCTCGGCCCGGCGAACCAGAAAAACCGTTCGCTGCTGCCCGGCAGCGGCAGGTAAGCCGACAGATCGCCGCGCCAGCCGTTCGAGCCGCCGATGTCGCGCCGCACGTCCGCGCGCAGCACGAGCGGGAACGACTTCGACACGACGTAATCGCCCGACAGCTTGATGACGGCCGCCGCGCCGATGTTGCCGAGCCCGTTCAGGTGATCGAGGTCGTCGGCCGCGCGCCGCCCCATGTCGAAGCCCGCCGACAGCGACACGCGCCCGCGCGGCCCGCTCAACAGGTTCACGCCGACGCCTTCGCCCGTCGACAGGAAGAACAGGTCGCGCTAGCGGATGTCGATGCTCGGCCCGACCCGCGCGCGGTATGCCGACGCGCCCGGATAGGCCGCCTGCAGATTGGAGGCGATGCCGGCCTGGATCTGCCAGGCCGGCAGCGGCGCGGGCGCGAGCAGGGTGGTCAGCGGCACGCCGGCCGAGTACTGCCATTCCGCGAGCGGCGACGGCGTTTGCGCGCGCACCGCGCCCGCGAACGAACCGATTGAACCGATCGAACAGCACGCGGCAAACCACGCCGCGCGGCGCCGGGCGCCGGGCATGCGCGCCTGACGCGTGCGGAACAAGCTTGGAGTCGTCAGCATGCGGCCTCCGGTCGTGCGTATCGTCAGCGTAGCGGCTCGCCGGCGTTCGCGCCAGCCGGTCACTGCACCGCGTGGCCGCCCGCCGGCCAGGCCGGAACGCAAGGCCCTGCGCGGCCGCGCCGTCTCGTCCAGGCCCGGTCGCGCCCGCGCTGCGTCACGCGCACCCGCGAGCCATGCGACCAGGACCGACCGCCACGCGCGCACGCCGTCGCGCGCGGCGTGCGGCGGCACGTAGATCGGCGGCTCGGGTTCAGGCGGATCGCCTTGCGGATCCCGTTGCGGCTCGGGTGGATCGAGCGGCTCCGGACCGGGTTCCACGTCGGGTAACGGTGGATCGGGTCGGTGCGGCCATGCGTTCCATGCGTGCTTCATCCAGCCTCCTTTCGTTCGTCACCCGTCCCATGACGCAAGCCGCATGCCATGCCCGCGCGAGCCGGCCGCCGCCCGTTCCGGCGCCGGGCATTGCAATCGCTACCGCGCGCACTGCAAAACTTGCACGGCGTCGCGCGGGCGCGCGCCGGACCGGCAGGCGCACACGTCGGTTCGGCCGGGCATGCGGGTTGCGTACGAAGAGGATTCTTGAATCCGGAGATGACGCCATGAACGATTCGATGCAAGCAGCCGGGCCCGACGCGGAACGCGGCCCACACCCGACGCCGCCGCTGAAGGACCACGACCGGCCTCGCAGACGCAAATCCGAGGAACACATCGACC
>NZ_JAAGNW010000128.1:0-4776 GCF_010645215.1 Burkholderia multivorans | reverse complement strand
ATCGACCGTACGCTCGAGGAGACGTTTCCCGCCAGCGACGCGCCGGCGACGGGCGGCGTCACGCGTATCGATCCCACGCCGGCCCCCGTCCCGCGCAAGGACGACGCCGGGCGCGCGCCGTGAATCCGCCGGCGCCCGTGTGCGGCGCATCGCCTGCGCACCGCGGGCGCGTCAGTCGCGCACGATCACGCGCGCCAGCATCTGCAGATCGACCGGCTTGCGCAGGTAACCGTCGAATCCCGCCTCGCGCGCGCGCCGCTCGTCCGCCTGCCCCGCGTGCGCGGTGACGGCCAGGATGCGCGGGCCGCCCGCGCCGCGCCGGCGCAGCGCTTCGAGCAGCCAGAAGCCGTCGCCGTCCGGCATCGCGAGATCCGACAGCACCACCGTCGGCCGCGCACGTTCGGCCTGCGCGAGCGCTTCGCGCCCCGACGCCGCGACGCAGACCTCCGCGCCCAGCGTGGTCAGCGCCGCCGCGAGACTTGCGCGGGTGGTCGGATCATCGTCGACGAGCAGCACGCGCTGCGCGACGAGCGGCGTCGGTTCGTCACGCGAGGCGTGCCCGACCGCGTCGCCGAGCGGCGGCTGCCAGCCGGCCGGCAGCGCGACCGTGAAGGTCGCGCCGAGATTGCGGCCCGCGCTCCGGACCGACACCTTGCCGCCGTGCAATTCGACGATGTGCCGCACGATCGACAGGCCGAGCCCCAGGCCGCGCCGCGGCGACGCCGGCGCCTCGTCCGCGCGTCGGAACGCCTCGAACACGTGCGGCACGAACTCCGGCGCAATACCGGCCCCGGTATCGGCCACCGACAGCGTGACGCGCGCACCGGCCAGCGCCAGGGCGACCGTCACCCGGCCGCCCGTCGGCGTGAACTTGAACGCATTCGACAGCAGGTTCGACAGCATCTGCCGCAGCCGCTCGCCGTCGCCCGACACGACGCAGGTGTCCACCGCGCATTCCGTCGCGAGCCCGATGCCTTCGTTCGCAGCGGCCGTGCGAAACGATTCGGCGACGTCGGCGACGATCCGCACGAGGTCGATCGGCACCGCATCGAGCCGCAGCTTGCCGGTCGCGAGCGACGAGGCGTCGAGGATGTCCGCGACCATGCGCGTGAGCGAGCGCGCCGAGCGATCGATCGCATCGATCGCCTGTTGCTGCAAGGCGAGGTCGCCGGTATGGCGCAGCACCTCGACCCAGCCGTAGATCACGTTGAGCGGCGTGCGCAGTTCGTGCGAGACGGTCGCGAGCAATTCGTCCTTGAGCCGGTTCGACGTATCCGCCTGCCGGCGCGCGTCGCGCGCGCCGCGCAGCGAACGGTGCGCGCGGCGGTCGCGACGACGGCGCTCGCCCGATTCGCGGATCGTCAGCGACAGCGCCACCGCGCCGCCCGCGCGCGGCGGCACCACGCCTGCCGCGAGCGTCGCGCGAAAGCGCGCGCCGTCGCGCCGCACGCACAGCACGTCGACCGGTCCGTCGTCATCGCCCGCCGCGTCGGGCCGCGCCGGCAGCGGATGACGGATGCGCCAGCGCGCAGCGATCAGGCCGCCTGCGTCGAGCCCCACGGCCTCGTGTTCGTCATAGCCGAACAGGCGCTGCGCTGCGCGATTCCAGCTGACGACGCGGTATTGCGCGTCGATCCCGACGATCGCGTCCGGCGCGGCATCGACCACCGCGGCGCGCAACGCCGCCGCGGCGGCGTCCTGCAGCATCAGCACCGCGCCGCGAATCGCGCCGGCGGCGTCGCGCATCGGCGCGGCCGTCTCGACGATCGCCAGGTTCGCTTCGCAGCGGTTCTGCCGCAGCCAGCGCCGCGTCGACGCGACCTCCGTCAATCCGGACAGCACGCGCTCGAATGCCTGCGCGGCCGCCTCCCGCCCTTCGGCATCGCGCGCACCCAGCAGATCGCGCACCGGCCGCCCGGTCAGATCGCGCGGCGCGCCGCCCAGCAATGCGGCCGCCTCGTCGTTGACGAACACGGCGCGGCCGCGCGCGTCGCTCGCCAGCACGCCGCACGGCAATGCGCCCAACACCGTCTCGTAGCGACGACGCAGCAGCGCGTCGCGATGGCCGCGCCAGCGCTGCGCCACGCTCGCGCCGCGCAACGACGATGCCATCGCGCTGACCACCACGCCCGTCAGCACGAAGGCGGCCAGCATGACGAGCCGCGCCGGCAGCGACGCCGTATAGACCGACGGATCGGAAAGGAACAACAACCAGATCAGGCCGGCGCTCGCCAGCGTCGCGGCGACGCCGAACCCGAACGACGCCAGCCACGCGATCGCGGCGAGCAGCGGGTAGTACAGCAGCAGCGGCAGGTCCACGCCGCCGAGCCGGATCGCCAGCGCCTGCAGCACGGTCGCGATCGCCACCAGCATGACGGCGATACCCGATTGCCCCGCGCGGGCGCGCACCAGATTGACCATCGCATTCACTCCTGCCGCACCACACGCACGCGCTGCCGCGCCGCGCCCGGCAGCGGCGCGAGCGGATCCGGCCGCGACGACGACAAGCCGGCATGCCGGGCCAACGAAGCGCCATGCGTCTCAGTCATTCGGTTTGTCGTCTCCGTCGGCCATCTGCGCGAGCCGGTTGTAGATCGTCTTGAGACTGACATCGAGCACCTCCGCGGCCTGCGCCTTCACGCCGCCGCACTTCGCGAGCGTGCCGAGGATGATGCGCCGGTCGACCTCCTCCAGCGTCGTGCCGAACGACACCGTCACGCGTTCGGCGTCGGCCTGGGCATCACCCGACACCGAGGCTTCCGTCATGATCGGCGGCGGCAGCGAAGCGATCACGTCGTCGTCGTTGAAGATGCTCGCGCGCTGCACGAAGTTGCGCAGCTCGCGTACGTTGCCGGGCCATGCATAGGTTCTCAGCGCATCGAGCGCGGCCGCCGCGAACCGCATCGCGCGGCCGCTGTCCTCGTTGAGCCGCTGCAGGAAGGCCTGCGCGAGCATCGGGATGTCGTCGCCGCGCGCGCGCAAGGGCGGCAGCGCGATCGGAAACACGTTGATCCGGTGATACAGGTCGGCGCGCAGCTTGCCCGCCTCCACCGCCGCCTCGGGATCGCGGTTGGTCGCGGCGACGATCCGCACGTCGACGTCGATCTCGCGCGCGGAACCGAGCCGCGTCACGCGGCCGGTTTCGAGTACGCGCAGCAGCTTCACCTGCGACTCGACGGGCATCTCGGTCACTTCGTCGAGGAACAGCGTACCGCCGTCCGCGCGCTCGAAGAAACCCTTGTGCTGGCGCTCCGCACCCGTGAAGCTGCCGCGGTCGTGGCCGAACATCTCGCTCTCGACCAGGTTCGCCGCGATCGCGCCGCAATTGATCGCGAGGAACGGCCCGCGCCGGCGCAGGCTCAGGTCGTGGATGGTCTGCGCGACCAGTTCCTTGCCCGTACCCGACTCGCCCGTCAACAATACCGACGCCTCGGTGACGGCCACGCGGCCGATCGCGTCGTACATCGCCTGCATCGGCGGCGCACTGCCGAGCATGCGGCCGAAGCGGCCGAGACGCTTGAGTTCGGAGCGCAGCGCGGCGATCTCCGCATGCAGCACGCTCGTCCTCGGCACGCGCGCGAAAATGCTGTTCAGGCGCTGCATGTTCAGCGGTTTCACCAGGTAATCGGTCGCGCCGTGGCGCAGCGCGTCGATCGCCGTCTCCAGGCTCGCATGACCGGTGGTCAGCACCATCTCGCAGTGCGCGCCGGCCGGCAGCTCGTCGAACAGGTCCATGCCGTTTCCATCCGGCAACACGAGATCGCACAACACCAGATCGGGTGTATGCACAACCATTCTCGCCCGCGCTTCTGCGAGCGTGGCCGCCGTATCGCACGCGAGCTGCTGGGCTTGCGCGAGCGCTGCGAGCATCGCACGCGTATCGGCATCATCCTCGACGATCAGTACGTAGGGCATGGTGGCTCCTTCGTGGATCGCATCATTCGCAGGCACTGCGACGCGTGATGACACGATGCGAAATCGGTCGGCAACATTGACCGCTTCGCCATCCAATCAGTAAAAACGAATCGCACGCCATGAGGCGGCGACGTCATCACCATAGGAACCGTGCACCGACCAAAACGTTCGATCGAATATTCCTATCCGACCATGTGCGGTGCATTGCGAGATTTAATTCATTTGAAGAACGAATCCGCTACGCTTGTCAGTACTGAGCAATCATCAAGCATCCACCTTCTTGCGCGGACACTGCGGCGCATGCCACCCGCGGCCTCCCGCACAGCGAGCGATCCATGTCGAAACAGATCAACGACAGCCGTCGGCTGTTGGGCAATTCGTGTTCGATGCAAACGTTGATGGGCAAACTGGAAAAGGTATCGGCCACCCGCGCCAGTGTCCTGATCGTCGGCGAAAGCGGCGTCGGCAAGGATCTTGCCGCGCGGCTCGTGCACGACCTGAGCCCGCGTCGCGACGCGCCCTTCGTGCCGGTCAACTGCGGCGCGATTCCACCCGAGCTCGCCGAGTCCCAGCTGTTCGGCCACGAGAAAGGCAGCTTCACGGGCGCCGTCGCGCAACACATCGGCTTTTTCGAGGCCGCGCGCGGCGGCACGATCTTCCTCGATGAAATCGCGGAGATGCCGCGCGCGTTGCAGGTCAAGCTGCTGCGCGCACTCGAGGCGAACGCGATCACGCGCGTCGGCGGCACCGCGGCGATTCCGCTCGACGTGCGCATCGTCGCCGCGACCCATCACGATCCCGGCGAGTCGGTCCGCGACGGCCGGCTGCGCGAAGACCTGTTCTATCGCATCGCCGTGTTCG
>NZ_JAAGNW010000127.1:12726-19926 GCF_010645215.1 Burkholderia multivorans | reverse complement strand
GCTCGGCGATGTCGGCGCGCTATCTCGGCCCGTGGTTCGATCTCCATTGCGGGGGCGAGGATCACGTCGCGGTCCACCACAGCAACGAGATCGCGCAGACCCAGGCCGCGTACGGCACGCGCCTCGCCAATTTCTGGCTGCACGGCCAGTTCCTCACGCTGGACGCGGAGAAGATGTCGAAGTCGGGTGGCGCGTTCCTGCGCCTGCAGACGCTGGTGGCGCGCGGGATCGATCCGCTTGCGTATCGCTATCTGTGCCTGACCGCGCATTACCGGAGCCCGTTGCGTTTCACCTGGGACGCGCTCGACGCCGCGCAGGCGGCGCTCGACCGGCTGCGCGCGCTGTACGCGAGCTGGCCGACGGGCGGGGCGGCCGATCCGGAGGCGGTGGCGCGCTTCGGCGCGGAACTGGACCAGGATCTGAACCTGCCGCGCGCGCTGGCTCAGGCGTGGTCGGTCGCGCGCGGTGGTTTGCCGGAAGCGGTGCGGCGCGCGACCTTCGACCGCTTCGAGGCGGTGCTGGGGCTCGGGCTGAGCACGTGGCGGCCGGTCGAGGCCGTCGTGCCCGAGGCGATCCGCGCGCTGGCCGAGGCGCGGATCGCGGCTCGCGCCGCGCGCGATTGGGCGCGCGCCGACGCCTTGCGCGACGAACTGGCGGAGCAAGGCTGGCACGTCGTGGATGAGGCGGCGGGGCAAGCGCTGCGGCCGCGCGCGATGGCCGAGGGGACGGTATCGGAACGATGATGCGACGGGTGCGGGCGACGCGCCGATGCGCGCCTCCCGCGCCCGCCGTCAGGCCGACGCCCCGCGCCGCGGCCCGTCGAGGCCCGCGCCCGCGTCGGCGGGCAGCGCCGCGAACATCGGCCATGAGGCCAGCACCACTACGGCGAGCGTGACGAACGCCCAGGCGAAATCCGTATGCGCGGGTTGCGCGCGGCCGCCCGCGAGCATCGTCAGGTGCAGCGCGCCGGCCGCGAGCGCGACGCCGACCGCCTTGGTCAGTTGCTGCGCGGTGCCCTGGAACGACGTCGCGGCGGACAGCTGCGCGGGCGGCACGTCGGCGAACACCAGCGCGCCGAGCGAGGCGAAGCTCAGCGAGCGGCTCAGGCCGCCCGCCAGCAGCAGCGCGAAGATCGCCACGGCCGGCCAGCCGGACGACAGGGTCGCGCAGGTCGCGCGGATCGCCGCGAACGACAGGCTGCCCGTGATCAGCACGGCGCGCATCGTCAGCCAGCGCAGCGCGAAGCGCGTCAGCGGACGCATGCACAGCGAGCCGAGCGCGCTCGCCAGCGAGATCAGCCCGCTGCGCGACGCGCTCGCGCCGAAACCGACCTGCAGCGTCAGCGGCACGAGGAACGGCAGCGCGCCCGCGCCGGCGCGGAACAAGCTGCCCGCGACGGTCGCCGCGTGAAAGGTTGGGATCCGCAGCAAGGACAGGTCGACGGCCGGATGGGGAACGCGCAGACAATGCCGCACGCCGAGCCAGCCGAGCGCGACGCCGGCGGCGATGCCCGTGGGCGGCAGCCACGCGGGCACGAGGCCGCGCCCGATCGTCTCGACGCCGAGCATCAGCGTGGTCAGCGCGGCGCCGACCAGCAGCAGGCCGCGCAGGTCGGCCGGCCGCGCCGGCGCGCGCTCGCCGGGCGGGATCAGCCACGCGGCGAGCGCGCAGCCGAGCACGCCGACCGGCACGTTGATCCAGAACACGGCGCGCCACGACAGCGCGTCGGTCAGGAAGCCGCCGAGCGGCGGGCCCAGCAGCGGCCCGAGCAGCGCGGGCATGGTGAGCCAGGTGGTGGCGGCGAGCATCTCGCTGCGCTGCACGCCGCGAAACAGGATCAGGCGTCCGACCGGCACCATCAACGCACCGCTCGCGCCTTGCAGGACGCGCGCGGCGAGCAGTGCGGGCAGGTCGTGGGCGGCCGCGCACAGCACCGACGACAAGGTGAACAGCACGATCGCCGCGACGAACACGCGCTTCGCGCCGAGCCGGTCGGCGATCCAGCCGCTGACCGGAATGAACACGGTCAGCGCGACGAGGTAGGCGGTGATGGTGCTGCTGAGGAACACCACGTTCACGTGCAGGTCGCGCGCGATGCTCGGCAACGCCGTGGCGACGACCGTGCTGTCGAGGTTCTGCATGAACAGGGCGCTGGCGACGACGGCGGCGGTGACGCGGAAATTGGTCTGGCTGCTCACGGCGGCGGAGGGAATGGTCGAGGCGGGGTGAAGGGTTCGACCGTCATTGTGCCCGTGAATCGGGCGAGCGAGCGGCCAGGCGGATTCGGCGCGCTCATGTTCCGGTGGGTCAGAACAGCCCGGGCTGCTGCTCGGGCACCATCTGCACGACCTGCAGCTCGTCGAGCCGCAGGCGCGCCTTCGCGAGATCGTGCAGCAGCTGGCGTTGCAGCCAGGTTTCCGCGCCGCCGCCGAAGGCCTTGTCGAGCCGAAGCGCCATCTCGGGCGAGATGCCGGCCTTGCCGGTCAGCAGGTTGGTCAGCGCCTGACGGCTGACGCCGAGCACGCGCGCGCCTTCGGTCACGCTCAGGCTGAAGCGCGCAAGGCAGATCTGGCGGATCAGCGTACCGGGATGGAGGAATTCAGGGTTGACCATGGCGCATAAGGTATCGGCAAATCGTGCCAGGGTCAATCGTCAAGTGTCGCTTGTCTTCGTCATGTGTCGCAGACGCGCGACGCCCGGCGCACGGGCGATTGCGCGCAAACGTGTGCCGCAGGCAAACGTAAGAAAAACGGCGGCGGCGGGCCTGAAATGCGCTGAAATAGACATGCGCGGAAATGGCATGAAAAAACGCCTCGCGCACTGGCATTCGTCAGGTGATTTATCCATACTCTGCGTCGCGAAGACGAAGCCAAGACGAAACCGAATCGACTCATCGATCAACACCGGGGAACACGCGTGGACCAGCCTATCCTTCAACCCGGGCGTGCGCCGTTGACGTGCGCGCATTGCCAATACCTCGCCGCGATGCCCGAAGTGAACGGGACCGGGCTGATCGTCTGCGACTTTCCCGCCGACGCGGCGGCGTTCGACGCCTTCGCCGGACGCGGGGCCGCCTGGTGGCGCTGCCCGCGTTGCGGCGAGTTCGGGCAGCACGGCTTCGCCAGCGTGTTCGCGCCGGGCGACAGCGAAACGGCCACGGTCTATCCGGGCGCGGCGGCGGCGATCGACGAGGCCGCGTTCGCGCACCGGCTCACCGCGCTCCTCGGGCGGCCGATCACGGCGGTCGAGGTCATGGCGGACGCGCGGGCCTGGCGCACCCATCTGCTGCGCTGGTGCTGCGAGGGCCAGGTGGCGCTGCTGAACCAGTTCAGGGGAGTGGCCGGCGATCCGGCGCGGCGCGCGGCCCTCATGCAGCGCTTCCTGAACGAACCCGACCTGATCGGAGCACGCTTCCAGGCGGC
The DNA here is from genome assembly GCF_010645215.1 of Burkholderia multivorans. Taxonomy (GTDB): domain Bacteria; phylum Pseudomonadota; class Gammaproteobacteria; order Burkholderiales; family Burkholderiaceae; genus Burkholderia; species Burkholderia multivorans_A. The sequence goes on along the minus strand of NZ_JAAGNW010000127.1, from coordinate 16,504 downwards.
GGTATGGAGCATCCTGGCGGGATACGTGCAGATATCCGTCGTGGCGGGCCGCGAGGACTTGCGGGATCGGCCGTATCTGCCGCCCGATGAGGCCGCGCCGCTGATGACCGACGAAGGGCGCGAACGCGCGCGCACCGACATGCTGGAAATCAGCGTCTATGTCTACGCGCTCGGGCTCTGCGCGCGCGCCGATCATCGTTGGACCACGCCGCTGCCGGCGGTGCTCGCGCGCCCGAAGCTGCTGATTCCCGCCACGCTAGCCGCCTTCGGCGCAAAGATTGCCACGGCCTTCGGCCCATGCCTGACCCACTACGATCGAGCGCACTACGACGGCTGCCGCGCGATCGCCGCCTACGAGGGCGTGCATGCGGCGCAGTACGACGGCCTGCCGTTTCCCAACCCGCGCGCGGCGCAGTGGAGCGAGGCCTATGTCGCGTACGAGCTGATGCTGACCGAGGCCCGGCGCGAAGACCCCGCCGAGCATGTGCCGCTCGCGTTCGCACGGCGCACGCTGAGCTTCGACCAGGTGCTGGCCGCAGTGATGAAACTCGCGTCCGAACCCGCGGAGGATGGGCGGACCGCGCTGTCGATCGCCGGCGTCTCCGTGCTGCGCGCCTTCGACGAAAACAGTGCGCGCGCCGCGCTGTCGCTGCGCTTCGCGGACGATGCGCTGGCCACGCTCCTGAAGGTGATCGCCGAGGTGGAGATCGATCGGCTCCATGACGTGTGTCGCGAGTACCTGCACGGCGTCGCGACGCCCCACGACCTGATGCGCATCGCCGAGGCGCGCGCCGCGCGGCTCCTGGCGGCGGGCAGGGCGGACGAACTGGTCCTGCTGCTGTGCGACGCGGTTCGACTGCTGCACCAGATGGGCGAAGTCAAGATGACGCCGGCGACGCTCGACGGCGCGCGCGCCGCGCTCGGCGACGCGTGGGAGAGCCTGCGCGTCGAAACCCGCGCCGCGTTCCTGACCGAATACGGCAACGCGCAGCGCTACGCAGGGCAGAGCGCCGCCGCGCTCGCGACCTACGACGCGTGCCGTGCGTTGATCGGCGACGACCTGAGCAACGCGGACGTCCGCGTCAACGAGCGCAACCGCGCGATCGCACTGCGCGAAGGCAACGACCTGAGCCAGGCGCTGCGGATTCTCGACGCGCTGGCCGCCGTGACCACGAGCGAGGAGTGGCTGCAGGTCCAGAGCAGCCGGCTTGCCGTGCTGTCGATCCAGTGGGACGAGGCGGAGTTGCGGCGCACGGTGGATCAGCTGGTCGCGCGCGTGCCGGTCGAGGGCTGGGCCTTGCCGACGCGCCGCCAGATCGCACTCGGGATCGCGGCGCAGCTCGACGCGCGCGATACGCCGGCGGACCGCGCGACGGCGGGCGCGATCGTGCGCGCGATCCACGCGTCGGCGAGCCGCGACGACGACCTGCTGAGCCGGGGCGTCGCGGCGTTGATGTTGCGCGACGAGGCGGCGGACGAGGCGCAGCGGGCGGACTTCGATCAGGATGTCGAGGTGCTGGTGGCCTATTACAACGACGTCGACCTGCTCCAGTATCCGACTGCCTCGCTGATCCTGTCGAAACTGCTGACCCTGCCGGCTGCGCGCGCGTCGCAAGCCGACGTGCTCGACTTCGCGCGCGCGTATCTCGCGCGCTGGTCCGATCTGTCGACGCCGCTCCATGCGTCCGCCCGTTACCATCTCGCGCGCTACGGCGGGAGCGAGGCCGATGCGGCGGCCGACGATGCGCTCGACGGGCTGGATCAGGTGATCCGGCTCGCCGCGGTGCTCGATCCGCAGGCGGACCCGCATCATGCGCTGGCTCCCTTGCAGCCGATCGTGGATTGGGCCGCCCACCACATCGGCGATGCGCGCGACGCGCCGACTTCCGGCATGGAGGCGACGATGCAGCGCGCGCTCGGGGACCTGCAATCGTCGCTCGTGCTGTCGCAGCGGATCTGCCGGCGCTCGGGCGTGGGCTTCGACGATATCGACAGCCTGTGCGACCGGCTCGACGAGGCCGTGCTCGCCGGGTGGCTGCCCGACGACACGGCGATCGTGCAGCCGGTTGAACGGCGGGGCCGGCTGGTGTTCGTCGTCACGCAGTGGGGCGGCGCGGCCCTCGCGTCCCGGGTCGTGGATTTTCCGTTGCCGATCGCGGCCTGGCACGAGGTGGCCAAGCGCCTGCACTTCCGGCTGCCGCTCGCGATGACGCGCCCTGCGCCCGACGCGCTTTCGACCGTGCGCGGCTGGCCGGAACTCGACGCGGCGCTGCATGGGCTGCTCGTGTCGCTCGGCAGGCCGCGCGTGATCTGGAGCACCGGTCAGTTGCCGACGGCGCCCGTCACCCTGGCCGCGCCAGCGGGGCTGTCGATCACGTTCACGCCGGCGCTGCTTGCCTACGCGGGGTTGCAGCATGCGGCACACACGGCGGGCGTGCGGCCGGGCTGGCGGCCGCGCAGCGTGTTCGATGCGGCAGTCTGGCGCGTCGGCGACTTGCCCGAGTCGATCGAGGCGATCGCGGCGGCGTCGCGGCGCTGGCAGGCGAGCTGCGATGCGCACACGATTGCGTGGCGCGGCGCGAGCGGCGCTCAGGCGACCGGCCCGGCGATACTCGCGGGCCTGGCCGCGAGCGACGCCGCGCGGATCGCCTGCCACGGCCGCGTGTCCGGACACACGTCGGAGCTGCTGGTCGCGCACGACGGCAATCTGCCGCCGTCCAAGACGCTGCCGCGCCATCCGGCGGCGCTCGCGCGACATCTGCTCGACTGGGGCGCGCTCGCCACCTTGCAGTGCGCGCCGAAGGTGGTGATCTCGGGCGCCTGCGATTCCGGGCAGGCGATCTTTTCCGCGGCGCGCGAACGGCTCGGCATCGAGCGCGCGATGCTGCTGGCGGGCACGCTGGTTTACGTGGCGCCGCAGTGGCCGGTGCTGATGGGCGATGTCCAGTCCTTGTCGGCGACGTTGTTCGACGCGTGGCTGAACGAGCCGTCCGCCGCGCTTGCCGAACTCGTCACGCGGCTGTCGGATGCGCGCGAGCGCGACGGCATGCCGCGCTGGATCGCACGCTCGCTGAGCGTGTTCGGGCTGGCCACGCTGTAACCGATCGATTGGTTTGATTGACGCTTTCCACTAAACGCAAGGAATGATCCGATGACGCTCCAAGACACCATCACCCATCTGCCGGGCCATGCCGCGATCGAGGCGCTGTATGCGCTGTCGATCGACACGCTCGAACTCGACGACGAGCAGGACGCCGACGCGCGGCTGCGCGCGCGGGTCGATGCCGATGCCTATGCGCGGGCCCGGGTCCTGATCGGCGAACTCGCGGATTCGGGGCAGGAGGTCGACGGGTTCGCGCGCGCGGTGCTCGCGAGCGCGGCGGACGACGATGCGCTGCGCGCGCAGACCGAGGTGGCGGTCGGGCACGCCGGCCGGCTCGCGTTTCTCGAAGGCGCGGACGTGCTGCAGAACGCGCTCGTGTTCGGGCTGCTGCTGCTCGCGTCCAGCAAGGGCAGCGTGACGATCGAGCGCAAGCGCGACGAGAAACCGGATGGATCGGTGTCGGAGCAGCGATCGGTGAAGGTGCAGATGGAATTGGGGGCGAAGGTGCGGGAGTTGTTGAAGTTGTTCGGAGTGGATGGGGGAGAGTGACGCGCGGGCGGCGGTGAGACATTGAGTGGCGCGGCGGCCCTTCGATCCGCCGCTGCGAACTGACCAAGCGGATCATTTCGGCTTGGCCGACAGGCATTGGGCACAAGCGGCATCGACATCGCTACC
>NZ_JAAGNW010000127.1:9435-12716 GCF_010645215.1 Burkholderia multivorans | reverse complement strand
ATCGCAATGAACGCGCTGTCGCTGGCATAACCGACGCCGTGCGCCACGGCCGTCACCGATTCGCCCTCCGCCAATCGCGACTGCGCCACTACAAGGCGGCATTGCGTGCGCCACTGCGCGAACGTCATCCCGGTTTCCCGGACGAAGGCCCGGGCCAGCGTCCGCTCGCTTGCGCCAACACGCTCGCCCCACTCGTGAAGCGACAGCGGCAAAGCGGGATCGTCGAGCAGCGCCTGCGACACCGCCGCCAATCGCTTCTCGCGAGGCATCGGCAGATGCAGCGGCGCACGGTGGGCGGCCGCGAGTTCGTCGAGCAGGGTGGCGACGAGGCGTCGTTGCGCCGGCGACAGCACTTCGTCGGCCGCCCATCCCGTCACGCGGAGTATCAGCTCGCGCGCGAGCGCATTGATTTCGTTCGATGCCGCAGCCCGGCGGGCAACCACACGGCCTGCGACGGCGCCAGCTGGCCGACCCGATCGCCCGTATACAAGGTCACCGCGCCCACCGCCTGATAAAGCAGCTGGGTGCGCCGATGCGTATGCCAGTCCGACCCGTGTCCGCGCTTGTCCACCGCGAGCCCGACGATCGGGCACGTCGCGAGATCCGGATCGACCACGGCGTCGGGCGCGTAATACGGCATGGCTGTTTTGCGATGTTTTTTGCCTGAGTGGCGCGATTTTAACTTTCGCTCCGCAGCTACGCTACGGGCCTGACTCGAATCGCACCCAAGAGACGCATCATGCAACCGCCTCACACCAGCCCCGTGCTGCCGCCCAGATGGCTCGTCATCGCCTGGCTCGCCTTGCCGCAAATCGCGGAGACCATCCTCGCGCCCGCCTTGCCGAACCTGGCCCGCGCCTGGCATCTGGATCCGGCGCGCACGCAGTGGGTGATGAGCGTGTTCTTCCTCGGCTTTTCGGTCGGCGTCCTGCTATGGGGGCAGGTGTCGGATCGCTGGGGACGACGCCCCGCGCTCCTGTCCGGCCTCGCCCTGGCGCTGGCCGGCACGTTGACGGCGCTCGTCGCCGCGCGCTACGAATGGCTGTTGCTCGGCCGCTTCGTCCAGGCGCTCGGCATGGCGACCTGCTCGATCACCACCCAGACGATCCTGCGCGACCGCCTGAGCGGTCATGCGCTGACGCAGTACTTCGTCACGCTGGGCATCGTGCTCGCATGGTCGCCCGCCGTGGGCCCGCTGGCCGGCCAATGGCTGTCCGACCGGCACGGTTACCCGGGCGTGCTGTGGGCCATCGCGGCGCTGGCGCTGTTCCTGATGCTGTCGGGCGCGCGCTGGCTGGACGAAACCCGGCCCGGCGCCACGACCCCAATCCCGCTGAACCAGCTGGCGCTGCGCATGGCGGCCGATCCTGCCTTGTGGCGCGCGGCGGCGCTGGTCGCCGGCCTCAATACGCTGGTCTTCTCGTTTTACGCAGCCGGCCCGTTCATGGTCGGCGAACTGCCCGGCCTCGGCTTCGGCTGGGTCGGGCTGGCCGTGGCGCTCGTCGGCAGCGTCGGCGCGGCCTGGAACCGCCGGCTGCCCGACGGGATCGATCCGGACCGCCGGGTGCGGCTCGGCCTGATCTGCGTGCTGTTCGGGGTCGTCGGCCAACTGGCCTGGGCGCTCGTATCGACACGCCCCGGCGCGCTGTGGGCCGCGACCGCGCTGCCGGTATTCGCGGGCTTCGGCCTCGCCATTCCGAACCTCCTGGCGCCCGCGCTGCGCCATTACGGCGCGAGCCTCGGACGCGCCGGCGCGCTGTTCGGCGTGACGTACTACATGATGCTCGGCCTGGCGCTTGCCGCCACCGCGCTGTTGCCGTTCGACACCCCGATCGCCTTGAGCGCGTTCTGGACGGGCCGCGCCGTCGCGATGTTCGTCCTGCACCGGAGGGCGTACCGAAGCGGGCCGGCAAACACGCCGCCCGGCCGCCCCCTCGACGCGGGCCGGCCGGGCGGTTGAAGCCGCGCACGCCGGGCCGCCATCCCGCCCCGAACCGGATAGCGAGGCAAACCGAGCCGGCCGCGCGCGATTGCTCGATTCAATTGGCGGTCAGGGTTTTGTCGGATTTAAATGGGCGTCCGCGTGTTCATCCCGGAGAACCTTCATGGCCCAGATCGACGTCGCAGAAATGGTCCAGTCCATTGCGGCGGAAACCCGCGTGCCCCCCGAAACCGTGTCGCGGCTGTACGAGGAAACGCTCGCGCAATACAGCGAAGGCGCACGGATCCACGACTACCTCGCCGTGCTCGTCGCCAAGCGCGTGCGGGAAAGCCTGCGCAACCGCGCCGCCCACTGACCTGCAATACCTGTTCACTTATTGGGATATTTGCCCGCGATTGACGACGCGCGCATTTTCAAACGCCACGTTAATTAACAGGTGAAGGGTTTACACGAATCGTCACTCGACAGTCGGCTTAATAGACTGCTTTCGTCTTCCGGTCTTGTATAGACAAGCAAGGCCTGCCGCCTCACCCGATCCCGAACTACGCGCTGCTCGGGTGAGGCCGGCCCCGCACCATGCAATGGCAATCTGTTGGATCTCGTCACACCCGCGCGAGCGGGGATGTCTCGTTGAATCGTGAAGTTCACCGCAAGGATATCGATGAGCACCGTGGAACCCTTCGAGCCTCGCCATCCCGCTCCCGCCCGGCATCCCTGCGCCGCGCGCCGCACCCGGCCGCGCACCGGCCGCTGACGCCGGCCGCCGCACGTCGTTCGCTGTCCCGTTCCAGCACCGGTTTTCCCGCAGTACCGCAGTACCGCCGCACCCCGGGCCCAGGCATCCGGACGCGCGACACCGCTCGATCGCGGTGTGCGAGCACGTCCGTCGCCGGCGGCGCGGGTCGATAACCGAGAACTTCGCCCCCGGCGCGGCCGGGTGAGGCGAAGTCCATTCCGAGGACACACACCCATGAAGCTGGGCGCTTTCCTGATGCCTGCGCATCCGCCGTCCCGTTCGCTTTACGACGGCCATCATCACGATCTCGACACGCTCGAATACCTCGACCGGATCGGCTTCGAGGAAGCCTGGATCGGCGAGCACTACATGATGCCCGCCGAGCCGTGCCCGTCGCCGGACCTGCTGCTTGCACAGGCGTTCCTGCGCACGCGCCGGATCCGGCTCGCACCGGGCGCGTTCATGCTGCCGTTCCATCATCCGGCCGAACTCGCGCACCGGATCTGCCTGCTCGATCACCTGTCGCAGGGGCGGCTGATGGTCGGGATCGGCGCGAGCGGCACCAACCTCGACCTGGAGATGTTCGACATCGACTACGCGTCG
>NZ_JAAGNW010000127.1:7350-9425 GCF_010645215.1 Burkholderia multivorans | reverse complement strand
ATCGCGAGATGACGGCGGAGTCGATCGCGATCATGACGCGCTTCTGGGAAAGCGACGGCCCGTTCGAGCATCGCGGCCGTTTCTGGACCGCGCGTCGGCCGGCGGACCAGCCGCAAAAGCGCAGCAGCTATCACCTGAAGCCCTGGCAGAAGCCGTATCCGCCGATCGGCGTGACCGGGCTGTCGGCCAGCTCGGCGACGCTGCGGATCGCCGGCGCGAACGGCTGGATTCCGATCAGCTTCTGTTTCACGCCGCAATACCTGCATACCCACTGGGCGGTGGTCGAGCAGCGCGCGCGCGATGCCGGGCGCGCGTTGCCGTCGCGCGACATGTGGCGGGTCAGCCGGCCGTTCCTGGTCGCCGACACGGATCAGGAGGCGTGGCGCCGCGCGGTGCATGGCGAGATGGGCCGCTATTTCCGCGAGGACTATCTGCCGATGCTGGCCGGCAATCAGGCGCTCGGCCTGCTCAAGCACGATCCGGCGGTGCCGGACAGCGACGTGACCGTCGAGTATGTCGCGAAGCACTGCTGGATCGTCGGCTCGCCCGCGACGGTGCGCGCGCGCATCGAGGAGATGCAGCGCGATTTCGTCGAGCCCGGCGCGCCGATCGCGTGCGCCGGCGCGCCCGCGATCGTGCCCGCGATCCTGCAGCTGCGCGCGTTCGCGCATGATGCGGGGCTGCCCGTGATCTACACCCAGGAAGCGCATCGACGCCAGAAGGTCGACTTCGGCCTCGAACTCGAATACGGCGAGACCGAGCATTGCGTCGAAGGCACGCCCGGCATCGAGATCATCGACTCGGTCGCGCCCGCCGCCTCCGACTACGTGCTCGTCAAGCGCCGCTACAGCGGCTTCTTCGCGACGGATCTCGATCTGCTGCTCAAGGGGCTCCGCGTCGACACGCTGGTGCTGACGGGCGTCGCCACCGATGTCTGCGTGCGGGCCACCGCGCAGGATGCGCTCCAGCTCGACTATCGCGTGCTGGTGCCGCGCGAGTGCGTGGCGGGCACGACGCCCGCGCGCCACGAGGCCGCGCTCGAGCATGTCGGCTACGTGCTCGGACGCGTGCTGCCGCTCGACGCGGTGCTCGCGCAGCTGCGCGCCGGGTCCCGGGCGGCCGCATGAGCGCACCCGCTTATCGCGAGGTGATCCGCACGCTCGTCGAGACCCGCGCTGACCTCGCGCGCGCCGAGGCGGCGGCGCTCGTCGCCGCGCTCCTCGACGGGTACTACACCGACCTCGAAAGCGCCGCGCTGCTGGTCGCGCTCGCGCGCAAGGGCGAGACGGCCGACGAAGTGGCGGGCGCCGTCGACGCGATCCTCGCGCGCAGCGCGCCGCCGCCTCTCGCGCCCGATTGCGACGCGCTCGACATCGGCGGCACGGGCGGCGACCGCGCCGGCACCTTCAACATCTCGACCGTCGCCGCGCTGATCGCGGCCGCGGCCGGCGTGCCGGTCATCAAGCACGGCAATCGCGGCGTGACGAGCGCGTGCGGCAGCAGCGACCTGCTCACCGCGCTCGGCGTGGACGTCGCGCGCAGCAGCACGCCGGCCCGGCTCGCGGCGGATCTGGCGGCCTGCGGTTTCGCGTTCGTCGCCACCGCGAGCTACCACCGCTTCCCGCCGCGCGTGAGCGAGATCCGGCGCGCGCTCGGCGTGCGCAGCCTGTTCAATCTGGCCGGCCCGCTCGTGCATCCGGCGCGCGTGCGGCGGCAGATCGTCGGCGTCGCACAGCCCGAGCTGCTCGACGTGATCGCGACCGCGCTGCTGCGCCTGGGCCGCGACGCCGCGTTCGTCGTGTACGGCTCGGCGGGCCTCGACGAAATCAGCTGCGCAGGCGAGACGCGGATCGCGCGCGTGCGCGGCGGCGCGCTCGACACCTTCAGCGTCAGCGCACGCGATTTCGGTTTGCCGGCATGCCGCGTCGAGGATCTCGCGGGCGGCGATCCGGCCCGCAACGCCGCGTTGTGCCGCGCGATCCTCGCGGGCGAGCCCGGGCCGCGCCGCGACACCGCGGTCGCGGCGGCGGGCGCGCTGCTCGTGCTCGGCGGGCGCGCCACCACTTTCATCGACG
>NZ_JAAGNW010000127.1:3983-7340 GCF_010645215.1 Burkholderia multivorans | reverse complement strand
GGCGCAGCCGCGGCACGCGGCGCGCTCGACAGCGGGGCCGCCGAACGGCTGCTCCAGCGTTTTCTCAGCGAGATTCCAGCATGATCAACACGCGTATCAAGATTTGCGGCATCACGACCCTCGTCGACGCGCTGGCCGCGCTCGAAGCCGGCGCGGACGCGCTCGGCTTCGTGTTTTCCGCGAGCCCGCGCCAGATCAGCGCGCGCGACGCCCGCACGATCGTCGACCAGCTGCCGCCGTTCGTCACCACGGTCGGCATCTTCGTCGACGAACCGATCGAGCACGTGCGCGCGATGGCCGAGATCTCGGGCGTGGCGGTTGTCCAGTTGCAGGGGAACGAAACCGACGCGTACTGCCAGCAGGTCGGCCGGCCCGTGATCAAGGGCTTTCGCGTCGGCGCGGACTTCGATCCCGCCGTGGCCAACGGCTACCGGGTCAGCGCCTATCTGTTCGACGCCTCCGTCACCGGCCTCACGGGCGGCACCGGGCAGCGCTTCGACTGGGACCGGCTGCACGGCGTGCGCTTCGCGCGCCCCGTGATCGTCGCGGGCGGCCTGCACGCGGACAACGTCGGCCAGCTGGTCGCGCGGCTCGCGCCGGCCGGGGTGGACGTCAGCTCGGGCGTCGGCGCGAGCGCGACCCGCAAGGATCCGGACAAGCTGCGCGCGTTCGTCGCGGCGGTGCGCGAGGCCGATCGCGATGCGCGCCCGCAGCCGAGCGCCGACGCCCCCGACCTGCTGCGCGACGCCTTCGACGCGCGGCCGCTCGTCGAGATCAACGGCCGGCAGTTCCTGGTCAATTCGCTGACCGAGCAGGTGCCGGCCACGCCGGCGCCGCTGCTGCGCGAGGCCGCGCGGCGCGTGTGCGAGGCGCTCGACGTGCAGCCCGGCATGAAGCTGGTCGGCGAGGAAGACAAGGGCGGCGTGCTGCTCGCCGCGGTGTCGCTGCTGTCCGGCCTGCCGTTCGGCAGCGCGCGCTGGTATCCGTCGGGCCTCGAAGGGCAGGTGAAGGTCGAGTTCGGCTGCGAGTACACCTCGGGCGAGCTGTACCTGAACGGCGTCGAAGCGGGCGACCGCGTGATCATCGTCGACGACCTGATCAGCACGGGCGGCACGCTGATCGGGCTGGTCGAGGCGGTGCGGCGCGCGGGCGCGAGCGTCGAGCAGATCGTCTGCGTGGCGGAGAAGGCCGACTACGCGGGCGTCGAGCGGGTGCGCGCGGCGACCGGCATCGAGGTGCGCACGCTGGTGCGGGTCAGCGTGGCGGGGACGGCGTCGAGCGTGCTCGGCGTCAATTACTGAGCGACGCGGACAGGAGGACGACCATGCGCACAGGTTTCTTCAAGGGATGGCGCGTCGTGATCGCGGCGCACCTGCTGCTCGCGCTGATCTTCGGCGCGGCTTATTCGTTCGGCGCGTTCTTCGTGCCGCTGCAGGCGACGTTCGACGCGGGGCGCTTCCCCGTTGCGTCGGTCTTCTCGCTGACCGCGTTCATCTACTACACGGTCGGGGTGTTCTCCGGCGCGGTCGCCGACCGGACCTCGACGCGCACCGTGGTCGGCATCGGCATCGTGCTGCTCGCGCTCGGCTTCTTCGTCAGCAGCCTCGCGGGCGGTTCGCTGCCGGTGTTCCTCGGCGCGTTCTGCGTGCTGGTCGGGCTGGGCGTCGGGCTCGTCTACGTGCCGAGCGTGACCGCGGTGCAGCGCTGGTTCGTGCGCTACCGCAGCCGCGCGTCCGGGCTCGCGCTCGCGGGCACCGGGCTCGGCACCTTCATCGGGCCGAGCGCCGCGGGCTGGTTGATGCAGCAGATGTCGTGGGCCGCGACGATGCGGGTGTTCGCGGTGGCGATCGCGGTCGTCGGGCTCGCGGCGGCGACCGAGATGCGCGGCAAGCCGCAGGAGCTGGGCCTGCTGCCGGACGGCGACACCGCGCCCGCCGGCGCGACGGCCGCGCCCGCGCGCGGCGGCGCCGATCTGACGCTGGCCGAGGCCGCGCGCGGCGCGCGGTTCTGGTGGTACTTCGGCGCGATCTTCCTCGGCTCGGTCGGGCTGTTCCTCGCGCTCGTGCACATCAATCCGTATGCGCGCCAGCTGGGCCTGTCCGCCGCCGAGGCGAACCTGCTGATCGGCCTGATCGGCATCGGCAACGTCGGCGGCCGCCTGTTGCTCGGCAGTCTCGCCGACCGGCTCGGCGCGCGCCGGCTGCTCGCGTGGCTGACCTTCGCGCTCGCGGTGTTGAACCTGTGCTGGCTCGGCGCGCACGACTTCGCGACGCTCGCGGTGTTCGCGCTGCTGTTCGGCGCGGCCAACGGCGGCTGCATCTCGCTGTATCCGTCGGTCGCGGCCAGCTGGTTCGGCACCGCGAACCTCGGCGCGATCCTGGGCGCGCTGTACATCTCGGTCGGCATCGCGGCGATCGCGGGCGGCAGCCTCGGCGGCCTGCTGTTCGACCTGTCGCAGAGCTACGCCGTGTCGATCGTGTTCAGCGCGCTGTGCGCGCTCGTGTCGGTCGCGCTGCTCGCGATCGCCGGCTCGCGGCGCGCGGCGGATGCGCCGCACCGCGCGGTTGCGCGCGCAACGGAATGAGCGGGCGCCTGCGATGAGCGACATCGTCGACCTGCGCAGCGCGCTCGCCGCGCTCGAACGCCACGGCGAGCGCATCGAGGAGATCGATGCGCGCCTCGATCCGCAGCTCGCGCTGCTCGACGATTACCTCGCGTCGTATCGCACCTCGCACGGCGCGTGGATGAGCGCCGAGCAGCCGCTGCGGCGCTACCGCGCGCCGGCGCGCGGCGCGTTCCCGGTGCTGCTGGGCGTGTTCGGCAGCCGCGCGCGCACGCGCTTCTGGCTCGATCCGGACGGCCGCGCCGATCCGCGTACGCCGCATGGCGCGCTGCTCGCCGACGCGCTCGCGCGGCCGCTGCCGCCGCAGCCGGTGCGCGCGCCGACGCCGCGCCGCGTGGTGCGCGATCCCGATTTGCGCGCGTGGCTGCCGGCGCTGACGTGTTCGGCGGGCGATCCGGGGCCGACCGTCACGCTCGGGCTCGCCTATGCGCGCGACCCGGTGAGCGGGGCGGCGAATGCCTCGGTGCACCGGATCACGCTCAAGCACGGCTCGGCGACGATCGCGCTCGGCTCGTCCGGCCATCTGCGGCGCATGCTCGACGCGTGCGTGGCGCGCGGCGAGCGCTTGCCGGTCTCGATCAACATCGGGCTCGATCCGGCGCTCTACTACGCGGCGGCGCTGAGCGCGCCCGCGCTCGGCTTCGGCGACGACGAACTGGCCGTCGCGGGCGCGCTGCGCGGCCGGCCGGTGGGGCTGGCCCCGTGCGCGTCGCAGCCGGGCTGGTGCATCGATC
>NZ_JAAGNW010000127.1:1860-3973 GCF_010645215.1 Burkholderia multivorans | reverse complement strand
CATGCGATGCCCGAATATCTCGGCTACTACTCGCCGGCGGGCGTGGTGCCGGTACTGGCCGTCGGTGCGCTCGCTTATCGCGAGGGTGCGTGCTACCAGGCGGTCAGCGGGCCGGGGCGCGAGCAGTCGGAATTGCTGGGCGCGGGCCAGGAAGCGGCGGTGTGGCGGGTGCTGGCGCAGGGCGGCGCGGGTTCGCTGGTGCGAGACGTCGGCGCGCTGGCGGCGGGCGGCGGCCATCTGTTTACGGTGCTGCAATGCGCGCCGCGCGACCCCGGGGACGATGCGCGGCTGCGCGAAGCGGCACAGCAGGCGCTCGAACAGGTCGCGTCGACCAAGAACCTGGTGCTCGTCGATGCCGACGTGCAGGCGCATGCGGCGGACGACGTGCTGTGGGCGATCGCGACGCGCTGCCGGCTGGAACACGATCTCACGGTCACGGGGCGCCTGCGCGGCACCTCGCTCGATCCGACCCAGTCCGCGGAGTACTGCGCGGACGGCGTGCGCGGCCATACCCGTAAATGCGTGATCGACTGCCTCGTGCCGCTCGACCAGCGCGCGCGCTTCCGCCGCGCCTTCAGCGCGGCGTGAGCGCGCGGGTTCATTCCTTCCAGACCTGATGGGTGAAACGTCGCGCCCATGCGGGCGGTTCGCCGCGGAAATAGAAATGAATGCCGTCGGTGAACGACGCGGGGATCAACTGGTGTCGCGCGCCGATCCGTGCGAGCGCGTGCAGCGTGAAGAACGAGATATGGCCATTGCGCGGCGCGCAGTACCACCAGCGTTCGAGCCCGGCCTCGAGCGCGGCGTCGGTGGCGAGCGTGGTGCTGAACAACAGTGCGCCGCCGTCTTCGAGGAATCCCGCCAGTTCGTCGATCAACGCCTGCGGCTGCGGATGATGCTCGAACACCTCGAATGCGACGACGAGATCGTAGCGTCGCGTCGGGCGGATGCTGTTGCCGTTGCCCTTGCCGGCGTAGGGATCGAACGAGTCGACGTGGGCGAAGCCCTTCGCCTTGAGTTCGCGTTCGAGCAGGCCGAGGCCCGCGCCGTAGTCGAGGATCGTGACGCCGGACAGTTCGGGAAAATTGCCGGCGATGATTTCGGCGTTCTGCGCGGCCCGCGCGCCGAGATAGTCGGGATCGACGCGCACATAGTCGTCGTTGTAGATGTGCGCGGCGAAATCGTCGTGGGACCATGCGTCGAACGCGCGGGTCGCGACGAAGCCGCATTGCTCGCAGCGGTGGTAGTAGATCGGGACGCCCGAGTAGGGCATGACCCGCGGCCCGATCAGATCGAGACAACTGCGGGAAAAATCGACCACGCCGCACAGGCGGGCGGGGCCGTCGCAACACTTGCAACGGGTGACGGGAGGGCTGACCGCCAGGTCACTGAGCGACACCATGGCTACCTCTTTTGATTCGGACTCTTGAAAGGCGGTGGCGTGCGGATCACCCCGTGCGGGCATTGTACTCTGGCGCATGGCGAACGAAGCGCAGGGCGGGGCATGCTGCGGATGACGCTAAAAATGAAAGTATTTTGAATGGATGAATGTAAGGTTTGACATGTCCTGAGCGGGTGATTTCCACCTCGCCTCCCGGTCCGACCGCCCCCGGTCCCGAGCGTCGGCGTAGACGCCATTTCCCCGCAGCGCACCGGATCCGCTCAGACGATCCATTCGTCAGCCAAAAAATAAACAATAAAAATCAATTGCTTGATTTGATCGCTTAATGAAATGCATTGTTGCGATGCAAAAAATTCCGGACTGAATTACGCTGGTAAACCCGATAGCGTTTGCGCAGCGTCAAATTTTCCCTCGACGCCGCTTTACATTTCCCCAACCCGGTCGATTCGCGAAAGACAGCTTTCTTTTTTATTTCAATTCTTTCATCGCGCCGGCTTCGATCGTGCGCGCGATACGCAAACGACCCTACGACATGAAAGCTTTACCCTTGCTGAGCCTGGCCATCTGGGTGCCGGTGCTGTTCGGCGTGCTGTTGCTGCTCGCCGGTTCCGATCGCCATCCGCGGCGCACGCGCGGCTTCGCGCTGGCGGGCGCGATCGCCGGGCTCGTCGCCGTGGCGCCGCTCGTCGCGGGCTTCGACGCGCATTCCGC
>NZ_JAAGNW010000127.1:1112-1850 GCF_010645215.1 Burkholderia multivorans | reverse complement strand
ATCGCGTCGTATCTCGCGTCGTTCCTGATCCTGTCGGGGCTGATGATCGGCGTGTTCGCCGCGCAGGACGGCATGTTGTTCTTCATCTTCTTCGAAGCCACGCTGATCCCGCTCTACCTGCTGATCGGCGGCTGGGGCGGCGAGCGGCGCGTGTACGCGGCGGTCAAGTACTTCTTCATGTCGCTCGCGGGATCGCTGCTGCTGCTGATGGCGATGCTGTACCTGTATGCGCAGTCGCACACCTTCGACATGAGCGCCTGGCGCACGCTGCAGCTCGGTTTCGCGCCGCAGTTGCTGATCTTCGCCGGCTTCTTCGCCGCGTTCGCGGTCAAGGTGCCGATGTGGCCGGTGCATACCTGGCTGCGCGACGTGTACACCGACGGCCCGACGGGCGCCGCGCTGATGCTCGGGATGCTGAAGATCGGCGGCTACGGCTTCCTGCGCTTCGCGCTGCCGATCACGCCCGACGCCAGCCACTTCCTCGCGCCCGCGGTGATCGCGCTGTCGCTGTTCGCGATCGTCTACGCCAGCCTGCTCGCGCTCGCGCAGACCGACCTCGGCAAGCTGCTCGCGTATTCGACCGTCGCGCACATGGGGCTCGTCACGCTCGGGCTGTTCCTGTTCGACCACCTGAGCGTGGAGGGCGCGATCGTCCAGCTGGTGTCGTACGGCTTCGTCGCGGGCGCGATGCTGCTGTGCATGAGCGTGCTGCAGGATCGCACCCGGCAGCGCTCGATC
>NZ_JAAGNW010000127.1:0-1091 GCF_010645215.1 Burkholderia multivorans | reverse complement strand
GGTGCTGTTCTCGATGGCGAACATCGGGCTGCCGGGCACCTCGGGCTTCGTGGGCGAATTCCTCGTGATCATGGGCGCGATCCGCGTGAACTTCTGGATCGGCGCGCTCGCCGCGCTGACGCTGATCCTCAGCGCCGCCTACACGCTGTGGATGGTCAAGCGCGTGGTGTTCGGCCCGATCGTCCGGCCGCAGGTCGCGCGCCTCGTCGACCTGAGCCGCCGGGAACTGGCCGTGTTCGCCGCGCTCGCGCTCGTCGTGCTCGCGGTCGGGCTCGATCCGAAGCCCTTCACCGACGCCATCGACCCGACGGTCGCGCATCTGGTCGACGAGGCCCGGCATTCGAAATTGCCCGCCGATGACGACCCGATGCCCGCACATCCCGCCGAGATGATGTCGTCGCGCGGCTGAGTCAGTGCCTTTGACTCATGCGGACATCGTTGCGAACGCATCGATCGAAAGGAGGGCGAAGGGGGGCGGCTATGTCGCACCCCCTGCGACAATCTGACACACGACAGAAATTGCAACGATGATTTTCTGCATTCACTGGTTGGTTAATCAATCGAGTGGCCGTATGATGCGAGCGATTTTGCGAATCGAAACGCATCGGGGCGTTGCAACGGATTCCATGACACATCAGGTTCTGTAATGAAAAGAAAGGCTGTAAAAGGCATGGCGAGGTGGATGCCCTTAAGCATCGTGCTCGGTTTGTCAGGTTGTAATTTAGATGTACTAAATCCGAAGGGCAGCATCGGCGCCGCGGAAAAAGCGCTGATCGCGACCTCGACCTGGGCCATGCTCATCGTCGTCGTACCGGTGATCCTGCTGACCCTGTGGTTCGCGTGGCGCTACCGCGCGACGAACCGGCGCGCAACCTACGCTCCCGACTGGTCGCATTCCACTGCGATCGAAGTGGTGGTGTGGACCGTGCCGACGCTGATCATCCTGTTCCTCGGCATCCTCACCTGGAAGACCACCCACGAGCTGGATCCGTACAAGCCGATCGAATCGTCGGTGAAGCCGATCGAGGTCCAGGTGGTCGCGCTCGACTGGAAGTGGCTGTTCATCTATCCGGACCTCGGCATCGCGTCGG
>NZ_JAAGNW010000126.1:5598-19959 GCF_010645215.1 Burkholderia multivorans | reverse complement strand
GGTGCTCGATGCGCGCGTGAGCACGACGCGTCACGGCTATGCGCTCGACAACTTCATCGTGACCCGGACCGAGCGCGACGTGCATTATCGCGACATCGCCAATCGCGTCGAGCAGCAGCTCGCCGCGCGCCTGGCCGGCGCGGCGCCGCTGCCCGACCCGTCGAAGGGACGGCTGTCGCGCCTGTCGCGCACCTTCCCGATCACACCGCGCGTCGACCTCCGGGCCGACGAGCGCGGCCAGTACTACATCCTGTCCGTGTCCGCCAACGACCGGCCGGGCCTTCTTTATTCGATCGCGCGCGTGCTGGCTGAGCACCGGGTCGGCGTCCATGCGGCGCGGATCAATACGCTTGGCGAGCGCGTCGAGGACGTGTTCCTGCTGGACGGAGCCGGCTTGTCCGACAACCGCCTGCAGATCCAGGTCGAGACCGAGCTGCTGCGTGCGATCGCAGTGTGAGTAAGTTCCAGCGTTTATGCGCACCAAATTGACCGTGAAGAATCCGCGACCGGCTTCGCCGAGCCGCGCCCCCGTGCGCACCGGCAGCCTGGTCGGCCGCAAGCCGGTGCGCGCCGTCGCGCCCGCCGCGAAGCCCGCCGCCCCGGCCAAGAAGAAACCCGCCGGCGTCGCACCGCGCGCGCCGCGCGCCGCGACGGGCGCGGATCGCGCCCCCGCCCGCGGGTTCCGCGCGAGCGACGACGGCCCGCGCACCGAGCGTCGGACCGACGCGAAGCCGGGCTGGAAACGCGAAGATCGCGGCGGCGACGCCAAGCCGCGCGCACCGCGCGGCGAGGGCCGCCCCGGCGAAGGCCGCCCGTTCCGCTCGGCCGATGACCGCAGCGGCCCCCGCACCGACCGTCGCACCGATTCGAAACCCGCCTGGAAGCGCGACGACCGCGACGGCGACGCCAAACCGCGCGCACCGCGCGGCGAGGGCCGCCCCGGCGAAGGCCGCCCGTTCCGCTCGGCTGATGACCGCAGCGGCCCCCGCACCGACCGTCGCACCGATTCGAAACCCGCCTGGAAGCGCGACGACCGCACCGGCGACGCCAAGCCGCGCGCACCGCGCGGCGAGGGTCGCCCCGGCGAAGGCCGCCCGTTCCGCTCGGCCGATGACCGCAGCGGCCCCCGCACCGACCGTCGCACCGATTCGAAACCCGCCTGGAAGCGCGAAGATAGCGGCGGCGACGCCAAACCGCGCGCACAGCGCGGCGAGGGTCGCCCCGGCGAAGGCCGCCCGTTCCGCTCGGCCGATGACCGCAGCGGCCCCCGCACCGATTCGAAACCCGCCTGGAAGCGCAACGACCGCGACGGCGACACCAAACCGCGCGCACCGCGCGGCGAGGGCCGCCCCGGCGAGGGCCGCCCCGGCGAAGGCCGCCCGTTCCGCTCGGCTGATGACCGCAGCGGCCCCCGCACCGACCGTCGCACCGATTCGAAGCCCGCCTGGAAGCGCGACGACCGCACCGGCGACGCCAAGCCGCGCGCGCCGCGCGGCGAGGCTCGCCCCGGCGAAGGCCGCCCGCTCCGCTCGGCCGACGACCAGACCAGCCCGCGCGACGACGCACGCCCTGCCCGCCGCACCGATTCGAAACCCAGCTGGTGGCGCGACGACCACCCCGCCGCCGCCAAGCCGCGCGGCGAGGGCCGCCCCGGCGGCCTGAAGGTCGCGAAGCCGGTCAAGACGTACGCCGAGGCCGTCGATCACGGCGACGAAACCGGCCTCGTGCGCCTGTCGAAGCGCATGTCCGAACTGGGTCTGTGCTCGCGCCGCGAAGCGGACGAATGGATCGAAAAAGGCTGGGTGCTCGTCGACGACGAGCGCCTCGACACGCTCGGCACCAAGGTCCGGCCGGACCAGCGCATCGAGATCGACGCGAACGCCCGCGCCGCCCAGGACGCGCAGGTGACGATCCTGCTGCACAAGCCGGTCGGCTACGTGTCCGGGCAGGCCGAGGACGGCTACGCGCCCGCCGCGACGCTGATCACGCGCGACAATCACTGGAGCGCTGACCGCTCGGGGCTGCGCTTCTCGCCGCAGCACCTGCGCACGCTCGCGCCGGCCGGCCGCCTCGACATCGATTCGACCAGCATTTCCCGGCCGAGTCGCTCGCGCAGCTGCGCCATGGCCTCGAACTCGACGGCGCGCCGCTCAAGCCCGCGCTGGTCAGCTGGCAGAACGGCGAACAGCTGCGTTTCGTGCTGCGCGAAGGCAAGAAGCGGCAGATCCGCCGGATGTGCGAGCTGGTCGGCCTCGACGTGATCGGCCTGAAGCGCGTGCGGATGGGCCACGTGATGCTCGGCGCGCTGCCGCAGGGCCAGTGGCGCTATCTGTCGCCCGACGAATCGTTCTGAGTCGTCCCGCTCAAGCAAAACGCCCGCATCCGCGGGCGTTTTGCTTTTCCGGCGCCGATGCGCCGCGCGGCTCAGTCGTCCGCTTGCGCGTCGAGCCCCGGGAACAGCACCTCGGTGAAGCCGAACTTCGAGAAATCCGTGATCCGCATCGGGTACAGCTTGCCGATCAGGTGGTCGTACTCGTGCTGGACGACGCGCGCGTGGAAGTCTTCCGCCACCCGTTCGATCCGCTCGCCGTACTGATCGAAGCCGCTGTAGCGCACCTTCAGGTAGCGGCTCACCACGCCGCGCATCCCCGGCACCGACAGGCAGCCTTCCCAGCCCTCCTCCATGTCGGGCGGCAGGTACTCGATGGTCGGATTGACGAGCACGGTCTCCGGCACGGCCGGCGCATCCGGGTAACGGGCGTTGCTGCCGAAGCCGAAGATGATCACCTGCAGGCCGACGCCGATCTGCGGCGCGGCGAGCCCCGCGCCGTTCGCGTGGTGCATCGTCTCGAACATGTCAGCGACCAGCTGGTGCAATTCCGGCGTGTCGAAGGTCTCGACCGGCCGGGCGATTTCCAGCAGGCGCGGATCGCCCATCTTCAGAATCTCGCGAATCATGACGCAGAACCCTCCTCCAGCAGTTTGTGCAATCCGTCCTCGTCCAGCACCGGGATGCCGAGCGACTCGGCCTTCGCGAGCTTGCTGCCCGCCTCTTCTCCCGCCACCACGTAGTCGGTCTTCTTCGACACC
Organism: Burkholderia multivorans; assembly: GCF_010645215.1. Lineage (GTDB taxonomy): Bacteria > Pseudomonadota > Gammaproteobacteria > Burkholderiales > Burkholderiaceae > Burkholderia > Burkholderia multivorans_A. The sequence goes on along the minus strand of NZ_JAAGNW010000126.1, from coordinate 16,869 downwards.
GAACCCGCCACCTTCGCGCCCGCCGCCTCCAGCATCTCCTTCGCGGCCTCGCGCGTGAGGGTCGGCAGCGTACCCGTCAGCACCACGGTCTTGCCCGCCAGGATGCCCTGCGGCGCCTTCGGCGCGGGCGGGCCTTCGGACCAGCTGACCTTGCCCGGCGCGCGCAGCTGCTCGATCACCGTGCGGTTATGTTCCTCCGCGAAGAACTGGTGAAGCGACTCGGCGACCACCGGCCCCACGTCGTTGACTTCGAGCAGCGCCTCAAGCGAGGCGTCCATGATCGGATCGAGCGAGCCGAAATGCTTCGCGAGATCCTTCGCGGTCGATTCGCCGACATGGCGGATGCCGAGCGCGTAGATGAAGCGTGCGAGCGTCGTGTGCTTGGCCTTTTCGAGCGAATCGATCAGGTTCTGCGCGGATTTCTCGGCGAAACGGTCGAGTTCGGCGAGCGTCGAGAAACCGAGGTTGAACAGATCGGCCGGCGTGCGCACGAGATTCATGTCGACCAGCTGATCGATGATCTTGTCGGCGAGCCCGTCGATGTCGAGCGCGCGGCGCTGCGCGAAATGCCACAGCGCCTGCTTGCGCTGCGCCGGGCAGAACAGCCCGCCCGTGCAGCGCGCGATCGCCTCGTCCGGCAGGCGCTCGATGCGCGAGCCGCACACCGGGCAGGCGGTCGGCATCACGAACTCGGCCGCGTCGGCGGGCCGCCGTTCGGGCAGCGCCGACACCACTTCGGGAATCACGTCGCCCGCGCGCCGCACGATCACCGTGTCGCCGATCCGGATGTCCTTGCGCCGCACCTCGTCCTCGTTGTGCAGCGTCGCGTTCGTGACGGTCGCGCCGCCGACGAACACGGGCTCCAGCCGCGCGACCGGCGTGATCGCCCCGGTACGGCCCACCTGCACGTCGATCGCGACGAGCCGCGTGAGCGCCTCCTGGGCCGGGAACTTGTGGGCGAGCGCGAAGCGCGGCGCGCGCGACACGAAGCCGAGCCGCTCCTGTTCGTCGCGGCGGTTCACCTTGTAGACGACGCCGTCGATGTCGTACGGCAAGCCCTCGCGCTTCGCGCCGACCGCGCGGAAGAAGTCGAGCAGGCCGTCCGCGCCGTGCACGACCGCGCGCTCGCGGTTCACCGGCAGGCCGAACGTCTCGTACCAGTCGAGCAGCCCGCCGTGGGTGGCCGGCATCTCGGCGCCCTCGAGCACGCCGATCCCGTAGGCGAAGAACGACAGCGGCCGCTGCGCGGTGATCTTCGGATCGAGCTGGCGCAGGCTGCCGGCCGCCGCATTGCGCGGATTCGCGAATTCGCGCTGCTCCGCGGCCCGCTGCCGTTCGTTCAGGCGCGCGAAATCGCGCTTGTACATCAGCACCTCGCCGCGCACGTCGAGCACGGCCGGCCACGCGCTGCCCTTGAGCTGCAGCGGAATCGAGCGGATCGTCCGGATGTTCTCGGTGACGTCCTCGCCGGTGGTGCCGTCGCCGCGCGTCGCCGCCTGCACGAAGCGGCCGTTTTCATAGCGCAGCGAGATCGCGAGCCCGTCGAACTTCAGCTCGCACGCGTATTCGACCGGCTCCGTCGCGGTGCCCGCGAGGTCGGGCGGCGCCTTGCCGAGCGCATCGGCCACGCGCTTGTCGAACGCGACGATGTCCTCGTCGGCGAAACCGTTGTTCAGCGACAGCATCGGCGCGGCGTGCACGACCGGCGTGAAACCGTTCGCGACTTCGCCGCCGACCCGCTGGGTGGGCGATTCGGGGACGATCAGGTCCGGGTGGTCCGCCTCGATCTGCTGCAATTCGCGGAACAGGCGATCGTACTCGGCGTCCGGCAGGTCCGGCTCGTCGAGCACGTAGTACGCGTAATTCGCGCGTTCGAGTTCGGCGCGCAGCCACGCGGCCCGGGCGGGCGGCTGGCTGGCTGGCGGTTCAACGGGGGATCGGGCCATGCTGGCGGCACTTTCTCATCAAGACAATCAAGCCGAGATTATCTCAGGTCGGCGCCCGCTTGAGCATTGTCCGAACGAGGTGTCGCGGGCGGCGCACGCCGCCCGCCGCGTTACTGGCTGAACAGGCGTCGCGTGACCGGCGAGCCGGCCGGAATGCCCGCCTCCTCCAGCTTCGCGTACAGCTTCATCAGCTGCTGCTCGATCGCGAGCAGGGTCGATTCCGGCAGCGGCCGGCGCTGGTCGTCGACCACCCGCGCGCCGATCCGCTCGGACAGCGATTTCGCGTAGTCGCACATGAGCCGGAACGGCAGGATGTCCTCTTCGGCGACCGGCACGTCGAGCACCAGCGTGATCATGTTGCCGCCCTTGTAGGTCAGGTCGTCGCGCAGGAAATTGGTGTCGCCGAACTGCAGCATGAACACCGGGTTCTGCTTGGCGTCGAGCTTGACGAAGCGGGTGCCGTCGCGCGACAGCAGCAGGCCGTCCTGCGACGCGACCGCCTGCACGTAGTTCGCTGACCACGGCGCGCCGTCCGACATCACGTTGATCGACAGCTGCGCATCGCGCTGCGCGGCGAAGCCGTCCAGCTCGCGCGACACCGTCTCCAGCATGTCCGGGAACTCCGGTGCGCCGTCGATCGCGTCGGCGAACTGTTGGGTGCCCGTCACGAATTCGGAAAACTCCAGCTCGTTGAGCGGGCCGCTGCGGTTCGCAAGCTGGGCCGCCGCGCGCAGTTCCTCGTAGCGCACGCCGTTCTGCAGCAATTCCCAGGCCGTGCCGCCTTCCGGCTTGCCCTCGATGTGGACCGGCTTGCTGCCCGCGCGCCGCAGCCGCTGGGCGGCGGGCAGGATCTTCTCGCCCGCGAGCGGGCCCGCGAGGCGGATCGGCACGATGCAGTCGATGCGGCGATCGACCACCGCCGGCGGCGCGGCCGAGATCGTGGTCGCGGCCGGCAGCACCGGCTCGACCGGCTCGCTCGCGACCGCCGCCTCGGTCGTGCCCGCCTGCGCGGCCGCCTCGCCTTCGGGGTGCGGCGCGGTATCGGCGCCGGGCGCGGCCCCTTCCGCGTCGGCGGCGCCGAACGTCGGCTCGACGCGCGCGCTCTCGGCGGCGGCGGCAGCAGCGGTCGGCTCGGCGGCCTCGGCGCGCCGGGTCGGCTGGCGCACCGGCTCGATGAACGGCGCCTCGTCGTCACGCTCCTGGCGGGCCAGGCCCTCCGCGGCCTCGGCCGGCATCGGGCGCGGCATCTTGCGGCGCACCTTGGCGCCCTGCCACGCGTTATAGACCACCACGCCCCCGACCACGACGGCGCCCGCGCCGATCAACCCGAGTGTCAACTCGTCCATGCATGCTCCATCAGCAATTCTTGTCATCCGGCGGACCAGCGGGCGCCATGCGCCGCGCGCTCGTCCGCCTCCCGTCAAACGATATTCTGGGCAAATCCGGCAGCCGTTTCCATGTCGACCGCCACGATCCGCGACACGCCCTGCTCCTGCATCGTCACGCCGATCAGCTGCTGCGCCATCTCCATCGCGATCTTGTTGTGCGAGATGAAGAGGAACTGCGTCTTGTCCGACATCGCGCGAACCAGGTTGGCGAAGCGTTCGGTGTTCGCATCGTCGAGCGGCGCGTCGACCTCGTCCAGCAGGCAGAACGGCGCCGGATTCAGCTGGAACAGCGCGAACACGAGCGCGGTGGCGGTCAGCGCCTTCTCGCCGCCCGACAGCAGGTGGATCGTCGCGTTCTTCTTGCCGGGCGGCTGCGCCATCACCTGCACGCCGGCGTCGAGGATCTCGTCGCCGGTCATGATGAGCTTCGCCTGGCCGCCGCCGAACAGGCGCGGGAACAGGTCGCTGAAGTGCCGGTTCACCTCGTCGAAGGTGCCCTGCAGCAGCGTGCGGGTTTCCTGGTCGATCTTCTGGATCGCGTCCTCGAGGGTCTCGATCGCATTGGTCAGGTCGGCCGACTGCGCGTCGAGGAACGTCTTGCGTTCGCTCGCCGCCGCCAGCTCCTCGAGCGCCGCCATGTTGACGGGCCCGAGCGCCGCGACCGCATTGTTGATGCGCGTCACCTCGCCCTGCAGGTAGGACGCCTTCAGGTCCGGCGTCAGCTTCGTCTGCAGCGCGGCCTCGTCGACCTCGGCCGCCGCGAGCTGCTCGACGAACTGCTCGCCGGACAGGCGCGCCGCCTGCTCCTTCAGCTGCAGTTCGGTGATCCGGTCGCGCAGCGGCTGCAGCGAACGCTCGGCCGCGAGCCGCATCTCGTCGGACGCGCGCAGCTTCGCGGTCAGGTCGTCCAGTTCGAGGCGCGCGGCCGACAGCGCCTGCTCCTTCGCGGCGCGCACCTCGAGCGCATCCTGCAGCCCGGTATGGGCGGTCTGCTCGTTGATCGCCTCGAGTTCCACGCGCGCGTCCTCGAGCGACGCGAGCACCCGTTCGCGCTGCTCGTGCGCGATCTGGATGCTGCGCTTCAGTTCGTCGATCCGGTTCGCGGAATTGCGCGCGGCAAAACGCGCGTCGTTGGCCGCGCGTTCGAGGTCGCGCGCCTGCTGGCGGGCGGCCGTCAGGGTTTCGTCGAGCGCCTCGAACGCCAGCTGGTTGTCCTCGAAGCGCGCCTGCAGCTCGGCCAGCTCGCCGTCGTGGCGCTCGAAGTTCGCCTCCGATTCGGCGCGCAGCGCGCGCTGCTCGTCGATCTGCGCGCCGATTTCCTCCAGCTCCTCGCGGATCTGCGTGCTGCGCTGCATGTAGCGCTCGTGCGCCTGCGCGAGCTTCAGCACGTCGAGCTGCAGTGCGTGCACGCGCTGCGTCGCGCGTTCGGCCTGCGCGCGCAATTCGGTCTGCGCCTGCGCGGCCTGCGTATGCGCCGCCTCCGCGCGGATCGCGGCTGCCTTCGCCTCGTCGGCGAGCAGCGCCTGCGCGCGCACCTGACGGCCCAGGTTCTCGATTTCCTGCTGGCGCGCGAGCATGCCCGCCTGCTCGGAATCCGCCGCGTACAGCTGCACGCCCGAGCGCGTGACCAGATGGCCCGCCTGCACGACGAACGCGCCGCCTTGCGGCAGCTGCGCACGCGCGGCCAGCGCCTGCGCGAGATCGTCGGCGATGAACACCGCGCCCAGCCAGTCGTTGAGCACCGCGCGCAGGCCCGCGTCGTCGATCCGCACGAGCGACAGCACCGGGCGCAGCGCGGCCGGCGCGGCGAGCGGCTCGCCCGCGGGCGGCGGCGCGTAGAACGCGAGCTTGGCGGGCGGCGCATCGGTCGCGAACGCCTTCACCCAGTCGAGATTCGACACTTCGAGCGCCGCGAGGCGCTCGCGCAGCACCGCTTCGAGCGCCGTTTCCCAGCCCGGCTCGACGTGCAGCTTCTTCCAGAGGCGCGGCAGCGAGCCCAGCTCGTGCTTGTCGAGCCACGGCTGGATCTTGCCTTCCGTCTGCACGTTCTCCTGCAGCTGGCGCAGCGCGCCGAGGCGCGCTTCGAGCTGGTGGATCTGCGCGCTCTCGGCCTGCACCCGCTCCTGCGCGGCGCGGCGCTCCGCGTCGAGGCGCGGCTGCGCATCCTGGGCGTCGGCGACGCGCGCCTGCGCGTCGGCGAGGATTTCCTCGTGCTCGGCCAGCTGCATCCGCAGCTCCTCGAGCTGCGCCTCGTCCGGCGCGTCGAGCCCGCCCGCCTCCGACTTCAGGCGTTCGTGGCGCTGCTGCAGCTGCTGCAGCTGCTGGTCGGCATTGCGCTGGTGCGCAGCCTCCAGCTTCAGCGCCTGTTCGGTCTGCGCGATCCGGCCGCGCTCGTCGTTGAGCTGCGCCTGCGCGTCGCGCCAGCTGGCTTCGAGCGCGGGCAGCGCGTCGTGCTTCGCGGCCGCGTCGTCTTCGGCGAACGCCGCCTTTTCATCCGCGATCGCGCGCGCTTCCTCGGCTTCCTCGAGGTCGCCCTGCGCCTTCTCCGCCTGCGCGTGCCATTGCTCGCGCTGCGCGGTCAGCGCCGCGATCTGGGCCTGCACACGATTGCGCGATTCGACGATGAACTTGATCTCGGCTTCGAGCCGGCTCACCTCGGCGTTGGCCTCGTACAGCGAGCCCTGCGCGCCCTGCATCGCATCGCTCGCCGCGTAGTGCGCAACGCGCAGCGTCTCCAGCTGGGCTTCCACCTCGCGCAGCCGCGCGGTCTGCGCCTCGAGGTCGATCTGCGCCTGCTCGATCGCGCGCTGCTGCTTCGCCTGCTCGGCGGCCGCCTCGTTCTTGCGCAGCAGCCACAGCAGCCGCTGCTTCTCCTCGCCGTCGGCGACGAGTTCCTTGTAGCGGGTCGCGACCACCGCCTGCCCTTCGAGCTTCTCGAGGTTCGCGCCCAGCTCGCGGACGATGTCCTCGACCCGGGTCAGGTTCTCGCGGGTGTCGTGCAGACGGTTCTCGGTCTCGCGGCGGCGTTCCTTGTACTTCGACACGCCCGCGGCTTCCTCGAGGAACACCCGCAGTTCCTCGGGCTTCGCCTCGATGATGCGCGCGATCATGCCCTGCCCGATGATCGCGTACGCGCGCGGGCCGAGGCCGGTGCCGAGGAAGATGTCCTGGATGTCGCGGCGCCGCGCGGGCAGGTTGTTGATGTAGTAGCTGGAGGTGCCGTCGCGCGTCAGCACGCGCTTCACGGCGATCTCGCCGTACTGGCCCCACTGGCCGGCCGCGCGGCCGTCGGAGTTGTCGAAGATCAGTTCGACGCTCGCCCGGCTGCCGGGCTTGCGGGCGGTCGAGCCGTTGAAGATCACGTCCTGCATCGATTCGCCGCGCAGCTCCGAAGCGCGCGACTCGCCGAGCACCCAGCGCACGGCGTCGATGATGTTGGATTTGCCGCACCCGTTCGGGCCGACCACGCCGACGAGCTGGCCCGGAACCTGGAAGTGCGTGGGATCGACGAATGATTTGAAGCCAGCCAGTTTGATCGAGCTCAGACGCACGGCGGTATCGGTAGTAATAGAGTCAAACGAAGGGTGGCGCCCGGCCTCGCGGACCCGCCGGCGAGCCGGCCGGCGCGCGGCGCACGCCCCCAGGATTCGAAAAACGGGGCCGTGCTGTCAAGCATGCGGCCCCGCGTACTGGCGGCAATCATACCATCGCGCGCGCGCCGTCCCGCGCCTGGCCGTTAGTTGCCGGTGGCCGATGGACACGGCTCGACAGCAAGGTTGCCGCCACGATGCATGCGCCGCCCGCCCATTCGCGCGCGCCGGGCACCTCGCCCGCGAACAGCCATGCGGACAGGGCCGTGATCACGATCTCGAACAGCATGAGGATCGAGGCCCGGCTCGCCGGCACCCGCGTGAGGCCGTACTGGACCAGCATGTTGGTCGATGCGACGACCACCCCGATCCCCACCACGAGGAGCGCGGCGAAGCCCAGCTGGGAGGCCGCCGGCACGGGCGGCAGGCCCTCGGCGAAGGCCGCCGCGAGGCCCAGCGCGGCCGCGCCGCCGAACAGCGTCGCGGTGCGCATTTCCGCCTTCATCTGCGGCAGCTCGCGGCTGATCCTGACGATCAGCACGTTGCTCATCGCGAAGCCCAGGCCGGCCGCGAGCCCGGCCCACTCGGCCGGACTGGCGGGCAGCGGCAGGCCGAGCCGCGGCGACCACAGCATCAGCACCGCGCCGCCGATCGACAGCAGCGCGAGCCCCGCGCCCGCCCAGTTGAGCCGCTCGCCGAGCAGGAAGTGCGCGTACAGCGCGGTCCAGGCCGGCGTCAGGTAGAACAGCAGCATGACCCGCAGCACCTCGCCGTGGATCGTGCCCCAGACGAAGCCCAGGTTCGTGATCCCCGCCGCGACGCCGAGCGCCGGCAGCAGCCAGTGCCAGCGCAGCGTCGCGATCGACTTGCGGCGCACCACCAGCACGAAGCCGCATGCGACCACGCAGGTCAGCGCGCTCGCCGCCGTGCCCGTGACGCCGAGCGACGCCAGGATGCGCAGCGGATACCAGATCAGGCCCCATACCGACGCGCCGATCAGGATCGCCAGCGTCGGCCAGCCGGCGCGCACCTCGTCACGACTCATGCCCTTCCCCTCTTCCATCCGTTCCATGCTCGCCGCGCGACGTGGCGGCGATCCCTCACGCTATAATCGAAAACCGCCGCCGGTCGACCCGACCGGCGGCGCCGTCCTGCGCTGCGGCACCCGCGCGCCCGGCGGTGTCCGCCCTCGCTTAAACCGGCCCGCGCCAGCGGTCCACCTATCGGCGCCGAGCGCCGCCCAGCCCGTGAATCCACGACTCGACACGCTTCAACCCTATCCGTTCGAAAAGCTTCGCGCGCTTTTCAAGGACGTGACGCCGCACGCCGGCCTGCGCCCGATCAGCTTCGGCATCGGCGAGCCGAAACATCCGACCCCGGCGCTGATCCGCGACGCCGCGGCCGCCGCGCTCGACGGCCTCGCGTCCTATCCCGCCACGGCGGGCTCCGACGCGCTGCGCGCGGCGATCGCGCGCTGGCTCGAACGCCGCTACCAGCTGCCCGCCGTCGACGCCGCGACGCAGGTCCTGCCCGCCTCGGGGTCGCGCGAGGCGCTGTTCTCGCTCGCGCAGGCGGTGATCGACCCGGCCCCGCGCGCGGACGGCAAGAAGGCGATCGTACTCTGTCCGAATCCGTTCTATCAAATCTACGAAGGCGCGGCGCTGCTCGCGGGCGCCGAACCGTATTTCGTCAACAGTGATCCCGCGCGCAACTACGCGCCCGACTATGCCGCCGTGCCCGACGAGGTCTGGGCGCGCACCCAGCTGCTCTACGTGTGCTCGCCCGGCAACCCGACGGGCGCGGTGCTCACGCTCGACGACTGGCGGGAATTGTTCGCCCTGTCGGATCGCCACGGTTTCGTGATCGCGTCCGACGAGTGCTATTCGGAGATCTACTTCGACGAGGCCGCGCCGCCGCTCGGCGGGCTCGAAGCCGCGCAGCGGCTGGGCCGGGGCTTCGAGCGGCTCGTGATGCTGTCGAGCCTGTCGAAGCGCTCGAACGTGCCCGGCATGCGCTCGGGCTTCGTCGCGGGCGACGCCGCACTGCTCAAGCGTTTCCTGCTGTACCGCACCTACCACGGCGCGGCGCTGTCGCCCGTGTTCCAGCAGGCGAGCATCGCCGCGCGGGGCGACGAGGCGCACGTGCGCGACAACCGCGCGCAGTACCTGCAGAAGTTCGGCACCGTGACGCCGATGCTCGCCGAGGTCGTCGACGTCCGCCTGCCGGACGCCGCGTTCTACCTGTGGGCGAACGTCGCGCGCACCGGTCTGTCGGACACCGAATTCGCCCGGCGCCTGTACGCCGACTATAATGTCACGGTCCTGCCCGGCTCCTATCTCGCCCGCGACGCGCACGGCGCGAATCCGGGCCGCGATTTCATCCGGATCGCACTCGTCGCCGGCACGGCCGAGTGCGTCGAGGGCGCCGAACGCATCGTCGCATTCTGCCGCGGCCTCGGCGCCTGAGCCGGCCCGGCCGATCCCGTTTCATCCATCATCCACGTCCACCAAGCCACGAACATGTCGCAACAACTTCAGCAAATCATCGATAACGCCTGGGACAACCGCGCGGAGCTGTCGCCGAAGGCCGCCCCCGCCGAGGTGCGCGACGCCGTCGCGCACGCGCTCGAGCAGCTCGACCGCGGTCAGCTGCGCGTCGCCGAGAAACGCGACGGCGAATGGATCGTGCACCAGTGGCTGAAAAAGGCGGTGCTGCTGTCGTTCCGCCTCGAGGACAACGCGCCGATGCCGGCAGGCGGCTACTCGCAGTTCTACGACAAGGTGCCGTCGAAGTTCGCGAACTACACGGCCGAGGATTTCGCCGCGGGCGGCTTCCGCGTGGTGCCGCCGGCGATCGCGCGCCGCGGCTCGTTCATCGCGAAGAACGTCGTGCTGATGCCGTCGTACACGAACATCGGCGCGTATGTCGACGAAGGCACGATGGTCGACACCTGGGCGACCGTCGGTTCGTGCGCGCAGATCGGCAAGAACGTCCACCTGTCGGGCGGCGTCGGGATCGGCGGCGTGCTGGAGCCGCTGCAGGCGAACCCGGTGATCATCGAGGACAACTGCTTCATCGGCGCGCGCTCGGAAGTGGTCGAAGGCGTGATCGTCGAAGAGAACTCGGTGATCTCGATGGGCGTGTATCTCGGCCAGAGCACCAAGATCTACGATCGCGAGACGGGCGAAGTCAGCTACGGCCGGATCCCGGCCGGCTCGGTCGTGGTCGCGGGCAACCTGCCGTCGAAGGACGGCTCGCACAGCCTGTACTGCGCCGTGATCGTCAAGAAGGTCGATGCGAAGACGCGCGCGAAGGTCGGCCTGAACGAGCTGCTGCGAGGCGACTGATGAGCACCGTCGTGTACGGGATCCCGAACTGCGACACCGTGAAGAAGGCCCGCGTGTGGCTGGACGCGCACGGCGTCGAATTCGCGTTCCACGACTTCAAGAAAGCCGGCGTCACCGCGCCGCTCGTCGCGGGCTGGCTGAAGGACGTGCCGCTCGACGCGCTCGTGAACCGGCGCGGCACCACCTGGCGCGGCCTGGCCGATGAGCAGAAGGCCGCCGCCGAACGCGAGGACGGCGCGATCGCGCTGATGATCGACAAGCCGTCGGTGATCAAGCGCCCGGTGCTCGTCGTCGACGGCCGCGTGAAAGCGCTCGGCTTCAGCGCCGAGCAGTACGCCGGGCTGTTCGCCGGCGCAGCCTGAGGTCCGGCCCGCGCGTCGGGCCGTCCTCGCCGCACCCTGCCGGCCCCGCGCCGGCATTTTTTATCGAAAGTGGTCCGAACCATGTCCGCCACCCTAGCCCTTACCGAACAGCTGATCGCCCGCGCCTCCGTCACGCCGGACGACCAGCACTGCCAGCAGCTCCTGACCGACCGCCTCGCCGCGCTCGGCTTCGAATGCGAAACCCTCGCGTCGCACGGCGTGACCAACCTGTGGGCCGTGAAGCGCGGCACCGACGGCCGCGACGGCAAGCTGCTCGCGTTCGCGGGCCATACCGACGTCGTGCCGACCGGCCCGCTCGAACAATGGTCGTCGCCGCCCTTCGTGCCCGCGCACCGCGACGGCAAGCTCTACGGCCGCGGTGCGGCCGACATGAAGACCTCGCTCGCCGGCTTCGTGGTCGCGTCGGAGGAATTCGTCGCCGCCCATCCCGGCCATCGCGGCACGATCGCGTTCCTGATCACGAGCGACGAGGAAGGCCCGGCCACCGACGGCACCGTGAAGGTCGTCGAGGCACTGGAAGCGCGCGGCGAACGCCTCGACTACTGCATCGTCGGCGAACCGACCTCGAGCGCGACGCTCGGCGACGTCGTGAAGAACGGCCGGCGCGGCTCGACGGC
>NZ_JAAGNW010000126.1:0-5588 GCF_010645215.1 Burkholderia multivorans | reverse complement strand
ATCGCCTACCCGCATCTCGCGAAGAACCCGATTCACCTGCTCGCGCCCGCGCTGGCCGAACTCGCGGCCGAGCGCTGGGACGACGGCAACGAATACTTCCCGCCGACCACCTGGCAGGTCTCGAACCTGCATGCAGGCACCGGCGCGACCAACGTGATCCCCGGCCACGCGGACCTGCACTTCAATTTCCGCTTCTCGACCGCGAGCACGGTCGAGGGCCTGCAGCAGCGCGTGCATGCGATCCTCGACAAGCACCAGCTCGACTACTCGCTGCGCTGGTCGGTCAGCGGCCTGCCGTTCCTCACGCCGCGCGGCGAGCTGTCGAACGCGCTCGAACAGGCGATCCTCGCGGAAACCGGCGTGACGACCGAGCTGTCGACCACGGGCGGCACCTCCGACGGCCGTTTCATCGCGCGCATCTGCGAGGTGCGCTTCATCGATCCGCTCAAGAACGTGTACCGCCGGGTGCTCGAACACCTGATCGCCTGACCAAGGACCACCCCATGACCACCACTCCCGACCATCCGTTCCACACCGTGCGCGACCTGGTGCGCTACGCGGTGTCGCGCTTCTCGCAGGCGAAACTCGCGTTCGGCCACGGTTCCGACAACGCCTACGACGAGGCCGCCTACCTGGTGCTGCACACGCTGCACCTGCCGCTCGACACGCTGGAGCCGTTCTACGACGCGCGCCTCACGGCCGCCGAGATCGGCGAGGTGCTCGCGATCATCGAGCGCCGCGCGGCCGAGCGCGTGCCCGCTGCCTACCTGACCCACGAGGCCTGGATGCACGGCCACCGCTTCCATGTCGACGAGCGCGTGATCGTGCCGCGTTCGTTCATCGGCGAGCTGCTCGACGACGGGCTGCAGCCGTACGTGGCAGACCCGGAACAGGTCGGCGCGGTGCTGGAGCTGTGCACGGGTTCCGGCTGCCTCGCGATCCTCGCGGCGGGCGCGTTCCCGAACGCCGACATCGACGCGGTCGACCTGTCCGCAGGCGCGCTCGAAGTCGCGGAGATCAACCGCCGCGACTACGGGCTCGACGCGCGCAGCGCGCTCCACCACGGCGACCTGTACGCGCCGCTGCCCGCCGCGCGGCGCGACGACGCGGATGCGCGCTACGACGTGATCCTGACCAATCCGCCGTACGTGAACGCCGCGTCGATGGCCGCGCTGCCGCCCGAATACCGGCACGAGCCGGAGATGGCGCTCGCGGGCGGCGAGGACGGCATGGACATCGTGCGCCGCATCGTGCGCGATGCGCGCCGCTGGCTGAAGGACGACGGCGTGCTCGTCGTCGAGATCGGCAATGAGCGCGCGCACGTCGAGGCCGCGTTCGGCGGGCTCGACCTGATCTGGCTGCCGACCAGCGCGGGCGACGACAACGTGTTCCTGATCCACGCGGCGGACCTGCCCGCCGTGGCCTGAACGGCCTCGATCTGACCGGCCTCGGGCGGCGCATTGCCCGCCCGGGCGCGCGGTTCGGTAAGATGCGTGTAAGCGCGTCCCGTCAAAGCGTGGCGCGCACCGCCCATTCCGGACTCCTGCGCGCCCATGCAACTCGACTGGCTCCATCTCGGTACCCTGATCGCGATCGCCCACGTGCTGGGCGTGATCGCCGCCTGCCACGCGATCCTCAACACCCGCACCTCGCAAGGCGCGATCGCCTGGGCCGTGTCGCTCACCGCGATGCCGTACCTGACGCTGATCCCCTACCTGTTCCTCGGCCGCAGCAAGTTCTCCGGCTATGTCGACGCGCGCCGCCACGAGACCGCCGCGCTGCGCACCCGCACGCGCGCGACCCCGCCCGCCGACGCGTCCGCGCCGCGCGACCTGCCGGCCGGCGCGCCCGGCGAAGCCGCGGTACGCGCGCTCACGCGGCTCGCCGGCACGCCGTTCCTGGCCGGCAACGCGGTGCGCACGCTCGTCAACGGCGACGCAACCTTCTCCGCGATCCTCGCCGCGATCGAGCGCGCGCGCCGCTACGTGATCGTGCAGTTCTTCATCGTGCGCGACGACGCGCTCGGCGACATGCTGCGCGACGCGCTGCTCGCCTGCGCCGCGCGCGGCGTGCGCTGCTACCTGCTGTACGACAGCATCGGCAGCTTCGATCTGCCGCAGCGCTACGTGGGCGCGCTGCGCGCGGGCGGCGTCGAGGTGCATCCGTTCGCCACCCATCGGCAGTTCGTCAACCGGTTCCAGCTCAATTTCCGCAACCACCGCAAAATCGTCGTGGTCGACGGCGAGGTGGCGTTCGTCGGCGGGCATAACGTCGGCGTCGAATACCTGGGCGCGAACCCGCGCCTGTCGCCGTGGCGCGACACCCACATCCAGGTGCGCGGGCCCGCCGTCGCGCGGATCCAGGACGTGTTCGCCGAGGACTGGCACTGGGCCACCCAGACGCTGCCGCCCGACGCGCCGCCGCCCGCGCCCCGCCCCGACTCGGACATGCACTGCCTGGTCGTGCCGATGGGGCCGGCCGACCCGCAGGAAACCGGTTCGCTGTTCTTCGTCGCGGCCATCGACGCGGCGCGCGAACGGGTATGGATCACCACGCCCTACCTGGTGCCCGACGAAGCGGTGATCGCCGCGTTGAAGCTCGCGGTGATGCGCGGCGTCGACGTGCGGATCCTGATTCCGAGCCGACGCGACCACTACGTGGTGTTCGAGGCGTCGAAGCTGTACGCGCGCGACCTGATCGCGGCCGGCGTGCGGATCTTCCGCTACCGCCCGGGCTTCCTGCACCAGAAGGTGGTGCTGGTCGACCACGCGGCCGCCGCGATCGGCAGCGCCAACCTCGACAACCGCTCGTTCCGCCTCAATTTCGAGATCATGGTGCTGACGGTCGACGCCGGCTTCGCGGCCGAGGTGGATGCGATGCTCTCACGCGACTTCGCCGAGGCCTTCGAGGTCGACGCCGGCGAATACCGGCGCGCGAGCGCGTGGCGCCGCGTCGCGATGCACGTCGCGCGGCTGTTCGCGCCGATCCTGTAGGCGCGCCGCGCTCGCGCCCGTCACAGCAGCGCTTCGAGGTCCGCGGCCAGTTCGGCCGGCTTCGCGGACGGCGCATAGCGCCGCACCACCTCGCCCTCGCGGTTGATCAGGAACTTGGTGAAATTCCACTTGATCGCCTTCAGGCCGAGCAGGCCGGGCGCCTCGTCGGTCAGGTAGCGATACAGCGGATGCGCCTGCGGACCTTTGACGTCGATCTTCGCGAACAAGGGGAAGCTCACGCCGAAGCGCTGCTCGCAGAACGCGCCGATCTGCGCGGCGTCGCCCGGCTCCTGCTTGCCGAACTGGTTGCACGGAAAGCCGAGCACCGCGAAGCCGCGCGCGCGATAGCGCTCGTACAGTTCCTGCAATCCCGCGTACTGCGGCGTGAATCCGCATTCGCTCGCCGTGTTGACGATCAGCAGCACCTGGCCGCGATATTGATCGAGCGATACATCGCCGCCGCCGAGCGCCTCGGCGCTGAACGAATAGAGTGTCGACATCGTTCCCATTTCCTTTCTCGATGATCCGGATTTCCGCGCGCCGGCTCGTCGGAGCCCGGGCGCGCGCCACGCAGTCTAGAATAGCGGTTTTCCTCCAGCCTGTTCCGCCGTGATCCGTTTCAGCCAGTTCAGCCTCGCCCGCGGCACCAAGCCGCTCTTCGACGCCACCACCTTCACCCTCAACCCGGGTGAGAAAGCCGGCCTGATCGGCGCCAACGGCGCAGGCAAGTCGACCTTGTTCGCCGTGCTGCGCGGCGAGCTGCACCCGGACGGCGGTGATCTGTCGCTGCCGCCGTCGTGGCGGATCGCACATGTCTCGCAGGAAACCCCGGCCGTCGATCGCAGCGCCCTCGACTACACGCTCGACGGCGACGCCGCGCTGCGCGCGATCGAGGCGCGCATCGCCCAGGCCTCGGCCGCGCACGACGGCGCGGCCGAGGCCGAGGCGCACGCGGCGTTCGCCGATGCCGACGGCTACACCGCGCCGGCGCGCGCCGAGGCCTTGCTGCTCGGGCTCGGCTTCACGCTCGCGCAGACCCGCGAGCCGGTCGCGAGCTTCTCGGGCGGCTGGCGGATGCGTCTCAATCTCGCGCAGGCGCTGATGTGCCGCTCGGATCTCCTGCTGCTCGACGAACCGACCAACCACCTGGATCTCGACGCGATCGTCTGGCTCGAAGACTGGCTGCACCGCTACGCGGGCACGCTCGTCGTGATCTCGCACGATCGCGAGTTCCTCGACGCGATCTGCAACGTCACGCTGCACCTCGAGAACCGCCAGGTGAAGCGCTACGGCGGCAACTACTCGCAGTTCGAGGTGCTGCGCATGCAGCAGCTGACGCTGCAGCAGAGCGCCTACGAGAAGCAGCAGAAAACCATCGCACACCTGCAGAGTTTCGTCGACCGCTTCAAGGCGAAGGCGAGCAAGGCCAAGCAGGCGCAGAGCCGGGTCAAGGCGCTCGAGAAGATGGAACTGATTGCGCCCGCACATATCGCGTCGCAGTTCACGTTCGAATTCCGCACGCCGAACGCCGCGCCGAACCCGATGATGGTCATGGAGGACGTGCGCTGCGGCTATCACGCCGACGACGGCGCCGAGATCCCGATCGTGGAGCGCGTCGCGCTGTCGATCCAGAATGGCCAGCGCATCGGACTGCTCGGCGCGAACGGCCAGGGCAAGTCGACGCTGATCAAGACCCTCGCCGGCACGCTCGCGCCGCTCGGCGGCCTGGTGCGCGAGGGCAAGGGTTTGACGATCGGCTATTTCGCGCAGCACCAGCTCGAGACGCTGCGCCCCGACGATTCGCCGCTCGCGCATCTCGGGCGCCTCGCGCCGGACACCCGCGAACAGGAATTGCGCGACTTCCTCGGCAGTTTCAATTTCTCCGGCGAGATGGCGACGGCGTCGATCGCGCCGTTCTCGGGCGGCGAGAAGGCGCGGCTCGCGCTCGCGCTGATCATCTGGCAAAAGCCGAACCTGCTGCTGCTCGACGAACCGACCAACCACCTGGATCTCGAAACGCGCCACGCGCTGACGATGGCGCTCGCGCAATTCGAGGGCACGCTGATCCTGGTCTCGCACGATCGTCACCTGCTGCGCGCGACGACCGACCAGTTCATGCTGGTCGCGCAGCACCGGCTGCAACCGTTCGACGGCGACCTCGACGACTACCGCGACTGGCTGCTCCAGCACGCGGCCGAGCAGCGCGCGGCCGCGCGCAACGACGCCGCGCCGGACAACGCGACGCCCGGGATCAACCGCAAGGACCAGAAGCGCCTCGAAGCGGAAACGCGCCAGCGCCTGTCACATCTGAAGAAACCGTTGCAGACGCGGATCACGAAGATCGAGAAGGAAATGGAAAAGCTCAACGCGGAGAAGGCGACGCTCGACGCCTACGTCGCCGATCCGGCGAGCTACGCGGCCGAGCAGAAAACGCGCCTGACCGAGGCGATCCGGACGCTCGGCGACCTCGGCAGCCGGCTCGAAACGCTCGAAGCCGAATGGCTCACGGCCCACGAGGAACTGGAACAGATCGGTTGATCGATGCGCGCGGCGCATCGCGCCGGCGCGCGCCCGGGCCCGCCGCCCGCGCGCCTC
>NZ_JAAGNW010000125.1:19501-20008 GCF_010645215.1 Burkholderia multivorans | reverse complement strand
GTCTTGCCGCTCGCGGCGTCGCACCACTCGCCATTGATCAGCAACTGCGTATCGGTGTAGCTCGGAATGGCCATGCTCATTGCTCCACTGGGTCGATGAGTGTCGGTTGGGCGGAGCGCGCAGGCAGCGCACGCGAATCCGCGCAGCCTTGCATGATACCGAGGGATCGCATCGGCCGCTGGGCGGCGCCCGGCGCAGATCCGCGCCGCCCCCCGCTCCGGAAGCCGCCGGGGCATGAAGGAACCGCCTGCACGTGAGGGCTTCGGTTGCCCCCCTTTTTCGCGCCCGATCCTGGCGCACCTGGCATATGCGTTGGCGCGCTTCGCTAGTTACACAGCGCGCCCCGGCTGCGATCATGCAATCTGTTCCTTCTTCCGCGGTGGGTCATGATGAATATCGACAAGGACATTCCCGTGATGGTGACGGGCGCGACCGGCTACGTCGCAGGCTGGCTGGTCAAGCGGCTGCTCGCGGAGGGCCTGACCGTTCACGCCCCGGTTCGCAACC
>NZ_JAAGNW010000125.1:14890-19491 GCF_010645215.1 Burkholderia multivorans | reverse complement strand
CTATGCGGAGGCGATGTCAGGCTGTCAGGTGGTGTTCCATACGGCGTCGCCGTTCAAGATCCACGTCGCGGATCCACTGAAGGATTTGATCGAGCCGGCCCAGCTCGGCACCCGCAATGTGCTGGAAACGGTCGACCGCACGCCTTCGGTCAGGCGCGTCGTGCTCACGAGCAGTTGCGCAGCGATCTACGGCGACAACGCCGACCTCGATCGCGCCCCCGGCGGGATCTTCACCGAAGCGATCTGGAATACCAGTTCGTCGCTCACGCATCAGCCGTATGCATACTCGAAAACGCTTGCCGAACGCGAGGCCTGGCGAATCGCCGATGCTCAGCGGCGCTGGGATCTGGTGACGATCAATCCGTCGCTGGTGATCGGCCCGGGGATCAACCCGACCGGCACCTCCGAGAGTTTCAACATCATGCGCCAGTTCGGCGACGGCACCTTGAAGGCGGGCTTGCCCTATCTTCCCATCGGCGTGGTGGACGTGCGCGACGTGGCCGATGCGCACGTCCGCGCGGCCTTCGAGCCGAAGGCGAACGGCCGCTACATCACGTCCGGGCACGCCACCAGCTTTCCGGAGATGGCCGCCACCCTGCTCGCCCGCTACGGCGACGCCTATCCGATTCCGCGCCGCACGCTGCCCAAATGGCTGGTCTGGCTGATCGGCCCGATTGCCGACAAGTCGTTGACCCGCAAGATGGTGGCGTTGAATGTCGATCGTCCATGGCAGGCCGACAATAGCCGGAGCCGCAACGAACTGGGGATTCGCTACCGTCCGCTGGCGGAATCCATGAACGAGTTCTTTCAGCAGCTCGTCGACGTCGGAACCTTCGCCAAATGAATCGCTTCGCGATCAGGCCGGGCTGGAAGGTGCTGCTGGCCGACCTGGGCATCGCACCGGCCGCGCTGCTTCGGCAAGCGCGGTTGCCCGCCGATCTGTTCCGACACGCGGAGGCCAGCCTGTCGAGCGACGAATACTTTCGCTTGTGGCAGGCGCTCCACGACCGCAGCGGCGAATCGATGCTCGCGATTCGCCTGCTCGAGACGATGTCCGTCGAAATGTTCGATCCGCCCATCTTCGCCGCGCTGTGCAGCCCGAATCTGGAGGTGGCGGCCCGACGCCTCAGCCAGTTCAAGCGCTTGATCGGCCCCATGCGCTTGGAAGTGAACATGCGCCCCGACGCGATGGCGCTGAAACTCGATTTTCTGGCGCGCGACGCGGTCGCGCCCGACCTTCTGATCGCGCTTGAGCTGGGTTTCTTCGTCCAGCTGGCGCGGATCGCAACGCGTACCCGCGTGACCGCGCTCAGCGTCACCGCACCGCGCGATTTGCCGGAGCCGGAGCGATATGCAGCATTCCTCGGGGCAGTGCCGACTCGCGGCGAATCGATCGGCCTGCGTTTTTCGCTCGCCGATGCGCAGCGCCCGTTCGTCACGGAGAACGAGGCGATGTGGGCCGTCTTCAGCGCCGAGTTGAGACGGCGGCTGTCCGGCCTGTCGGCGGGTGCCGGTCTGTCGGAACGGGTTCGGGCCGCTCTGCTCGACATGATCCCCAGCGGCCTCAGCAGCGCGGACGACGTCGCGAGCAAGCTCGCCGTCAGCCGGCGGACGCTGCAACGACGGCTCGAACAGGAAGGCACCAGTTTCAAGATGCTGCTGGCCGGCGTACGCGAACAACTCGCGCGTCACTACATCTCTCACTCCGATTTGCCGTACAACCAGATCGCTTTCCTGCTGGGATATCAGGACCCCAACTCCTTCTTCCGCGCCTTCCACGCGTGGACCGGCATGACGCCGGACGCAGCCCGCGTGCAGGCGCTGGCCATGCATTGAGCGCGTGACGCCGCGGGCGTCGTCGCAACGGAACGCGTTAACACGCCCGTTCGCCCGGGAAGCGTGCGGGAAGCCCCGCGCGACCTTGCCTGCCCCATCGCTTTCGATCCGCACCGTACGGACGGGCTGCGCACAGCTTCGCCGCGCTGTCGCACGCATTTCACACAACGCGCGCATAACTGTGCGCCGCGGCCTCGCGAACCGGTGCGCGTCTGCCGCCTCTGTTGCACACGTGTGCATCGAACGATGCGCGTTTCGCCCACTCCTTTCGTGAACAGGATCCGCCATGCCCCGCCTTCCCGCTCCGCCCTCCCCGGTCGCGCCGCGCCGCCGCTTCATCTCGCGCGGCGCCGCGCTCGCACTGTCGCCGCTCGTCGCCGCGCTTGCCGCCTGCGGCGGCGATGACTCGCCGGGCGCCGCTTCTGTGCTCGCGGCGTCCGGCCCGAAACCCGACGCCCGGGCGCTCAGCCTGACCGGCCGCTCGATGACGATCAACGTCACGAGCTGGATCCCCGGGCTGACGCTCGCCTACGGCAACGCCGCGAGCCAGAGCGGCTCGGTCCCGCAGGCGTCCGCCGCGCAGATCTCGACCGGGCAGACCACCACGGTCAGCGCGTCGAGCAGCCTGAGCGACTGCACGGGCAGCTTCAGCCTGGCGGGCGGCGACGCCGGCTTCAACCTGTCCTACGTGCATCCGTTCGGTGCGCAGGCGACCACGGTCGGCGTCGCGCCGTCGACGGGCTATGTGGCCGGCGCGAACGCGGCCACCTTCCCGGGCCATGACGCGGTCGCGAACCTGAACCTGTATCGCGGCGTCGCCACCGCCAACGGCGCCTACGTCGCGCCCCTCGCGCTGCTCGACACGCCGCCGCGCAACAACTGCCAGGACTTCGCGAACAGCCTGTTCGGCCCGAACCTGCGCGGCGCGGCCGCGATCCAGGCCGCCTATCAGGACACCGGGCCGCTCGGCTACGTCCCGCCCGCGGATTTCACGGGCGGCCAGCTGGCCGGCTTCGTGGCGCAATGGACGCAGCGCTGGCTCGGCGGCGCGGCCTATTCGGCCTTGCCGGCCGCCGATGCGCAACTGATCGATCTGCTGAAGAACTACGTGGCGAGCGCGTCCGCGAACGGCGCGCTGACGATGTGGGTGCCGCAGCTCACCTGGCAGCCGGGCAGCGCGCCGGCCGTGTTCAACCTGAGCGGGTATCGCGGCTTCGCGTTCACCGACGCGGCGGGCAACTGGAACGCGGCGAGCGTCAATGCGTGCCTCACGCTGCTCGCGGCAGGGTCTCATTTCGTGGCGATCAGCGCGGCGAGCGACCTGCCCTCGGGCGTGTCGATGCAGGCGTTCGACAGCTACATCGGCGCGAGCGGGCTCGCGACCTCGGTCGACATCGGCAATTCGCACTACGCGTCGCTCGTCAACACGACGGGACGCTACTACCTGAGCGTCGGCGGCGACTTCGCGCCGGCGCAATGCGGGCTGATCCTGTCGTTCCTGTACGGCCGCACCGTCAACAATCTGCTGGCCGGCGCGGGTACCTACAACACCTTCATCCAGCTCGAAGGCTGGCCGGCGGGCGGCGATCGACACAATGCCGACTACGCGACCTACCAGCAGACCCTGTGGAACATTTCGACCTACGGCGCTTCCGCGTACAGCGAGAAGCGCGCCAGCTCGATCTTCCTCGCGCCGCCGGGATGGACGCCGCAGGTGTACCAGACGACCCGGATGATGCCGTACGTCGGCGCGTATGCGCAGTCGAACGGTTCGCCGCAGGGCTGGCTCAACACGGCGCTCGTGACGATTCCGGCCGGCGCGCCGCCGCTGCCCGCACGCTACGTGCAGAGCTGAGGCGGCGCGCGGCCGGTCACGCCGAGGCCGTTGGCGAGGCCGTCACGACTTGACGGGCAGCACGAGCGTGGCCTGCCGGGTCGGATCGAACTGGAAGGTCACGCCGAACCGTTCGCCGGGGTTGACGGGCGGCTGGTACAGGCTGTCGTAGGTATCGAGCACGATGCCGATGTGGTGGCCCGCCGGCACGTCGTACGCGGTCGCGGAGAACTCGATCGGGAAGTCGATCGTCGCGCCGGGGGTCGCCCAGTGCACGGTGCGCGCGCCGTGCGTGATCAGCTTGCCGATGCCGAGCGCGTCGACGTCGTAGAGGTAGGCCACCACCTGCGCGCGGGCCTGCGACGGCGCAACGCGCAGGTTCAACTGCGCCACCCCGCGCAGCTGCATCGGCGCGGCGAGCGGCGCGCCCTCGTAGCGCACGCCGGTCGCGAGCGCGACGGTCGGCAGCGCGTTGATCACCGGCGCGCCGAGACCCTCGCCGAAGGTCGACAGAATCGGGATCGGTCCGCTCGTCGCCGTGGTGTCCGAGAAGTTCTGGATCAGGTCGCCGCCCGCTACCGTGTTCGGCGTCGCCTGCAACGCGCCGTTGGTGCCCTTCCAGCACAGGCAGCCCAACTCCCAGCGCAGTCCGCCGCGCGGGCCGACGTACAGCGTCTGCGCACGGACGTTGCTGGCCGGCCAGGTGTCGAAGGTATCGCGCGTCGTGCTGAACTTGATCTGCATCGACACCTGCGGGCCCGTGTCGACGCCGTTCTGCTGCCCTTTCAGGAAGCGGTCGAACCAGCGGTGCGCCTCGTCGTACGGGAAGTTCGGCAAGCCGAGCAGCGCGCCGGGAATCTCCGCCTGTGCATGGATGCCGGGGTTGATCAGCAGCTTCTTCGGGCCCGTCAGTTTCGAGAACAGGCGCATC
>NZ_JAAGNW010000125.1:11667-14863 GCF_010645215.1 Burkholderia multivorans | reverse complement strand
GCCCACGCGATGATCTCGTCGATCTTCGCCTGCGGCGTGTTCGGATCGAGCAGCGCCTTGATGTACTGATCGACGGTCGGATCGAGCCGCCCCGTCACCTTGCCCGACAGGAACAGCACCGCCGACCAGGTCGCGTTCGGCGACTGCGCCGGATACAGCTGGTCGACCAGATCGCCCCAGCCGGACAGTGCGGCGGCGGTCTTGAGACGCGGATCCTGGGCCAGCGCGAGCAGCGACAGGCCCGCGCCGTATGAAATCCCGCTGACCGCGAGCCGGTCGGGATCGGCGGGCGCGTTCGCGAGCGCCCAGTCGACCGCGGTCGACACGTCGCGGACATCCTGCGGCCCCGCCACCTGCACCGTGCCGCCCGACAGGTAGAAACCGCGCGGCGTATAGCTGAGCACCACGTAGCCGTCCTGGGCGAGCTTCTGCTGCTGGCCCAGGTACTCGAAGAAGTCGGAGGCGGCCCAGCTCGAGATCATGACGATCGTCGGGAACGTCTGGTCCGGGCGCGACTGCTTCGGCAGCGACACGTTGGCGGTCAGGCGCGTACCGTCGGACGCGGTGATCGTCAGGTTGTTGACCCAGCAGGTGCCGTCGCGCGGCGAAATGACCCCGGGAAACTGGAATGGCGTCGTATAGGCGGCTGCCTCGAGCAGCGTGGCCGGGCGGCAGGATATGGCGGCCTGCGACAACGACGCGGTCAAGGCCAGCCCCAGGCCGGCCATCATGCGGATGATCTTCACGTCCCCTCCGGTATTTGTTTCGTTGAGTTGCTTCGTTGAACTCACGGTCTCGATCGCCGCGGGCGACGCGCCGTTCGCCGGATTGAGCCATCGGGAACCGGGTCGGTCAAGGCGAACTGTAAGCTCGCGCACCGTTCGCCGGGAGGCACGTCGGGGACCTGTGTTTGAGACGCACGGCGGGAAGCCCGGCGCGCGAGCCAATGCGCCCGATCGTTGCGCTGTCAGCCGTTTGAAACAATAAAGTGAATAAACCTTCGAAATGCTGCGCTCGCGCGCTGCGCTTTGCGACGCAATCGGGAGAATCGGTGCGCGGGCGGAAGCGGCCGCCCGGCCTTCAGCGCGGGATGCGGGTGAACAGGCGCGAGCGGGCCGCGGCGATCGCGAGCGCCGCCGTCGCCGCGCCCGCCAGCACGTCGACCAGGTAGTGGCCGCCGTGGCTGGGCGTGGCCGCGATCACGAGCGGATCGAGCGCGACGAACCAGGGAAACGGCCGCGTGCCGCGCAGCGGGTCGGCGAGCGCGATGGCGAGCACCGTATGGAACGACGGGAAGGCGTACAGGCCTTGCACGTGCAGCAGGCTGAACGAGGTCAGCAGCCCCGCGCGCAGCGGCTCGAAATCCGTCCACAGCGCGAGGTTGGCGTGCACCTCGGCTTCGTGGAGCTTGGCCGCGCCGGCCGCCGGGGCAAAGCCGGCGATGACGGTCGTGACGACGAACGCGAGCACGACCACGTTGAAGAACTCGATCACCCGAGCGCGCCGGCCGGACAGGTTGCCGTAGAGGATCACGAACGCCATCTGCGGCAGCGCGCTGTCATAGGCGACGCCGAGCACTGCATCGAGCGCGGGCCGTGCATGCAGCCAGCGATACAGCGCGGGCCAGTCGAAGCCGAGCCAACGGTCCCAGCGCGCGAGCCGGGCGTCGACGAGCGGCGCACCGGTGCTCACCACCAGATAGCTGAACAACGCGGCGGCATGGCTGAACAACATGAACTGCGCCGTATCGATGCACAGTGCGCGCAAGCGGGGATCGCGCCGGTATCGCGGCACGATGAGCGGCGCGAGCGGCCCCGCGCACATCGCGAGGCTCAGCAGCAGCTCGCGCGGCGCGATCGTCCAGCGCGCGGCGAGGCACCAGGCCAGGTCGAGACACAGGAACGCAAGCGCGGCGGGCAGCAGCAACCCGCGGGGCATGCGATCCGCTCGCGCGGCAAGCTTGGGGAGACGGACGGATTCGGTGGCCATGAGTTCCCGGGAAACGGTGAACCTGGCCGGCGGGCGCGCCGGTGTCGCGAAGCGCGCGATCTGACCGGTCACGCCGGCCGCCGGCAGGATCGGGCGAGGTCGGTGCCCGATGATCCTGCCGCAGCGGCGGAACCGCAAGAGGCGCGCGCGGGCCGCCGCGCGCCGGGGCTTCTTACTTGTTGGCCAACGCGCCGGCGCTGTTCTGGCCGCCGAACAGCGCAGTCAGGTAGTCGCCGTTGGTCTTCATCTTCGCCATCAGCGCGTCGAGCGCCGTGAACTGCGACTTGTACTGCGTGGTCAGTTGCGAGGTGTAGAGCGTCAGCTGTTCCTGGCGCTTCGACAGGCTCTTCATGTCCGTGTCGATCGCGCTCATGCGGACCGCGAGCGTACCCTTGTCGGTCAGCTTGGTGCCGTCGTCGCGGATATGCTGGTTGATCTGGTCGCTCATCTGCTTGCCGAGGCCGTCGGTTTCGTTGAACACCCGGGCCACGACCGCGGGCTTGTTCTGCAGCGCCGCCTTCAGCGCGGCGTTGTCGACCACCAGCGAGCCCTCCGGCAGGGTCGAGCCCACCGGCGCGAACTTCACGCCGATTTCCGCGAAACCGGCCTTGGCGGTGCCGTTGGCGACCCCGCCCGCCATGATCTTGCCGAGCGAGTTACGGATCGCGTTGAGCGTCGGATCGCCGAGCAGGATGCCGCCCTGCTGGCCCTTCGGCTGGGTTTTGTCGAAGGTCGAGAACGCCGCCGCCGTCGCCATCACGGAGTTGTACTGGGCGACGAAATCGGTGACCACCTTCGCCTGCGCATCGATGTCGGGCGAGATCGTGAGCGTCTGGGTCGAGCCGAGCGCCTCCTGCGTGACGTTCAGCGTCACGCCGGCAATCACGTCCTTCATCGCGTTGTCGGCATGGCGCGCCGTGATGCCGCCGACCGTGACGACCGCATCCTGGGCCGCCGAGTCCTTGCTCTGGGTCCATGCGTGGGCCCCGTCCATCACCTTCGACGGACCGCCCGCCGGATCGCTCACCGACTGCACCGCGAATTTCGACAGACCGCCGTCGTCCTTGACGTTGCTGACGTCGATATTGATGACATTCGCGCTGCCCGACGCCACCGTGCGCAGCACCAGGTGCGCGCCGTCGGTGCCGTTGACGACCGTGGCCGTCACGCCCGGGTTCTTCTGCGACGCGTTGATGGCGGCTGCGAT
>NZ_JAAGNW010000125.1:8885-11657 GCF_010645215.1 Burkholderia multivorans | reverse complement strand
GTCGCCGACCTTGAGCGTCATCGTGCCGGTGCCGAGCTTCTGCTTCGGATCGAACGCGCTCGACACGAGCGTCTGGGAATTCGCGACCTGCTTGACTTCCACCTGATAGCTGCCGGCCGTCGCGCCCTTTTCGGTGGTGGCCGTCAGGCCCTTGCCCGAGGCCTTGACCGCGAATTTCTGCTGCAGCGTGCCGTCGGACAGCGAGGTCAGCGCCTTCTGCAGCGACGTCAGTTCGTTGCGCAGGCGGCCGAACGCGGCGGTCATATCGGTGTTCCGGGCGGTGGCGGACGTGATCTGCACATTCAGGCCGGCCGTCTTGCCCTTGACCAGCACGGCGACCAGCCCATCGACGTCCAGATTGCTCTTGCCCGTGGCGCCGTTGATGATCGACTGCGCCGCGTCCTGCAGCGCAGAGTTGGAATTGATTGCCGTGTTGTTGGTTAAGCTGTCGATCGCCATGGACTACCCCCGCAAGTTGATTAATCTGACCATTACGACAGTAATTTTCGGAAAGATTAACGTAATACTTTAGCCCTGGATGCGAAAATTTCTGCGTAATCGGCATCCTGCCCTCGTTTTGCACGACGCCGCGTTGATATTTGTCGCTGCAGGTTGCACATTTGGAAACAATCCTGCCCTCCCCCGTCCCGGCCCCGGGCGGCCACGGCTGAGGCGCGAAACCGCCGCGATCCGACTCTTTCCAGCCGCTTCGGGTCTTTTTAGCCGCTCAATGTCGCCGATCTCCGTACATCGGCTCATCCGCCGCCGTCGGCGGGCCGCCGGTTGCGCTCGACCAGCGCGCGCACGAGCGCCCAGTCCCGGTCGTCGCAGAAATCGAGCAGCAACGTGCCGCACGGGCCCGCGTGCGCGGCCAGCCGGGCCGCCAGCCGGGCGTGGATACCCGCGCCGAGCGCGTCGCCGAGCGCGACCACCGACGGGTTCGCCCCCATCCCGGTGCCGCTACAAAAATTCACGATCCAGCGGCCGGCCTCGACGAGCCGCGCCGTATCCGCCAGCAGCGTGTCGATCGCGCGCCACTTGTAATCGAGCGAGGCGCGCACCGGCACCCGGTATTCGTCCTGGATCGAGAATGCTGCGCCGGGCGCGTCGATCGCGAAGCTGGCGTTGTCGGGCCACGCGGACGCGTCGAGCCCGAGCGGCTCGTCGCTCGCGAAGCGGCGCAGCAGCACGATCGCACCGCGCGCCGCGCCGAGCGTCGGCGCGACCGGCTCCAGCAGCCAGCGCAGGCGCGCATGGCGCTGCCGGTAAGCCGCGAAGGTCTGCGCGAAGGTCCGCGTGCAGGCGCGCGAGCCGCACTCGTCCTTCACCGACATCACGATGGTTTCGCCCGGATGCGCGGCGAGAAAGCGCGCGCAGTCGTCGAGCACGTCGTCGAACATCAGCCCGAGCGGGATGCCGCCATGGTTGATATGGAACAGGTCCCGCTCGTGCCGGCAGCGGATGTCGAGCACGCGCACGCCGTGGCGCAACTGCGCGTCGAGCGGGGCCGACTGGGTGCGGGCGAGCGCGTCGTCGACGGTATACGCACAGGTGTCATGACTGCCGGCTAAGGTGAGCGTCTGGAGCGCCCGGCTGTCGTCGAGCGCCGCCATCCAGTCGGACAGCGGCAAGGAAACATCGGTCTGGCAATGGGTCATGGAAAATGGCCGGCAATGGCAAGGCGGACCGGCGCGCCGGCACGCGCCGTCCGGATGGATCAATCGACACTTCGCGGGTGCGGCCGCGCGGCGCTTGCCGCGCGGCCGTATCATGTGACGCCGCCCGGGCGCCGCCGACGCGCGCCGGGCCTCGCCCCTTCGATCGCGCATGGCTGACAAACCGAACAAGCACTGGGTCACCGCCTCCGACGTCGCGCTGCGCGCCGGCGTCTCCCGTTCCGCCGTCTCCCGCGCCTTCTCGCCGACCGCGAGCATCGCGCCCGCGCCCCGCGAGCGCGTGATGCGCGCCGCGCGCGCGCTCGGCTACCAGGTCAACCTGATCGCGCGCGACATGATCACGCAGCGCAGCAGCATGGTCGGCGTCGTCACGGCCGGCTTCGAGAATCCGTTTCGCGCCAAGCTGCTCGCAGACATCCTCACCGCGCTCGGCCGCTATGCGCTGACGCCGCTCGTGATGAACGCCGAGGACCCGCGCCAGATCAAGCAATCGCTCGAGATGCTGCTCAGCTACCGGATCGCGGGCATCGTGATGACCTCGGCCTCGCCGCCGCTGCGGCTCGCGCGCCAGTATCTCGACCACCAGATCCCGGTCGCGATGATCAACCGCGCGTCGAACCTGCCGGGCGCCGACGTGGTCGTCAGCGACAACGCGGCCGGCGCGGCGCTCGCCGCCCGGCTGCTGGCGCGTGCGGGGGCGCGCCGGCTCGCGTTCGTCGGGCCGGTCGAGACCAGCTACAGCGCGCTCGCGCGGCATGCCGAATTCGCGCGTTCGCCGCAGGAGGACGGCTTGCCGCCCGTCGCGCTGCTCGATACGCCCGCCGACACCTATGCGTCGGGCGTCGCGGCCGCGCACCGGCTGGCCGCGCTCGAACCGCGTCCGGACGGCGTGTTCTGCTCGTCGGACCTGCTCGCGCTCGGACTGATCGATACCGCGCGCCACCATTACGGCCTGCGCGTGCCCGGCGACCTGTTCGTGATCGGCTTCGACGACATTCCGGCGGCCGGCTACGACACCTATCAACTGACCACGATCCAGCAGGATACGCACGGGCTCGCGAACCAGGCCGTCGACATGCTCGCGGACCGCATCGAG
>NZ_JAAGNW010000125.1:7990-8875 GCF_010645215.1 Burkholderia multivorans | reverse complement strand
CTACACCGGCGATTCCCGCACGCGCGTCGTGCCCGTCACGAGCGTGGTGCGCAAGACCTGCGGCTGAGACGCGCGGCGCGCCGCTCAATGGACGCGGCGCCCGGTTTCCCGGTCGAACAGATGCAGGTGGGCCGGCGGCAGATGGAGTTCGAGCGCGTCGCCCGGCGTCGCGCGCAGGCCGTGCGGCAGCCGCACCGCGACGCTCGCGTCGCCCCATGCGCCGAACGCGAGCGTGTCCGCGCCGAGCATTTCGACGAGTTCCACCGGCAGCACCGCCCGCGCGCAGCCTTCGGCGCGGCCCAGGCCGAGATGTTCGGGACGGATGCCGAGCACGTAGCCGCGCCCGGGCTGGAGTCCGCCCGCCTGCCGCCACGCCTCGGGCAGCGCGAGCGCCGGGCCGCCGTCGACCTCGAACGCCCCGCCGTCGGCCGCGAGCCGGCCCGGCAGCAGGTTCATCGGCGGCGCGCCCATGAAGCTCGCGACGAAGGTGCTGCCCGGGCGCGTATAAATCTGCTCGGGCGTGCCGATCTGCTCGACCCGCCCCTGGTTCAGCACGACGATGCGCTGCGCGAGCGTCATCGCCTCGACCTGGTCGTGCGTCACGTACAGCGTGGTGGTCGCGAGCCGCGCGTGCAGCCGCCGCATTTCCACGCGCAGCTGGGCGCGCAGGCGCGCATCGAGATTCGACAGCGGCTCGTCGAACAGGAACAGCGCCGGCTCGCGCACGATCGCGCGCGCGATCGCCACGCGCTGGCGCTGGCCGCCCGACAATTCGCCGGGCTTGCGCGCGAGCAGCGCGTCGAGCGCCAGCATCCGCGCCGTCTGCGCGACCCGCGTGCGGATCGCGTCGGGCGCGATGCCGCGCATGCGCATCCCGAACGCGAT
>NZ_JAAGNW010000125.1:6267-7980 GCF_010645215.1 Burkholderia multivorans | reverse complement strand
CGCGCCTCGATGTCGTTGACCCGCCGCCCGCCGATGCGGATCTCGCCCGACGTCACGCTGTCGAGGCCCGCCGTGAGCCGCAGCAGCGTGGATTTGCCGCAGCCGGACGGGCCGACCAGCACGACGAATTCGCCGTCGGCGACGTCGAGGTCGACGAGATGCAGCACCGGCTGCCGGAGCGCGCGGGTCTTGCGCACCGCGTTGAGCGTGAGTGTCGCCACGAAGATTCCTGGTTGTCTTTGCCAAGGCGCCGCGCCCGGCTGAGCGGGCGCGGCGCATGCGGAGCCGGACGCGGTCGCGTCAGAAGCGATGCAGCATCCCGCCGCCCACGACGATCTGCGTGCGCGTCGAGGCGGGCGTGCCGTTGAAGCCGTCGCCGACCGAGGCGGTTGCATCGATGATCTGCGTGCCGTTCGAGCCGATCGTCTTGCCGTTCGCGCGCTGGAACGCCTCGCCCAGGTACAGGCCGGTACGCTTCGACAGGCTGTAGTACTGGGTCAGCGACAGCTGGTGATACTGCGCGGCGCTCGTGATGCCGTTCGACTGGGTCGCACGCGTGTAGCTGTAGCCGCCCGCGAGGTCCCAGGTCGCGCTCGGCTTCCAGTGCAGCGCGATGCCGCCCGTGTTGAAGGTCGCCGTATTGCGGAACGCCGAGCCGGCGCCCGGCAAGTACTGCACGTTCGAATACGACACCGACACGTCCCACGCCGACGAGAACTGGTAGCCGGCCGTCACCGCGACGCGCTGCTGCGCCTGCGCGGTCTGGTAGCCGTTGTTGATCGCCGACACGCCCGGCTGGCCGCCGGAGCTGGTCGTCGAATCCGCGCCCCACGCGCCGCCGCCGGGCGTGGAATTGTTGACGCGCTGGAAGCCGGCCGCGATACCGAGCGGCCCGTTCAGGTATTGCAGCGCGGCGCTCCAGGTGGAGCCGCGGTTGACGCTGCCGGCGACGCCGCCCAGCGCATACGACCCGCTCACGGTGAAGCCGCCGATCTTCGGCGACGTGTAGACAAGCGAATTGTTCGCGCGGATCGTGGTGTCGAGCGAGTCGATGTCGCCCGGGTGCGCGCCGAAGAAGCCGGTCAGCCAGGTGGTCGGGCTGTACGGCGACAGCAGCGTGTAGTACGCCGTGTACTGGCGGCCGGCCGTCAGCGAGCCGTAGACGGGGTTGGTCAGGCCGACCCACGCCTGCCGCGTGAAGATGCCGCCCGCGAACTGCGCGGTGCCGTTGGTCGTGCTGACGCCGGATTCGAGCTGGAAGATCGCCTTCGTGCCGCCGCCGAGATCCTCCCCGCCCTTCAGGCCGAACCGGCTGCCGGCCCACGCGCCCGTCGACATCGTCACGGCCGAACGGCCGCCCGAAGTCGAGCCGCGCGAAGTGCTGCTGTTCTGGTAGACGATGCCGTTGTCGAGCACCCCGTAAAGCGTGACGCTGCTCTGGGCATGCGCGGCGGCGGCCGCGAAACCCGCTGCCGCGAAGACGGCCATGCGCTTGTTCATTTCTACTGGACTCCTAATGGTTGTATGGCGGGCGCGACAGCGTCCGGCCGGATTCAGGCGCCTCTCGCGCCCGGGCCGTCGCGCGGCCCGGGCTTTGTTCGATCTATTTCAGTCCACCCGCGAAGCCGCGCAGCAGATAGCGCTGCACGTAGCCCGCCACGGCCAGCGTCGGCAGCGACGCGATCAGCCCCGCGCTCATCAGGTCGCCCCAGT
>NZ_JAAGNW010000125.1:3540-6257 GCF_010645215.1 Burkholderia multivorans | reverse complement strand
AGTCGATGCCGTTCTCGGTGACGTAGCCGGCGATCGCGAGCGGCAGCGTGAAGCGGCTCGGCGTCGACACGAACAGCAGCGCGAGCAGGAATTCGTTCCATGCGGCGATGAACACGAAGATCGCGGTCGCCATCAGCCCCGGCGCGCACAGCGGCAGCACGATGTGCAGGAGACGGCGCGCGAGTCCCGCGCCGTCGAGGCAGGCCGCCTCCTCGTATTCGATCGGCACCTCGCGCACGAACGACAGCAGCATCCAGATCGCCATCGGCAGCGTGTAGATCTGGTAGGCGAGCATCAGCCCGGGCAGCGAATCGAGCAGATGCAGGGTTTTCGCGAGCGTGAACAGCGGCACGGCGATCGTGATCGGCGGCATCAGCTTCAGCGCGAGCACCAGCAGCAGGAACAGCAGGTCGAGGCGCGCCGGGAAGCGCAGCCGTGCGAGCGCGTAGGCGGCCGGAAACGCGAGCGCCAGCGACAGGACGGTCGCGCCGCTGCTCACCAGCAGCGAATTCGCGACCTGGCCGCCGATCCCGCTGGCCCAGACCGCCGAGAAATGCGCGAACGTCGGCGCGGCCGGCCACAGCCGCAGCGGATGATCGAGCCGCTCGAGCGTCGGCATGAAGGCCGCGCCGAGCATCCACAGACAAGGCAGCAGCAAGGCGAGCAGCGCCGCGCCGCGCAAGACGCCGCGCGCCATCCTGCCCATCGCGCGGGCGGCCGGACGCGACGGCGCGGCCGGTGCCGGCGCGTCCATCAGTTGCCCCGCTTGCGAAACGATAGCCATACATACCCCGAGACCAGCACGGCCGACGCCGCGAGCATCAGGACTGCCGCCGCGCTGGCCGGCCCCTGGTTGAAGAAACGGAAGCCCGTGTCGTAGACATAGGTCGACAGGGTCTGCGTCGCGTTGCCCGGCCCGCCGCCCGTCAGCGCGTAGACCTTGTCGAACAGCTTGAAGGTGTCGATCGAGCGCAGCAGCAGCGCGAGCGCGATCTGCGGCGCGGCGAGCGGCAGCGTGATGTGCGCGAGGCATTGCCAGTCGCTCGCGCCGTCGGTGCGCGCGGCCTCGTACAGCTCGCGCGGAATCGCCTGCAAACCGGCCAGGATGATCAGGAACGCCATCGGCGTCCATTGCCACACGTCGACCAGGATCAGCGACCAGATCGCGAGCTGCGGATCGGACAGCCAGCGCACGCCCGGCAGGCCGAATGCCGCCAGCAGCGCATTCAGGAAGCCGTTGTAGTTGAGCCAGTTGCGCCAGATCGCCGAACACACGAGCGTCGACAGCATCATCGGCAGGATCGCGCGCGGCAGCGCGATGCGCCGGCCCGGAAACGCGCGCACGAACAGCAGCGCGAGCCCGAAGCCGAGCGCCACCTCGGCGAGCGACGCGACCACGGTGAAATGCAGCGTGTTGACGAAACTCGCCGCGAAGGCGTCGTCGCCGAGCACCGCCCGGTAATGCGCAAGCCCCGCGAACACCGGGCCGCCCGCCCCGCCGCCGCGCAGGAACGAGTCGGCCAGCACGCGCGCCACCGGATACAGCGCGAGCACGCCGAGCACCAGCAGCGCGGGCGCGGTCAGGAGCGCGAGCGGCAGGACGCCGCGCATCGATTTCATCGGTTCGACTCCGGCGTGCAGGACGCGCGCGTCACTGGCTGCCCGCCGCGAGCGCCTGCGTCATCTTCTGCGCGGCCTGGCGCAAGGCGGCGTCCGGCGCGCTCTGGCCCGTCAGCGCGAGCTGCAGCTGGTCGCCGAGAATGCTTTCGAGCTGCTGCCAGTCCTTCACGCGCGGCCGCGCGCGGCCCGCCTCGAGCGCCTTCAGCTGGTCCGGATACCAGCGGAACTGCTTGACCAGCGCCGGATCCGCGAACACGCTGCGGCGGGTCGGCGGCAGGCCGAGCCCGGCGAGGCGCGTCTGCGTGTCGCGCGAGGTCAGGTAGGCCAGGAACTCCTGCGCGAGCTTCGCGTGCGGCGCGTCCTTCGGAATCGCCATCTGCCAGATGCCGAGCATCGGCGCCGGGCCCGTCACCTGCCCCGGCGGCGCCTGCAAGCCGATCTGCGCGACGACCCGCGACTGCTGCGGATCGTCGAGCGCCGGAATCCATGCCGGCCAGACCTCGATCGCCTGCGCCGCCGCGCCGCGCTGCAATGCGTCGCGCACTTCGGCCGCGCCGTAGACGTCGACGTCGCGCGGCGCCCAGGGCTTGAGCGCGAGGAAGGTCTTCAGGGCCGCGCGCGCCTGCGGCGTGTCGATCGCGACCTTGCCGTCGCGGTCGAGCACATCGCCGCCGTACGCCCACAGGATCGGCAGGAAGCCCGTCACGACCGGATTGCCCTTGGTGCCGCGGAACACCACGCCGGCGGTCTGCTTGTCCGCCGCGCCGATGGTCTGCGCGATCTTCAGCACATCGTCCCAGGTGCGCGGCGGCTGCAGCTTGTATTTCGCGAGCAGATCCTTGCGGTAGGCGAACAGCTCGACGTTGCCGACCACCGGCAGCGCATACAGGCCGCCCGAGGCGGCGCGGCCGAGCGCGACCGTCGATGGCACGAGGTCCGCGTCCGCGAGCGCGCCGGGCAGCGGCTTCAGCCAGCCGTTGCCGATGAATTCGGGCGCCCAGGTGTCGTCCATCATGATCAGGTCGTACGCGCTCGTGCCCTCGCGCAGCGACAGCTTGAGCTTCTGGTACAGGCCGCTGTTCGGCAGCTTCAGCAAT
>NZ_JAAGNW010000125.1:1690-3530 GCF_010645215.1 Burkholderia multivorans | reverse complement strand
AAGGGCGATGGCGACGGATAACGCGCGCAGGCGGCTGGACAGTTTCATCGGGTCTCTCTCGGGTGAATGCCGCGTGGCTCGCGACGGGATTGCACACGTGTGCAACGCCGGATCCAACTCACGGCAATCGACACGTGCGCCATTGTCGCGGCCCATCGTTAAAGATTTATGGCATCGGTTTCCAGGCAGCGCATCGGGTGGCGCACCGGCCGCTGCGCGGCGGCCGGCCGTTCAGGCGCCGGCGCGTTGCGCGCGTTCGAGGGTCTCGCGCGGCGTGTGGCCGAATTCGGCCTTGAAGACCCGGCTGAAGTGCTTCTCGCTCACGAAGCCGTGGCACCACGCGATCTCCGCGATGCGCATCTTCGGTCGCGCCGGATCGGCGAGGATCTCGCGAATGCGCAGCAGCCGCTCGCGCTGCACGACGCGCATCACGCCGCCCGACGGCGCGAACAGCTGGTACAGCTTGGAGCGCGAGATGCCGACGTCCTTGCAGATCCGCTCGGGCGTGAGGTCGGCGCTGGCCAGATTGCTGTCGATGTAGCGCTGCACGCGCTGGAACAGCACCGTGTTGGGCTGCGCCCGCCCTTCGTCGCGCACGGTGTCGGGCAGCGGGCGCAGCCCTGCTCTCATCAGGCTGTTGGTTGCCTGGATCACGTGCGGCGTCTCCGCCGCGCTCAGATGCGGCAGATGTTTGCGCAACGAGCACAGGTAGTCGAACAGCAGCTCGCTCGCAGCATCCGAGACCTGCAATTCCGCTGCCAGCCCCTCGAGCGGATCCGGATGCCCGGGCGGCGCAGCCAGGCCCGGGGCCGTCTCGCGTCCATCACGGGCATCACGGGCCGCGGAATCCGCACGGCCCGCCTCCGCCGCGGCAAGCGACCGATGCACCAGCGCGGCGTGTCCCCCCGCCGCATCCAGGGCCGCCCCCAGTTGGCCAGCATCCTGCTTAGATATGTCGTCCATTGACGGTACCCCAGCCTGTCCGGTCGACAGCGCGAAGCGGACTCTCGGCCGCTGCGCACGCCGGCAGGCGTCGTTTCCTTTCTTCATTGCGCGCGCTGCGTCGTCGCGCTTGTCATGTGGAATGTGACGCCCCGCTCCCGCCTGAAACCGGAAACGAAACCCACCGCCCGCCCACCTGTGAAAATCCCGCCGGCTCACGCCCAATCACAATAAAACCTGTGCAGATCGCACCGTGACTTTGCATTCCGAATTTCCCGGGATAATCGTTCGCGGGATTAACTTCCGCTCTCTTCTACTTAACTTTGTTTGACATGAAGTGCCTGAAACAAGCTTTCAGGCGACTTGAGCCAAACCCGACGGCTATCCTCCGATGCAAGGAAATATTCTGACATGGAACGCGTCACAGTGATCAGCCCCGAAATAAAACCGAGCGTCTCTCCCAGAAAATAGGCTTCCCATCAACAATCTGCAATAGCAGTCCGGCCGACGCCCGACAGAATTTCTCATTTAACGAGAGAATTTAGAGACGCACCTCTCCCGTTGGACGGCGAGTCACCAAATCTGGACGGGCGGATACCCCCGCTGTAACGAAGAGATTTTATTATCCCGATCCACGCAAGCCCGATTGAAGCGGCGGCAATTAAAGGATTAATCCCGATTTGCCGGCCGGATAAAAATTCAGCGCGACTGACGGGAAAGCGGTTTTGCGTATCACGCGTTGCCAGGATCCCCGCCAAGGACCCCATCGAAATCGCAAGATCCGTCGGTATGCGTCGCACCAATGGCTATGGATTCCTAACGAATGGCCTGCATCGGGGTGATGTCGTCAGCAGTCAACAGGGGACCGAGGGTCAACATGAAGCATCGCTTTCTCGCG
>NZ_JAAGNW010000125.1:0-1680 GCF_010645215.1 Burkholderia multivorans | reverse complement strand
ATCGCCGTCCTGGCGCTCGCCGCCTGCGCGCAAAATCCGTCCGCCGGCAACCTGGTGCGCATCTGCGACGACCGGGGCTGCGCGGACCGTCCGAAGGACCAGGGGTCGTTCGACGCCTCGGCCAACGCGTCCGAGCGCGTCGATCCCCGCGTCGCCGCGCTGAAGGCCAGCGCCGAGACCGAGCCGCGTGCGGCCTACGACCTCGGCCTGCGCTACTTCCGCGGCGACGGCGTCCGGCAGGACAGCTATCAGGCGCTCGTCTGGATGCGCAAGGCCGCCGAGGGCGGCAACCTCGCCGCCCAGAAAGCGCTCGGCAGCTACTACCTGTTCGGCCTCGAAGAGATGGGCTCGGATCCGCGCGAAGCCGAGAAATGGCTGTCGATCGCGGTGAGCCGCGGCGACAAGGACTCGCAGAAGCTGCTCGAACAGGCCCGCGCGGCCAAGCAATCCGACGAGCAGGAATACAAGTGGCTCACGCGCTGGCGTGACGTCTATTACGGCTACTGGAATTCGGGCTACCCGTACCAGGGCGTCTGGCGTGAGACGTCCTGGTACTGGTATTGACCGGATCCTGAAGCTGCCGGGCCGCAGCGGGGAGACCAACTCGTCGCGCGCCTTGCCGGGGGCTTAGCAACGCGCATCACGCACTAGGCCGAACATCGACTCAACTGTGATCCATAACGACATGAAGACCACTCACTCCAGCCGTTTCACCTTCAAATGCGCGGTCGCGGCGACGCTGGCCGCGTCGCTCGCCGCGTGCGGCGGCATGGTGACGCCGGGCGGCGAGAATGCCGGCGTGACGGGCGCGGCCGCGGGCGGCACCAGCGCCGGCGCCGATTCGACGCTGCAGCGCTGCACCTCGCCGCTCGGCACGATCGCGGTCGACGACGGCCGCAACGCCGACTGGTGGGGCCAGTTCGGCAGCGCCACCAAGGTGACGAGCATCGATCCGCTGCTGCGCCTCGCGGTGCAGCAGTCCAACTGCTTCGTGATCACCTCGATCGGCAACCAGAAGAGCGATGCGCGCCTGTCCCGCATCACCGACCTGCAGCGCAATACCGGCGAGTATCGCGCGGGTTCGAAGCAGCAGAAGGGTCAGCGCGTCGCGGCCGATTACTACATGGAACCGCAGATCGTGATCAACGACTCGCCGGTCGGCGGCATCGGCAGCATGATCGGCGGGTTGATCGGCAGCAGCGCGGTGGCGCGGGTCGCGGGCAGCCTGCAGACGAAGTCGTCGGTCGTCACGCTGACGCTGTTCGACGTACGCTCGGCGGTGCAGATCGCCGCCGCAGAAGGCAGCTCGACCGCGACCAACTTCGGCGCGGCGCTGTCGGGCTTCGGCGGCGGCGTGGGCGGCGGCCTGAGCGGCTTCACGTCGACGCCGGAAGGCAAGGCCACGGTGGTCGCGTTCATCGACGCGTACAACAAGATGGTTGTCTCGCTGCGCAGCTACAAGGCCCAGGACGTCAAGGGCGGCCTCGGCCGCGGCGGCCAGCTGAAGGTCAACTGACCCGGGGGCGCAGGGGGCCTGCCCGGTCCCCTGCCCCTGCGCGCCGTGCAAGGATGGCGGGTCAGGCTGGGGGGTAGCCACGGCCGCTCAGGCGTGGCACTTGCACAGCTCGAATTCGTGGCCGTCCGGCGCGGCGAGCACGATGCTGTTCATCGCCGGATCAT
>NZ_JAAGNW010000124.1:16194-20030 GCF_010645215.1 Burkholderia multivorans | reverse complement strand
GCAGAAGCGATGAAGCAGTGGTGAATTCATGCGCGGAATGTATCAGTCCGCGGGCAGGCTGAAACCTAGCAAGTATGACAGCGTGAAGTTGTCGGAGATCAAATGGAACTGCGCTGGCAAGATGCCTATCAACAATTTAGCGCTGCGGAAAACGAGCAGCAGCTGTTTCAACTCATCGCGGCCTATACCAAGCGTCTAGGCTTCGAATACTGCTGCTATGGGATCCGGGTGCCGCTGCCGGTATCGAAGCCGGCCGTCGCGATCTTCGACACCTATCCCGAAGGCTGGATGGCGCGCTATCAGGAGATGTCGTACCTCGACATCCACTCGACCGTGCGTGAAGGTGCGCGCACCACCAACATGATCGTCTGGCCGGAGGCGGACAGCGCCGACCAGCCGCGCCTGTGGAATGATGCGCGCGAGCACGGATTGGCCGTCGGCGTCGCGCAGTCGAGTTGGGCCGCGCGCGGTGTGTTCGGTCTGCTGACGATCGCGCGCCATGCGGATCGGCTCACGCCCGCCGAAATCAACATGCTGACCTTGCAGACCAACTGGCTCGCGAACTTGTCGCACTCGCTGATGAGCCGCTTCCTGGTGCCGAAGCTCGCGCCGGAAGCAAACGTCACGCTGACCCAGCGCGAGCGCGAGGTTCTGTGCTGGACGGGCGAGGGCAAGACCGCATGCGAGATCGGCCAGATCCTGAGCATCTCCGAGCGCACGGTGAACTTCCACGTCAACAACATCCTCGACAAGCTCGCCGCGACCAACAAGGTGCAGGCCGTCGTGAAAGCGATCGCGATGGGCCTGATCGAGGCGCCGTGAGGCCGCACGCCACGCGCTTGCCGCGTGGCGTCATTCCATCAGCGGTTCGGCTTCGCGGGCGGTCCAGCTGACGCTCGAAATGCTCTTCTCCATGCTCATCCGGCTCGCGATCTGCTCGAGCCTCTGCTGATCCTTCGGGTGCAGCTTGAGCGTCGCGGTCACCTTGATCCGCTCGGGCTGCTCGGGCACGTCCTCGCTCGTCAGGCTCTGGAACGACAGCGGCTTCGCGTACAGCGAGTTCGACAGCAGCGTCCGGATATGCACTTCGTCGGACGCGAGGCAGATCGCCGTGATCTGGTATTCGCGCACCAGGTCCGCGTTGGAGACGGGCGTCGAGTTGATCGCCTGGCTCACGCCGCGCAGCAGCGTGTTGGTGAGCAGCACGACGCCGGTGCCGGCGATGGCCGGCAGGTAGTGGCCGGAGCCCGACAGCACGCCGACCGCGGCCGAGCACCACAGGGTCGCCGCCGTGTTGATGCCCTGGATGGAGCCCTTGTCGCGCATGATCACGCCGCCGCCGAGGAAGCCGACGCCGGACACGACGTAGGCCGCGATCTGCGTGACGCCGGCGATGCCGTTGCCGGTCAGGACGCCGAGCGTGACGAACAGGCAGGCGCCGCTCGTGACGAGCGTGATCGTGCGCAGGCCGGCGGTGCGCTGGCGCATCTGCCGCTCCAGGCCGATCGCGACGCCGCAGGCGAACGCGGTGAAAAGACGAAGTGCGAAATCGAGAGTCATAGTTGTCCTGCCGTACATGTGACGTCGCCGTTTCCAGGCAACCGGCGGCGCGCGGGCTCGCGCACCGGCGTCCTCGCGAGCAATGTACCGCGTGGACGGGTCGGGTTGTGTGAAACGGAGGGGGCACGCGCCGCGCGCACGGAACGCGGGCGGCGGCAGCGCGGCGGCTGCGGCAGGCGGGCGTTCAGGCGGCGAAGCGTGTGGGCGTTGCGCTGCTACTGTCCACGACGATTCCTGAATGATTGAATGGCCGGCATTCTAGGGGCGACCCGTCGCGCCCGTCAACCCGCACGGTGCGCGCCGGCGGCGGCGCGGCCGCCTACGGGAGAGGGACGCGCGCCTCGCGCCCGCGTGAGCGACGGGATGGATTCAGGCGCCGGGCGCGCGCACCAGCCGGACCCGGGTGATCTCGGACGGCGCGCCGAAGCGTTTCGGCGGCCCCCAGTAGCCGGTGCCGCGGCTCGTGTAGACCCACAGCCCGTTCAGGCGCGCGAGCCCGGCCGTGAACGGCTGCTGCAGCCGCACGAAGAAATTCCACGGGAAGAACTGGCCGCCGTGCGTATGGCCCGACAACTGCAGCGTGAAGCCGGCGTCCGCCGCCGCATCGGCGCTGCGCGGCTGATGGGCCAGCAGCACGCGGATCCGGATGTCGGCGGGCGCGCCCGCGAGCGCCGCGCCCGCGTCGCCGCGCTGCGCGGGATCGAAGTGGCCCGCCGAATAGTCGGTCACGCCCGCGATCACGAGCTGGCCGTCGCCGTGGACGAGGGTGCGATGCTCGTTGAGCAGCACGTCGAGCCCCAGCCGGCGGAATTCCGCGATCCACGCATCGGCGCCCGAGTAGTACTCGTGGTTGCCGGTGACCACGTACGCGCCATGCCGTGCGCGCAGCGCGCCGAGCGGTGCGGCGTGGCGCGCGAGCTGTTCGACCGTGCCGTCGACGACGTCGCCCGTCACGGCGATCAGATCCGGCTGGAGCCGGTTGACCGCCTCGACGATCGCCTCGACATAGCCGCGCTTGATCGTCGGCCCGACGTGGATGTCGCTGATCTGGACGATCGTGAAACCGTCGAGTGCGGCGGGCAGGCCGTCGATCGGCACGTCGACGTCGACCACGCGCGCGCGGCGGCGCGCGTTGACGAAGCCGATCGCGCTGACCGCCAGCGCCGCGAGCGGCACGCCCGCTGCGCTGGCGGCGCGCCAATGCGCGAACGCGAGCGTGCCGGGCGCGAACGTGTCGATCGTCAGCAGCGACGCGAGCAGCACGTCGCGCGCGAGCGTGAGCACCAGCAGCGACGAGAAGAAGCCCATCGCGAGCAGGCCGATCCAGGCGACGCGATCGCCGAGCGGTTGGCGCTCGAAGGTGCGCGACAGCATGCCGAGCGGAATCAGGAAGCACGACGCGACGAGCCACAGCGCGGCGCCCCAGCGCGCGGCGGGCGCGTTCAGGTCGGGAATCAGGCGGAAACCGACATAGGCATGCAGCAGCACGCCGATGACGGTCAGGCGGAGCAGGAAGGAAGAGATGCGGCGCATGGGGAGACCGGCAA
The DNA here is from genome assembly GCF_010645215.1 of Burkholderia multivorans. Classification (GTDB taxonomy): domain Bacteria; phylum Pseudomonadota; class Gammaproteobacteria; order Burkholderiales; family Burkholderiaceae; genus Burkholderia; species Burkholderia multivorans_A. The sequence goes on along the minus strand of NZ_JAAGNW010000124.1, from coordinate 16,923 downwards.
GGGGAGGCGCCGGACGTGCCGGCGCAGGGGGCGGAGCGCTTACTCGATGCGCGCGATATCGTCGAAATCGAAGCGCGGGCTGCGCGGGAACAGGCCCTTCGGATCGCCGTAGCCGAGATTGACGAGGAAATTCGCCTTGATCGACGTGCCGGCGAAGAACGCGGCGTCGACCTGCGCCGGATCGAAGCCCGACATCGGCCCGGCGTCGAGGCCGAGCGCGCGTGCGGCGAGGATCAGATACGCGCCTTGCAGCGAGGCGTTGCGAAACGCGGTGGCCTCGATCAGCGCCGGGTTGCCCGCGAACCAGCTGCGCGCGTCCGCATGCGGGAACAGGCGCGGCAGGTGCTCGTAGAACGCGAGGTCCATGCCGACGATCACGGTGACGGGCGCCGCCATCGTCTTCTCGAGATTGCCTTCCGAGAGCGCAGGCTTGAGCTTCGCCTTCGCCTCGGGGGATTTCACGAACACGAACCGGGCCGGGCTGGCATTGGCGGAAGTCGGGCCGTACTTGACGAGGTCGACCAGTTCGCGCAGCAGGGCGTCGTCGACGGGCTTCGGTTGCCACGCGTTGTGAGTGCGTGCGGTGCGGAACAGTTGATCGAGGGCGGAGGCGGAAAGCGTCATGGTGGAATCCGGATGAAAGCGCAAGCGGTGGGCTGCCGTGCGACTAGAATTTCAGAAAGGGCCGGCGACGCGCCCGGAGGCCGGGCGCGTCGCCATGCCGCGCTG
>NZ_JAAGNW010000124.1:14587-16184 GCF_010645215.1 Burkholderia multivorans | reverse complement strand
TGTTCGATGACGTGCCGCTGCCGGACGTCGATTGGCGGCCCGGCTGGATCGGTCCCGAGGCGGCCGGCGCGTGGCTCGCGCGCCTGATCGCCGAGCCGGCCTGGCGCCAGGACACGATGCGCACGCCGCGCGGCCGGCTGCCGCTGCCGCGCCTGACCGCGTGGCAGGGCGAGGCCGACGCGGTCTACGTGTATTCCGGCATCCGCAACCTGCCGGCCGCGTGGACGCCCGCGGTGCGCGCGCTGCGCGACGCCGCCGAAGCGGCCTGCGGCGCGCGCTTCAACAGCGTGCTGCTGAACCGCTACCGGAACGGCGCCGACGGGATGGGCTGGCACGCGGACAACGAGCCGGAACTGGGCGGCGAGCCCGTGATCGCCTCGCTCAGCTTCGGCGCGACGCGCCGTTTCGACCTGCGGCACAACGCGACGGGCGTCGTTCAGGCGTATCGGATGACGAGCGGCAGCCTGCTCGTGATGCGCGGCCGCACCCAGGCGGAATGGCGCCATCGCGTGCCGAAGGAGCCGGCCGTGCAGGGCGAGCGGATCAATCTCACGTTCCGCTGGGTGACGCCGCGCACGGCTTCGGCGGGGCGCGACGCCGCGTGAGCCGGCCGCGGGCCGACGGGTGCTTCGCGTTATGATTCGGGTTGTTTTCCGTCACTTTCAGCCGCCATGGCCAAACCAACGACAACCGTCGCCGCGAAACGGGGCGCCGCTTCCGCGCGCCCGCAGGCCGACGCCGCGCCCGCCGCGTCGGACAGCGACGATGACGCCGCGAGCGGCGCCTCCTATCTCGTTCCGGGGCTCGAACGCGGCTTGCGGATCCTCGCCGAGTTCTCGGCGCGCGAGCCCGTGCTGGGCGCGCCGGAGCTGTCGAAGCGGATCGGCATCCCGCGCACGACCACCTTTCGCTTGCTGCAAACCCTCGAAGCGCTCGGCTTTCTCGAACGCGTGAACGGCGATCGCCATTTCCGGCTCGGCGTCGGCGTGCTGCGGCTCGGCTTCGAATACCTGAATTCGCTCGAACTGACCGACCTCGGCGGGCCGGTGCTCGAGCGGCTGCGCGAGGCGACGCAGCTGTCCACCCACCTGCTGATCCGCGACCGGCAGGACGTGGTGTTCGTCGCGAAGGCGCAGAGCCATGCGTCGATGTTCGGTTCGGTGAAGGTGCACGTCGGGACCCGGCTGCCCGCGCACGCGACCGTGCACGGCCATGTGCTGATGGGCGATCTCACGCGCGACGCGATGCGCCAGCTGTATCCGGAGAAGCGGCTCGACGCGTTCACCGAACATACGCCCGCGACGATCGACGAACTGTACGAGCGCGTGCGCCAGTACGCACGGCTCGGCTACGCGATCAGCGAAGGCGCGTTCGAGACCGGCATCTCCGCCGTCACCGCGCCGGTGCGCGACCACTCGGGGTCGATCGTCGCCGCGATCACGGCGACCGTGCCGCGCTCCGAGATCGGCGACGCGGGCGAGAAGGAGCGGCTCGTCGAGGCCGTGTGCGGCGCGGCCGTCGATCTGTCGCTGCGGCTCAACTATCGCCCGCTCGACACCGATCCGACCGTCGCGCATGCGCGGCACAAGGTCGCGAT
>NZ_JAAGNW010000124.1:11922-14577 GCF_010645215.1 Burkholderia multivorans | reverse complement strand
GCGCATTGCTGCGATGAGCGCGCGCGCAATACGCGCGCTGGACGGCGGGCATGATGACGTTCCTGTTCGCCACCTTGTGGGAAGCCGGCAGGCATGCCGTGAACGTCGCGCCCGGGATCGCGGAATATCTGCCGCGCACCTACAACGGTTGCGGCGAGGCAGCATTCTCGCTGCTCGACGTGGCGGCGGGCCATGAAGTGCCGGAGCGCCTGTGCGACGCGCCTGCGCAGGTCCTCGGGTTCTATGCAATGCCATCTTCTCCGTCCCGAAGGAAGCGCAGGAGTCGAGCCTAAATCTGGTCGGCGTGCTCATGCAGATGCGCATGCTGACGCAGCAGGCGACACTCGACGAGGCGGCCCGGATCCACGATCAGCAGATGGTGCGCTATCCGACGCTCGAAGAAAAACTGCGCGCGCGCATCGCGCGCCGATGCTTGTGTGCCGATATCCGGAGCAGTGACGATTGGCACTACGGATCGCCGCGCTGCGAGGCGGCCAGGCGCGACGCGCTGTCCCGGGCGCTGCGGCCGGGCCAGGCCAGCGCGACGAGATGAGCAGCGCGCGCGGTGGGAACGGCCCGCGCATGCGCGGAACGGGACGGCTCCACCCGCGTGAGACGTCTCACGCCACCGCGAGCGCGAACACGGTCGCGACGCGGGTGGGCCGGGCGCACGGATTCAGAACGAGTGATGAATGCCCGTCAGCAGGATCACCTGGTTCGCCGAGCCCGAGATGCCCGCGGTGAAGAACGCGGCCTGCGCGCCGCCGCTGCCGCGCTCATACAGCACGTTCGCATACAGCTGGGTGCGTTTCGACAGCGCGTAGATGTCACCGAGTTCGAATTGCGTCCAGCGCCGCCCCGCGAGCGTCGAGGTGGCCGCGCCGCCCGCCAGCGTATTGGCGGCCGTGATCCGGTAGTTCGCGCCGGCGTCGTAGCTCTGGAACGTGTCGGACTGGCCGTTCGACTGCATCGTCGTGCGCGTGTACAGCGCGTGCACGAGCAGGTCGCCGAACGCGTAGGAGGCGCCCACCCCCATGTTCTCCACCTTGTCCGCGAGATAGCCGTTCGCGGTGTTCTGCCCTTGGAAACTCGTGATCCCGGTCTGGCTGATGAGCAGCGAGCGGTTGTGTTCGTTCGAGTACACGGCGGCGGCCTGCAGCGGGCCGTTCGCATAACGCAGCCCGACGCCGAACGAGCGGCCGGTCGCGAAGTTCGTCGTGTTGCCGAGCGCGAGCACCGCGGCGGCGGTGAACCCGGCGAACGTCGGCGAACGGTACTTGACCGCGTTGTTGTACGGCACGTTGCCGGTCGCGGCGAGCCCGTCGAGGTTGCCCGGGTGGAACGCATACCAGCTCATGGCCAGGTACGCGGTGCCGAGCGGATCGAGCCAGTCGAAACTGAGCGGCGTCTGGCGACCGAGCGTGACCGCGCCATAGCGCTCGGATTCCACGCCGACATAGGCGGCGCGGTTCCACAGCGTGTTCGCGGTCGCCAGTTGCCCGTTGTTCGTGTAGAAGCCGTTCTCCAGCTGGAACACCGCGGCGAGCCCTCCGCCGAGATCCTCGCGCCCCTTCAGACCCCAGCGGTCGGGCTGGGTGTTGCCCTGGATCATCAGCCACTTCGCGCTGCCGCCGACGTTGTTCACGTAGGCGACGCCGGCGTCGAGGCTGCCGTACAGCGTCACGCTGCTTTGCGCTTGCGCGCCCGTGATGGCGCCCGCGCTCAGCAGGACCGCCCATGCATGCTTGACCATCTGATCTCCTGACCTGTTTCCGAGTGGAAGCGGGCAGCGCTCGCGCGCCGGTCGGCCGCCCGGCGCGTCGCTGCCGCATTGTCTGGGTCTTCTATTTGTTCCATATATGGAACTTTGTACCCTGGGTGGGATGAAGTATAGAAGCGGCCCCGGCATGAAAAAAAATAATTCGGCCGCTCGATACGGCAGGGATATCCCGCATGCCGGCGCATCTCGTTCCCACGAAAGCAGCCTGAAATACGTGACATATCGGCTGAAGGCCGATCGCATCGTGGATCCCGCCTTCGCCCGTTCGGTGTTTTCCCTAGGGCCCCACGCTTTTTATTTTTCTGTGTCGAGCCCAGTCCTATAATCACCATCCATAAACCAGCGTTCCTTGTATGGAACAAATTGTGATGTCGATCTTCTGAAGGAAGGGTTGAGATGTCTGAACAATGGGTTTGCGCCGGACACGCCGGCGCGCTGTCCGCGGATGCGCCGATCGAGTTCAAGCGCACCGACGGCGTCGAGGTCGGGATCTACCGCGTCGGCGACGACGTCTACGCGCTCGAGAACGTCTGTCCGCACGCATACGCGCTGCTCACGCAGGGCTTCGTCGATGAGGGCACGATCGAGTGCCCGCTGCACGAGGCGGTGTTCGACATCCGTACCGGCGCATGCCTGAAGGGGCCGGGCGGGCGCGCGCTGAAGACCTACTCGGTCCGGCTGGCCGGCGACGAAATCCAGATCAAGGTGGAATGACATGAGCGAGACGACGCTGAACTTCAATCCCTACCTGCAGCCGTGGCGCGCGCCGGAGCCGAACAACGTGGCCGGCAAGGGGCAGATCGAGGCGCCCGGCTCGGCGCAGAACCAGGTCTGGCAAACCCGCGACGCGGAGCCCACCCGCTACGAGAACGATC
>NZ_JAAGNW010000124.1:5007-11912 GCF_010645215.1 Burkholderia multivorans | reverse complement strand
CTGGGCGATGCGCTCGAGCGCGTGTTCGACAGCGGCGCCACCGAGCTGGAGGACGTGATCGACGGCCTGAACCGGCTCGGCAGCCGTGCGCCCGACGGCGCGGCGTGGACCGTCGAGCGCTTCCGCGCGGCGCTGGCCGCGCTGGGCGCGTGACGGCATCACCGTTCATCGCCGCTTCCCCTCGACACCGGAGTCCCCAATCATGACGTCCCCCGTCCAGCCGTCCACGCACGGCGATCCGATCCGCGACTATCTCGATCGCGGCATCCGCAACTACTGGTATCCCGTCGCGCCGAGCTGGCAGGTGTCGAACGCGCCCGTCGGCCTGACCCGCCTGTCCGAGCAGATCGTGCTGTGGCGCGATCAGGCGGGCCGCGTGCATGCGCTCGAGGATCGCTGCCCGCATCGCGGCGCGCGCCTGTCGCTCGGCTGGAACCTCGGCGAGCGCGTCGCATGCTGGTATCACGGCGTCGAGGTGGACGGCGCCGGGACGGTGGCGCGCGTGCCCGCCGTCGCGAACTGTCCGCTCGAAGGGCAGGCCTGCGTGAAGTCGTATCCGGTCGAGGAGCGCGCGGGCGCGATCTTCGTCTGGTTCGGCGACGACGCGCCTCGCGAACCTGCGCCGCTGCGCCTGCCGGACGAACTGGTCGCGCCCGAGTACGCGCAGTTCCTGTGCGTGTCGAACTGGCGCTGCAACTATCAGTACGCGATCGACAACGTGATGGATCCGATGCACGGCGCCTATCTGCACGCGGCGTCCCACTCGATGGCCGAAGGCGACAAGCAGGCGGACATGCGCGTGCGCAAGACCGACACGGGCCTGATGTTCGAGAAGGTCAACCAGCGCGACGTGAACTTCGACTGGGTCGAATTGGGCGAGACCGGCTGCGTATGGCTGCGGCTCGAAATTCCCTACAAGCAGAAGTTCGGCCCGGGCGGCAATTTCGGCATCGTCGGCTTCGCGACGCCGGTCGATCGCGACCACTGCCAAGTGTATTTCTGGCGCACCCGCAAGGTGAGCGGCTGGCAGCGCGACGTCTGGCGCTTCCTGTATCGCAACCGCCTCGAAGGGCTGCACTGGGCGGTGCTCGAACAGGACCGCTACGTGCTCGAAAGCCTCGCGCCGGACGCGCGCGATCACGAATACCTGTACCAGCACGACATCGGCATCACGCGCGTGCGGCGGCTGTTGCGGCAGCGTGCGCAGGAACACCTGGCCGCGCTCGACGCACAGCGCGCGGCGACGGAGTCCGCCCATGACTGAGCGCACGCAGGCGGTGGCGCTCGACGGGCGGCGCATCCTCGTCACGGGCGGCGCGCGCGGGCTCGGCGCGGCGTTCGTCGAGGCGCTGACGGCGGCCGGCGCGCGCGTCGTGTTCGGCGACCTGCTCGACGCGCAGGGGCGCGCGCTGGCGGAGCGGCTCACGGCGCAGGGGCGCGACGCGCAGTACGTCGGCGTCGACCTGATGGATCCGGCGAGCATCCGCGCGTTCGTCGACGAAGGCGCGCGGCGCCTCGGCGGCCTCGACGGGCTGATCAACAACGCGGCCGTCACCCACTCGGGCGGCCGGCTCGCGACCGAGCTGGACGTCGCGACCTGGGACGCGGTGATGGACGTCAACGTGCGCGGCCTGTGGCTCGCGAGCGTCGCCGCCTATCCGCACCTCGCGGCTTCGGGGCGCGGCGCGATCGTCAATCTCGCCTCCGACACCGCGCTGTGGGGCGCGCCGAAGCTGCTCGCGTATGTCGCGAGCAAGGGCGCGGTGATTGCGCTGACCCATGCGCTCGCACGCGAGTTCGGCGACGCGGGCGTGACCGTCAATGCGATCGCGCCGGGCCTGACCGAGGTCGAGGCGACCGCCTATGTCCCGGCCGAGCGGCATGCGTACTACCTGCAGGGCCGCGCGTTGCCGCGCGCGCAGACCGCCGACGACACGACGGGGCCGGTGCTGTTCCTGCTGTCCGATGCCGCGCGCTTCGTGACGGGCCAACTGCTGCCGGTAAACGGCGGCTTCGTGATGCACTGAACCTGCTTGACCGACTAGGAGATGACGATGGTGGAAGCCGATATCGAACACAAATCATGGAGCCAGCCGGCGGGCGAGAGCTTCGGCGATTGGATGGAGGGGCGCGTCGCGCGCCTGCAGACGCGCCGCTACGACTGGGACGCGCTCAAGTTCCAGGCCGACTTCGATCCGAAGTATCGGCGCGCGCAGATGCGCTACGTCGGTACGGGCGGCACGGGCGTCGCGAAGGACAGCAACACGGTGCCGGCCGGCCAGTTCACGTTCTCGACGATGGTGATCCCGGCCGGCAACATCGGCCCGAGCCACATCCATGTCGATGTCGAGGAGATCTTCTTCGTGCTGCGCGGACGCATCAAGGTGGTCTGCGAGCGCGACGGCGAGACCTGGGAAGCGACGCTCGGCGAACGCGACCTGATCTCGGTGCCGCCCGGCGTCTATCGCAGCGAGATCAACGTCGGCGAGGAGGACGCGCTGATGTGCGTGATGCTGGGCTCGCCCGCGCCGATCACGCCGACGTATCCGCCCGATTCGCCGCTCGCGAAACTCAAACGCTGAAGCAGGGATGAACCACGCCATGAGCATGATCGACACGGACCCGACCGGGCGCGACGCCGTCGCCGCCTCGTTCGACGCGCGGCTCGCCTGCTACCCGGAGCGGCGCGTGCAGGCCGGCGCGGCGGGCGTGATCGGCTATCGCGAGGCGGGCGCCGCCGCGGGCGGCCTGCCGGTGGTGCTGTTGCACGGCATCGGATCGGGCGCGGCGTCGTGGGTCCGGCAGCTCGACGCGCTGGGCGCGGCGCGGCGCACGCTGGCCTGGGATGCGCCCGGCTATCTCGCGTCGACGCCGGTGAGCGCCGCGTCGCCGTGCGCCGCCGACTACGCGGCGGCGCTCGCGGCCTGGCTCGACGCGCTCGGGATCGGGCGCTGCGTCCTGGTCGGTCATTCGCTCGGCGCGCTGGTCGCGGGCGGCTTCGCCCGCGCGTGGCCCGGGCGGCTCGCCGGCCTGCTGCTGCTGTCGCCGGCAGGCGGCTACGGCGCGGCATCGGCCGAGTTGCGAGCCACGCGCCGCGACGCGCGGCTCGCGATGCTCGCGGAACTGGGCGCGCAGGGGCTGGCGGCGCAGCGCAGCGCGGCGATGCTGTCCGCGCACGCGGATCCGGCCGCGCACGACTGGGTGCGCTGGAACATGGCGCGCATCACGCCCGATGGTTATGCGCAGGCGACGCATCTGCTCGCGAACGCGGATCTGGTCGCGGATCTCGACGGATTCGGCGGCCGCGTGGCGGTTGCCGTCGGCGCGCTCGACACGATCACGCCGCCCGCCGCCTGCGAGCGCATCGCGGCAGCCGTGCGGGTCGGACTGCAGGTGATTCCCCAGGTCGGGCATGCGGGCTACGTCGAGGCGCCCGGCGTCTACAGCGCGTTGATCGACGCATTCTGCCGCCTGTGCGCAGGCGGGGAGGCCGCATGAACGAACCACGCGACGCCGCCGAGGCGAACTACATCGTGCCGGGGCTGGAACGCGGGCTGCGGCTGCTCGCGGAGTTCACGCCGCGCGAACCGGTGCTCGGCGCGCCGGAGCTGTCGAAGCGGCTCGGCATCCCGCGCACGACCGTCTTCCGTCTGCTGCAAACGCTCGAATCGCTGGGTTTTCTCGAACGCGTGGACCGGGAGCGTAATTACCGGCTCGGCGTCGCGGTGCTGCGGCTCGGCTTCGAATACCTGAGTTCGCTCGAACTGACCGATCTCGGCCTGCCGGTGATCGAGGGCCTGCGCGAGGCGACGGGCTTCACCACCCATATCGTGATCCGCGACGGCCGCGACGTCGTGTTCGTCGCGAAGGCGCAGAGCGTCGCGTCCGCGTTCAGCTCGGTGCGGGTCAATGCCGGTACGCGGCTGCCCGCGCACGCGACCACCCACGGCCATGTGCTGATGGGCGACCTGTCGCTGGAGGAGTTGCGCGCGCTGTATCCGGAGCCGCACCTCGAACGCGCGACGCCGTATACGCCGACCACGGTCGACGCGCTGTACGCGCTCGTGCGCGCCGACGCGGCGCGCGGCTACGGGCTCAGCCATTCGTCGTTCGAACGCGGCATCTCGGTGATCACCGCGCCGGTGCGCAACGACACGGGAAAGATCGTCGCCTGCCTCGCGGTGACGGTCCCGCGCCCGGAGATCGACGCGACGCTGCTCGCCGACGGGCTCGCCGACAAGGTGCTGCGCGCGGCCGCCGAGCTGTCGCGGCGGCTCAACTACCGCTCCGATGAAGAGCACACCTATCTGAAGACCTTGGGGTTGCGATGATACAGATCGATTTGACTGGACAGGTCGCGGTGGTGACGGGCGGATCGTCCGGCATCGGCCTCGCGAGCGCCGAACTGTTCCTGGAGGCGGGCGCGTCGGTGGCGATCTGCGGCCGCGACGCCGAGCGGCTCGCGCAGGCCGAGGCGGCGCTCGGCGCGCGCTTCCCGGGCGCGCCGTTGCTCGCGCACCGCTGCGACGTGCTCGACGCCGAGGCGGTCGAGGGCTTCGCGCAGGCGGTGGCCGCGCGCTTCGGCCGCGCCGACATGCTGATCAACAACGCCGGGCAGGGCCGCGTGTCAACCTTCGCGGATACCAGCGACGCGGCCTGGCGCGAGGAGCTGGAGCTGAAGTATTTCAGCATCATCCGCCCGACCCGCGCATTCCTGCCGCTGCTGCGCGACGCGGCCGCGCCGTCGATCACCTGCGTGAATTCGTTGCTCGCACTGCAGCCGGAACCGCACATGGTCGCGACCTCGTCAGCACGCGCGGGCGTGCTGAGCCTCGTGAAGTCCCTCGCGACCGAACTCGCGCCGCAGCGGATCCGGGTCAACTCGATCCTGATCGGCATCGTCGAGTCGGGGCAGTGGCGGCGGCGTCACGCGGCGCAGGCGTCGCCCGGCGAAAGCTGGGCGGCGTGGAGCGGCGCACTCGCGCGCGCGAAGCAGATTCCGCTCGACCGTTTCGGCCGGCCCGAAGAGGCCGCCCGCGCACTTTTTCATCTTGCCACGCCGTGGTCGTCGTACACGACGGGCAGTCATCTCGATGTATCCGGAGGCCTTGCGCGCCATGTCTAAGCAAACCAGAACCACGGTCGGCGAGCTGATCGCCGCCTTTCTCGAACGATGCGACGTCAAGACCGCGTTCGGCGTGATCTCGATCCACAACATGCCGATCCTCGATGCGATCCATTCGCGCGGCGCGATCCGCTATGTCGGCGCGCGCGGCGAAGCGGGCGCCGTCAACATGGCCGACGGCCTCGCGCGCGTATCGGGCGGGCTCGGGGTCGCGTTCACGAGCACCGGCACCGCGGCCGGCAACGCAGCGGGCGCGATGGTCGAGGCGCTGACGGCCGGCACCGCGCTGCTGCATATCACCGGGCAGATCGAGACGCCGTTCCTCGACCAGGATCTCGCCTACATCCACGAAGCGCACGATCAGCTCGCGATGCTCGGCGCGATCTCGAAGGCCGCGTATCGCGTGCGCACCGTCGAGACCGTGCTGCCGACCCTGCGCGAGGCGGTGCGCGTCGCGCACACCGCGCCGAGCGGCCCGGTCTCGGTCGAGATTCCGATCGACATCCAGGCGGCCGAGATCGACTGGCCCGAGGATCTCGACCCGCTGCACGTCGCCGTGTGCGAACACGATCCGGCGCGCGTCGCCCAGCTCGCGGAGCACCTGTCGCGCGCGCGCCGGCCGCTGCTGTGGCTCGGCGGCGGCGCCCGCCACGCGCGCGCCGAGGTCGAGCGGCTGGTCGCGCTCGGATTCGGCGTGGTGACGAGCGTGCAGGGGCGCGGCGTGCTGCCCGAGGATCATCCGGCGACGCTCGGCGCGTTCAACGTGCATCGCGCGGTCGAGCGCTTCTATGGAACCTGCGACGCGCTCGTCGTGGTCGGCTCGCGGCTGCGCGGCAACGAAACGCTCAAATACCAGCTCGCGCTGCCGCAACCGCTGTACCGCATCGACGCCGACGCGCTCGCCGACAACCGCGGCTATCGCAACGCGCTGTTCGTGCACGGCGACGCGCAACGCGTGCTGGGCGCACTCGCCGACCAGCTCGAAGGCCGGCTCGCGGTCGATCCGGCTTTCGCGGCCGATCTCGCGGCCGCGCGCGAGCAGGCGGCGGCCGAGGTCGCGCAGGGGCTCGGGCCGTATCGGCAACTGGTCGACACGCTGCAGCAGGCGGTCGGCCGCGATTACAACTGGGTGCGCGACGTGACGATCTCGAACAGCACCTGGGGCAACCGCCTGCTGAAGATCTTCGCGCCGCGCGCGGGCGTGCATGCGCTGGGCGGCGGCATCGGCCAGGGCATGCAGATGGCGATCGGCGCGGCGCTCGCGGGCGTCGCGGGCAAGACGGTCTGCCTCGTCGGCGACGGCGGGCTGATGGTGAACGTGGGCGAACTCGCGACCGCGGTGCAGGAGCAGGCGGACGTGGTGATCGTGCTGATGAACGATCAATGCTACGGCGTGATCCGCAACATCCAGGACGCCCACTACGGCGGACGGCGCTGCTATGTCGACCTGCATCAGCCCGACTTCGCGCAGTTCTGCGCGAGCCTGCGGTTGCCGCATCACCGCGTGTCGTCGCTCGACCAGGCGGAACAGGCGGTGCGCGACGGCCTCGCGCAGCCGGGCCCGGTGCTCGTCGAGATCGACATGCTGTCGATCGGCGGCTTCGCGACGACCTTCGCCGGGCCGCCCATCAAGGAAGCCGTGTCGAAGGAGCGCCAGTATGCATGACGCACGCGTCGCGGGCCGCGCGCCCGTCGAGGTCGCGCTGATCGGCTTCGGCGCGATCGGCGCGGCGGTCTACCGCGCGCTCGAACGCGACGCCGCGCTGCGCATCGCCCATGT
>NZ_JAAGNW010000124.1:0-4997 GCF_010645215.1 Burkholderia multivorans | reverse complement strand
GCGCATCAGTGCGATGCGGTGCGCGCCGAGGTGGGGGCGGCGGTCGACGTGGTGTCGTCGGTGGCCGCGCTCGCGCGCCTGCCGTCGTATGCGCTCGAATGCGCGGGGCACGGCGCGCTCGTCGATCACGTCGTGCCGCTGCTCGGCGCGGGGGGCGATTGCGCGGTCGCGTCGATCGGCGCGCTGTCCGATCCGGCGCTGCTCGACGCGCTCGCGCAGGCCGCCGAGGCGGGCGGCGCGACGCTCACGCTGCTGTCGGGGGCGATCGGCGGCATCGACGCGCTGGCCGCGGCGCGCGAGGGCGGGCTCGACGACGTGCTGTACGTGGGCCGCAAGCCGCCCGTCGGCTGGCTCGGGACGCCCGCGGAAACGCAGTGCGACCTGCGCGCGCTGGACGCCGAGCGGGTGATTTTCGAGGGCAGCGCGCGCGACGCGGCACGCTGCTATCCGAAGAACGCGAACGTGGCGGCGACCGTCGCGCTCGCCGGGCTCGGCCTCGACGCGACCCGCGTGCAGCTGATCGCCGATCCGGCCGTCACGCGCAACGTGCACCGGATCAGCGCGCGCGGCGCGTTCGGCGAGATGTCGCTCGAAATGAGCGGCAAGCCGCTGCCCGACAACCCGAAGACTTCCGCGCTGACCGCGTTCAGCGCGATTCGCGCGCTGCGCAACCGCGTCGCGCGCTGTGTGATCTGACCGGAGACGCCTTTCACCATGAGCGCATTCGAATCCCCCCTCGTCCCGACGGACGAGATCCTGGTAGGCGGCGTGTGGCGCCCCGGCGGCGGCGCGCCGACGCCGAGCGTCTATCCGGCCGACCAGTCGCTGAACGCAACGATCCGGATGGCCGACGCGGCCGACGCGGCGGAAGCGGTCGAGGCCGCCGACGCCGCCTGGCGGCGCGCCGACTGGGCGGGCCTGCGGCCGCACCAACGCGCGGCCGTGCTGCAGCGGATCGCGGCGTCGATCGATATGCACCACGAAGCGCTCGCGCAATTGCAGCGGCGCGACAACGGCAAGCCGATCACCGAGACGCGCGCGCTGGTGACGAGCGCGGCGAGCACCTTTCGCTACTTCGCCGCCTGCGCGGAGACGCTCGACGAGGAACTGACGTCGCCGCGCGGCGATTACCTGACGATGAGCGTGCACGAGCCGCTCGGCGTGGTCGCGGCGATCACGCCGTGGAATTCGCCGATCGCATCGGATGCGCAGAAGCTCGCGCCGGCGCTCGCCGCGGGCAACGCGGTGGTGCTGAAGCCGGCCGAGGTCACGCCGCTCGCGTCGCTTGCGCTCGCGCGGCTGTGCGAACAGGCGGGCCTGCCGCGCGGCGTGTTGTCGGTGCTGCCGGGCAAGGGCTCGGTGGTCGGCGACGCGCTGGTGCGTCATCCGCTCGTGACGAAAGTGTCGTTCACGGGCGGCACCGAGGTCGGGCGCGGCATCGCGCGGCTCGCGGCGGAGCGGCTGATCCCCGTGTCGCTCGAACTGGGCGGCAAGTCGCCCACCATCGTGTTCGACGACGCCGACCTCGATCACGCGGTCAACGGCGTGCTGTTCGGCATCTTCAGCTCGTCGGGCGAATCGTGCATCGCGGGTTCGCGGCTGTTCGTGCAGCGCGGCATCCGCGACGCCTTCGTCGCGCGGCTCGTCGAGCGGGCGCGCGCGCTGCGGGTCGGCGATCCGGCCAGCGAGCGCACCCAGATGGGGCCGCTCATCACGGCGGCGCATCGCGCGTCGATCGAGCGCTACGTCGCGCTCGGCCGGGAGGCGGGCGCGCGCGTGCTGTGCGGCGGCGAGCGCCCGACGGGCGAGGGCCGCGAACAGGGCTTCTACTACCCGCCGACGATCCTCGACGGACTGACGAACCGCGCGGATGTGTGCCAGCAGGAGATTTTCGGCCCGGTGCTGGCGGTGCTGCCGTTCGACGACGAGGCGTCGCTCGTGGCCGAGGCGAACGACAGCGTGTTCGGGCTCGCGGCGGGCGTCTGGACCCGCGACTATCGGCGCGCGTGGCGCGTCGCGCGGGCGCTCGAGGCCGGCACGGTGTGGATCAACACCTACAAGCAGTTCTCGATCTCGACGCCGTTCGCGGGCTGGAAGGACAGCGGCGTGGGGCGCGAGAAGGGCCGCCTCGGCCTGCGCGAGTACCAGCGCCAGAAGAGCCTCTACTGGGGGCTGAACGATGCGCCGCTGCCGTGGGCGAACTGAGCGCGGCGTCATGAGGATCACGCAATGAGCATACTTGGCATCGAACAGATCACCTATGGCGTTGCCGATCTCGCGGCTTGCCGGCGCTTCTTCGCCGACTGGGGCTTGCGCGAGGTCGAGGCCGACGCGCGTGAAATCCGCTTCGAGACCCTGAACGGTTGCACGGTGCGCGTCGTCGACGCGGCGGAGCCGTCCCTGCCGCCCGCATTCGAGGCGGGGCCGACCCTGCGCGAAGTGACCTGGGGCGTCGCGACGCCGGCGGACCTGGACGCGCTGCGCGGCCGCTTCGCGGGCCAGCCCGGCCACTACGAAACCGACGACGCGCTGGGCTGCCTCGATCCGAACGGCATGGCGATCCGCATCGAGGTGACGCGACGGCGCGCGCTCGACCTGAAAGGCTCGCCGTCGAACGTCTGGGGCGAGGCGCTGCGCGTCGACCGGCCGAGCCCGATCTACGCGCGCGCCGAGCCGGTCGAGGTCGGGCACGTGGTGTTCTTCACCAACCGGCTCGCGGAGCAGGAGGCGTTCTATCACACGCTGCTCGGCTTCGAGACCTCCGATCGTTATCCGGGGCGCGGCGTGTTCATGCGCTGCGCGCCGCACGGCGGCCATCACGACCTGTTCCTGCTCGCGCTGCCGGACGGGCGGCGCGGGCTCAACCACGTAGCGTTCACGGTGCGCGACATCCACGAAGTGTTCGGCGGCGGCATGCACATCAGCCGCTGCGGCTGGGAAACCCAGCTCGGGCCGGGGCGGCATCCGGTGTCGTCCGCGTATTTCTGGTACTTCCGAAATCCTGCCGGCGGCCTGATCGAGTACTACGCCGACGAGGACGTGCTGACGCCCGCGTGGCAGCCGCGCGAGTTCGAGCCGGGGCCGACGGTGTTCGCCGAATGGGCGATCGACGGCGGGATCGACGGCCACACGCGCCGCCAGAAGCAGGCGGATGCGCCCGCGGGCGGCTTCATGACGGAGCGCAAGCATGACTGACATGACTGACACCCCGGCAAGGGAAGCCGCCGCGCCGCGCACGATCGTCGTGATCGGCGGCGGGCAGGCGGCCGGCTGCGCGATCCGGGCGCTGCGCGAGGAAGGCTACGCGGGGCGCATCGTGATGATCGCCGAGGAAGTCCATGCGCCCTATGAACGGCCGCTGCTGTCGAAGGCGGTGCTCGCGGGCGAGGCCGATGCCGCGTCGGTGCGGCTCATGCCGGCCGAAGCGTTTGCTGCGCTCGACGTCGAGGCATGGCAGCCCGCGCGCGCGGTTGCGCTCGATCGTGCGCGGCGCGTGGTGCGGACCGACACGGGGCGCGAGCTGGAATACGACCGCCTGTTGATCGCGACGGGCGGCGCTGCGCGCCGGCTGCCGGATGCAGTCGTCAGTACGCCGAATCTGTTCTACCTGCGCACGCTCGACGATGCCGCCGCGCTCGGCGAGCGGCTGCGAGCGAGCCGGCGCGTGCTCGTGATCGGCGGCGGCTGGATCGGCCTCGAAGTCGCGGCGACGGCGCGCGGGCTCGGCGTGGAGGTGGTGGTGGCCGAGGGCGCGGCGAGGCTGTGCGCGCGTTCGGTGCCGGAGCCGGTGTCGGCGTTCCTGTCCGAGCTGCATCGCGCGCGCGGCGTCGAGCTGCGGCTCGGCGCGGCGCTGACCGCGCTGGCGCCGCATCCCGACGACGCGGCGCGGGTGCGCGCCACCTTCGCGGACGGCAGTGTGGTCGACGCGGACTGCGCGGTGGCCGGCATCGGCCTCGCGCTCAACGCCGCATTCGCGCGCGATGCAGGGCTCGCGGTCGACGACGGGATCGTGGTCGACGCGTGCGGGATGACCAGCGATCCGGCGATCTTCGCGTGCGGCGACGTCGCGAACCATCCGAGCGCGTGGCTCGGACGCCGGGTGCGGCTGGAATCGTGGGCGAACGCGCAATACCAGGCCGTGGCCGCGGCGAAGGCCGCGCTCGGCGCGCGCGTCGACTACGCGGAGATCCCGTGGTTCTGGTCCGATCAGTACGACGTGAACCTGCAGATTCTCGGCGAACTGCCGGACGATGCGCGCATCGTCGTGCGCGGCGATCCGGCCGAGCGCCGCGCGACCCTGTTCTTCGTACGCGGCGACACGCTGCGCGGGGTGGTGGCGATCAATACGGCGCGCGACCTGAAGCTCGCGCGCAAATGGATGAACCAGGGGCGCGCGGTGTCGCCCGACGCGCTCGCCGACACCAGCCGAGCGCTTGCCTGAACGGGTCGATCAAGGAGACACGAATGAGCACACTGGACCCGTACGTGGCCGGCGCAGCCGCCCAGCCCGAGGCCGTCACGCCCGGCGCGATCATCGCGCGCGCGGCGCGCCTGCCTGCCAATGCGAGGCAGATCCGCGCGCGCGTGCTGGTCGGCGCGGCCACGTTCTTCGACGGCTTCGACGTGATCACGATCGCGGCGACGCTGCCGCTGCTGATCCACAAATGGGGGCTGTCGCCGACCCAGGTCGGCTTCCTGATCGCCTCGGGCGCGATCGGCCAGCTGATCGGCGCGTTCCTGTTTCCCGCGCTGGCCGAGCGTCACGGGCGGGTGCGCGCGATCGCGCTCAGTTCGGCGGTGATCGGCGTGACGAGCCTTGCATGCGGCTTCGCGCCGACCTTCGAAGTGTTCGTGCTGTTGCGCATCGTGCAGGGGATCGGGCTCGGCGGCGAGCTGCCGGTCGCCGCGACCTACATCAACGAGATCACGCGCGCGCACGGCCGCGGCCGCTTCGTGCTGCTGTACGAGATCGTGTTTCCGATCGGCCTGCTGGCGTC
>NZ_JAAGNW010000123.1:17828-20156 GCF_010645215.1 Burkholderia multivorans | reverse complement strand
CAGCGGTTCTTGCATCTCGTCCATTCCGCGCATCGCTCTCGCCTGCTCAAGATCATGAACACGATATCTCTAACGCACCGCCCTCAGGGCCCGTTTACACCGTATCCAAATTCAACAGCCTGCTAGGAACTCTCCCGAAAGACTCAGAAATCCGTATACGCGCCCCTCGACTCACAAGATGATTTTGATATACATAAATCACCCTACCCAAAACCGGGACATATAAAACAAACCTAATGCCTTGACATCAAAATAATATGAACACCCTGACCTTCTGACTCCGCGATCGAAATTCGAGGACGTATGGTCACGTTGCCGATTTGCAACACGAAATACATCCCTCTTCCCTCCTCATGGATTCATTGGCCGGCAACCAGACCGCGGACGCTCATCGTTGAGTGGCACCGATCCGGATTGCAGACGAGTCCGGTGCAAGTCGAATGCGTCGGCACGCCCTTCATCACGTGACTGATGAATGCTTCGATTCACGCGCTCTTTTTCAAGTTCATCGCGGGAACCCGTGGCGGCTTGCGGTGCAGTTGGCAATCTGATGCCGGTGGCAAGGTAACGGCCTCCGAGCTGGAGAAACCGGGTTGTCTGGGGCGGTATCCATCCAATTTACGGCGCCTTGCACGGTCAGGCGGGCACACCCCACGGAAGAGTCCATTCGACAGGAGGCGCGGCCCGTTTGGACCGTTCATCAGTGGAACGATCCGGTGAGCGAATCGCGCGCTCCAATGTTTCGGTCGGTGTGTGACCGAACTCCGCCTTGAATAATTGATAGAAGTACTTTTCGTTGGAGAAGCCGTGCCTCCAGGCAATCTCCGCGATGCCGGCCCGAGGCCGACTGAGATCGGCAAGCACCTGATAAACGCGCTGCAACCGCTTACGTTGTATCTGCCGCATGATGCCGCCGCCGCCCTCGAACAACTGATACAGCTTTGCGCGCGACAGGCCGATGTCCCGACAGATCCGATCAGGCGCAAGATCGCGATCGAGCAGATGCGTATCGATGTAATGTTGGACGCGCACACGGAGCGCGTTGCGGATCGGACTGCTCGCCTCGCGCACCGTATCGTCCGTCGGGGAAACCGCTGCGGTTATAAGCTGTAGCGTAGATTGGACGACATGCGGAACATCCTGCTCCCTCAGCGTCGATAGATTCCGGAACAATGACATCAGATGATCGCCGAGCAGACGCCCAATGCCGCCTGCCAGCGAATGGCAGTGCAGATTCGCCACGTGACTCGGCAGGAAATCCCGCGGCACGGCCAATGAGATGGCTCGGCCGAGAACAACCTCGACTTCGTGCAGCTGAGCCGCATCAGCGACATACAGATGACCAGCCGATCGACTGCCGTGGGAGCACGCGGATCGAAAGGACGCGCTGCCATCCACCGTCAGGCAGATCCAGAAATAATCCTGACCATCGGTCCGAATAAGCCGCTCGCTACGGCGGATCTCATACGTCGCCGAACCTTTCCGATTGAGCCAGCGCCGACCTGACAGGAAGAGCGGCCCCAGCGCAGCGCCGGACGACTCCGCATCGAACGTGACGGACGCGTCGCTCCGCAATCGACAATCGCAGTGATTGCCCTCCATCCAGGCGCGAAATCGTTCCGACTCCGGGAAATCCAAAGTCGAGAATTTGAAAACGGGAATGGTATCCATCCGAGCTATAGTGCTGCGCTCTTCGCACGCACCCCAGGGAAATCTTCCATGATTCGGGCGGGCCGCAAGGCCCACACGTCCATCCGCGTGGTTCTATGCCGCGCCCCGGCACCTGTCCATAGGGATTACCGGCAGCATCGGTTCGCTCCAGTGTAGTGAACTTGACGATCTAGGGGCGATTGCTGCCCCAGTAGAATTCCCGACAGCCGGTGACTCGATTTTGCAGCGTCGAGAAAGCCGTGATAACACCTTGCTTATCTGCCGTAAGATAAAAATCACAAGCGTCCGTTCTTAACTGATCTTCATAGATATTCATCGTCGAAATCAGACCCTCGCCAACCTGTCGAGTATTCACTCCCGTCAACACGCGAACCGGGTACTGATTTCTGTAATGCCAAATATATTGAGTCTGGCCATCATCCGTCGATTTCCGTTCGGCCGGCCCACCCCATTTCTTGAACGCGAGAGACACCGGCTTCCCGACCCATTTCGACCGGGCCATAAGCTCGGGAACGGACGGAATGGCATTGGCGCAACCGCTCAACGCAATGCTGCAAAGTAGAACGTGAATCCAGACACATTTCCGTCGATTGATAAGCACGGTCTTCTCCCGAAATTGCCCTGTCGAATGGCGTGCTCAGCCCATCGCTACGCTTC
>NZ_JAAGNW010000123.1:15282-17818 GCF_010645215.1 Burkholderia multivorans | reverse complement strand
GCTTCGTCGTTCCGTCCATGAATACGCGCACAATGCGCCGCTCAAGCGCGCCCTACATCGGCCCGATGCGCGCTGCATCGTCAAGCGATGCGGCCGACTCGTCCATCAGGGCCGTCATCGTCTCGCGCGGGAAATACCCGACGCTTCGCTGATTTTTCGGGCGAGAAGTCCGTTTCAATAATGCAAACTCTCCAGAATTCCATTTTTGAAGCCAAATATGAAAACATCGCCTCCTGAATTTTTTGAATGGACATCGGCCATACTGGCCGCCTGATTTGCCTGATACATACCAGGAATGAACCCGCCCACCGTTGAAAGGAGGTTGTTTCCGGCATGGTTCTTTCGGTAATACCATGCATCGCTTGAAAAACTTCCTTCCGAGTGGACCTTATTATCCGGCTCTCCGAATATCGCAGCGACATCCTGCTCGGTGGATTTCCCGATAGTCACGTGTTGCTTGATGTAGTCCGGGTTGAGTTTATCGTTACCGATCCCGATGGTCGGGATGTTCATGCCCTGGCATCCCGCCATGATCAGCAGGCAACCAAGCGCCAGAAGATTTCTTTTCATCATTCGAGGTTCGACGTGATAGAGGGTGATTGGAGGCCGCGCGCCGCTGCCTGGAGCAACGGCGCGCGGGCCCTGTTCCCATGGCGTACTACGACCCTGGCGTAAAGAAGCTCGTTTGCAGATCGGTTCCGATGGTCTTCGCAGCCAGTTGCCACACCAGCGCCGCGCTTCCGGCACCGTTCATGGCCAGCGCCGGCCAGCCGGCAGCTTGCGGATCGGTACCGAATAACGCCGGCGTGCTCCACGCGCCGCCCGCGAAGCGACTGGCGAGCACATTCGATGATCCCGATACCCCCGCGTCCTCCCAGGCGACCATCGCGCGCCCGGTGCTGTCGAGTGCAACTTGCGGCAACAGTTGATTGGTCGGATGCACCGTCAGCGTCTGTGCCGCGCCCCATTGGCCATTGGCATTGGCGGTGTTGGCCAGCAGCGTTCCATTCGGTCCATACCACGCGACAACGGCCTGCCCCGCCGCGTTGACAGCCAGTACGGGGTCCCACTCCTCGCCGCCCGTGCTGAGGGGCGGCGCCACCTGTTGCGCGGCTTGCCAGGCGCCGCCTCCGACAGAACGCTTGGACATCGTGGTGGTGGTCACACTGGACGGGGCGATATCGATCTCCGCCCACACATAGGTCGCATTGCCGTTGCCGTCGATACCGACGTTCGGGGCGAACGAGGATTCCGGGCCCGCAACGACCGTCGTGACGACGGGATTCGAGTTCGTCCAGCCGGCAACCGGGTCGAAGTTCGCGGCCCAGAGCGCCGTATGCGTCAGGTCCGTCTGCTGCCACGCGAGGATCGCCTTGCCACTCGACGTCACGGCAATATTCGGAAGGATGTTCTGAACGCCATCCCCCCCCACACCCGTCACCGCCGTCGGCCCGGTTTGCAGCGGCTCCGGCACCAGCTGCGACTTCGACCACGTACCATCCGTGGTGTAGCGGGTCGCGGCGATCGACGAATTACCCAACACGGCGGGGCTGGTCGGCATGGGGGTCGGCTGCGTCCAGGCGACGATGGCGTTGCCTGCTGCATCCAGCCCTGCCGTGAATCCAGGGGTATCCGTCGCGATCAGCACATTGGCCGCGACCAGCACGGCAGCGCCCCATCCTGACGATGGATCGTATGGGCGCGCCCACAATGCGTAGCCGCTCGTGCCGGGGGTCGATTGCACCCACACTGCCAACGCCTGACCGTTGGCATTGCCGTAGACGCGAGGCGAAGGCATATACGAGCCACGCATACTGACCGTGCCGTCGCTTGCATCCACGCGCACCGGCGAGCTCCATCCGCTTCCGGCCACATACCGGCTCCCCCATAACGCGTCGCTGCTGGCCGTATTGCCATTCATCAACCAGATCGCCAGCGTGCGGCCTTGCGCGTCCATCGTGGCGGATGGCTCATATTCCGGCCCCTTGCCGTCCAGCGCGGCAATGGCCGACCACGCAGCCTGCGTGCTCGACGAGCCACCGCCTGGCGAAGTCGGCTGAGTGGAAGACCCGGAGCCCGAGCCCGAGCCCGAACCTGAGCCGCCGGGTGCCGATGACGCTGAGGCGGCGGGTGAAGAAAGCTCGTCATCACCGCCGCACGCCGACAACGCGAGGCAGGCAGCCAAAGCAATCCACTTAATGGATTTCATAGTTGTCCTATTTACTTTGTGAAGCATTGTTGATTGATGGCATGACAGCCAGAGTCAACAACCACATTCGACATCATGGGCACGATCGAACGCCACGGTTCCCCAGGTAACGCCCGCCCGCAGCGGTATTAAGCGCCGTGATGGATATGTTAGTTTCGGCAATGGACAGTCGAGGTCCGATTCCGTCCATAGTTGGTCCGATCGCGTCCGGAAGAAGGCGAGGCGGCAAGCGTCCGCCATCTTGAGAGAATGGCGCCCAGGATCGGCTGTAACAGCCAAACGCTGTTCGAGTGGGTCAAACGTGTGAGGTCGATATCGGCGAGCGCG
>NZ_JAAGNW010000123.1:0-15272 GCF_010645215.1 Burkholderia multivorans | reverse complement strand
CAGTGACCTCGATGAGTGGTGTTGCGACGACCGCTTGAATTCGTTCGGTACGTCGGCATTCGCTGCAGCGAGCGGCTGCTCGCCGAGGAGGAGATCGAACCGCCTGTCGGCAGCCGTGGCGACAGTTAGGACAACGCGCTGACCAAAAACAAGACTGAACTGATGCATCGGCGCACTGCCTGGAAAACGCATGAACCCGTCGAACCGGCAACGCTGGAATGCGTGGCACGATCCAATCATCATCGCCCGATGGAAACCCAGCCCGCCCGCTGACGCAAACCACTGCCGGCAGCACCGAGCGGCCTCCACGCCTCCCGGCGCGATTCATTCCAGGGCGGTTCACGTTGCGAGGCCCCTCGGCCAGCGCTTTTCTTTTGCGAGCCGGCTGACCCGCAGCATCCGTCCGCGCCAAAGAAAAAGCCCCGCAAGTCCGAGAACTTGCGGGGCTTTGTCACCGCCTATTGGCGGAGACGGAGGGATTCGAACCCTCGATCCAGGTTTTGGCCCAGATGCTCCCTTAGCAGGGGAGTGCCTTCGACCTCTCGGCCACGTCTCCCAAACCTTCGCTCGCACCAGGGAGGCAGTGCGACGAAGCCAAGATAATATAGGGTTCTAAAGCAGTCGTCAATTTCCGTGATGCATTTTCTTTCGAAACATCACGGAAAATTCATCAAGCCTGATCGAGTTCGAACGCCTTGTGCAGCGCGCGGACGGCCAGCTCCATGTACTTCTCGTCGATCAGCACCGAGATCTTGATCTCGGACGTCGAGATCATCTGGATGTTGATGCCCTCTTCCGACAGCGTGCGGAACATCGTGCTCGCAACACCGACGTGCGAGCGCATGCCCACGCCGACCACCGACACCTTCGACACCTTCGGATCGCCCAGCACCTGCTCGGCGTTCACGTGGCCCTTCACCTGGTTGGTGAGGATGTCCATCGCCTTCTGATAATCGCCGCGGCCGACCGTGAACGTGAAGTCGGTCTTGCCCTGCACGCTCTGGTTCTGGATGACGATGTCGATGTTCGCATCGGCCACCGGGCCCAGGCTCTGGTATGCGATGCCCGGCTTGTCGGGCACGCCCATCACGCCGATACGGGCTTCGTCGCGCTGGAACGCAATGCCGGAAATGACAGCCTTTTCCATGGTCTCGTCTTCTTCAAAAGTAATCAGGGTACCCGAGCGCATTTCATCATCGAGCGGGATCTGCGGATCCGTCAAGCTCGACAGCACGCGCGTCTTCACTTGGTATTTGCCGGCGAACTCGACCGAGCGGATCTGCAGGACCTTCGAGCCCAGGCTCGCCATTTCCAGCATCTCTTCGAAGGTCACGCGATCGAGCCGGCGCGCCTCTTCGACCACCCGCGGATCGGTCGTGTAGACGCCGTCGACGTCGGTATAGATCAGGCATTCGGCCGCATCCAGCGCCGCCGCCACCGCCACCGCCGAGGTGTCCGAGCCGCCGCGGCCGAGCGTGGTGATGTGGCCTTGCGGATCGACGCCCTGGAAGCCCGTGATGATCACCACCTTGCCTGCGTCGAGATCGCGACGCACGCGTGCGTCGTCGATCGAATCGATGCGCGCCTTCGTGAATGCGCTGTCGGTCTTGATCGGCACTTGCCAGCCGGCGTAGCTCACCGCTTCGACGCCGATTTCCTGCAGCGCGATCGACAGCAGGCCGACGCTGACCTGCTCGCCCGTCGACGCGATCATGTCGAGCTCGCGCGGGCTCGGCTGGCTCGAGATCTCTTTCGCGAGACCGAGCAGACGGTTCGTTTCGCCGGACGGCGCGGACGGCACGACCACCATCTGGTGTCCTGCCTGATGCCATTTTGCGACGCGTTTCGCGACGTTCTTGATGCGCTCGACCGAGCCCATCGAAGTGCCGCCGTATTTATGTACGATGAGTGCCATTGTCGTTCTGAACTGAAGGAGAAACCGCGCGGGCGAACTGGACAAACCGCGGCGCCGGTCAGTCACGCTGCTTTTGGCTGTGGACGAACGACGGGAAATACGGCTGGGACGCAGCACGCAGGCGTGGCGATGTTGCCCGGAAGGCGGATCAAGCCGCGCAAACCGGGTACGTCACGCGGAAAACCTGCACAAAACGCTCGAAAATCGAGCCGAGCAAACGACTGAGCGTACCCCAACGTCGCACGCTTGACAAGCAACCCGCCCGGTAACAGACCCTTTTTAGCCGCCGCCGGAATCCCGGGTTCGCCCGCCCAGCCGGTCGACGGCGCGGGCGCCGCGCGCCCCGGCAGTCAGGCGATCAGCAAATCCGGCCGCCACTCGATGCGACGGCAGGCGCCCTCGGCCGCGCCGATCGCGCGATCGCGGTTCAGGCCGAGGTTCGGCACGAACAGCAGCTGGTCCCCGGCATACAGCAGCGGCACGTCGCGCTGCCACGCGGGCACGCCGCGTTCCTGGAACAGGTTCTTGAGCGTGCGGCCCGGCCCGGCGGGCGCGGTCCGCATCCGTTCGCCGCCCATGCGCGCACGCGCAACGAGCGGCGCCCGCGCCAGCGCGGCGACCGGCACCGCGTCGGGCTCATCCGGGCGCGCGGGGTGGAACACATAGGTGCCCCGCCAATCGGCCAGGCGCCAGACCTCCTCGCCTTGCCAGGCGAGCGAGCGCGCTTCGCGCACGGCGAGCGCGTCGCGATCGGCCGGATCCGCGCGATCGGCGGCCACTTCCCACGACACCTCGTCGCGATACAGGCGCAGCCGCTGTCCCGCGTGATCGACGCGCAGCGCGTGCGATTCGCCCACCGCGCGCAACTGGCGGATCATCTCCGCGAGCCGCGCGGCCGACGCGCCCGGCAAGCCGAGCGTACGCATCCAGTAGCGCAGCAGGTTCGCGCCGCGCGTGTCGTCGAGCGCGAGCAGCGCCGCGCGCGACAACGCGCGCCCTTCGTCGCGCGCCGCCTGCGCCAGATCGAGCGCGGCCAGATCGTCGAGCAGCCGCTGCGCGGCCGCCGCGTGCTGCGCGGTCCGCGCGAGCGCGTCGCGAAAGCCCGGGAAATGCGGCGTGAGCGCGGGCAGCACGTTCACGCGCAGCGCATTGCGCGCATAGCGCGTATCCGCGTTCGATTCGTCCTCGATCCAGCGCAGCCCGTGCGCCTGGGCATACTGCTCCAGTTGCGCGCGCAACAGATGCAGCAGCGGCCTCACCCGGGGCACGCTCGCATCGAGGGGCTGGTAATGCGGCGCCATCGCGGCGATGCCGGCGATACCCGCGCCGCGCAGCAGCTGCAACAGCACCGTCTCGGCCTGGTCGTCCGCATGTTGCGCGACCCACAGTACGCTCACGCGATGTCGAGCACACAGCACGTCGAGCGCCTGGTAACGCGCCTCGCGCGCGGTAGCCTCGACGCCCAGGCCGGTGCGCCCAAGCTCGACCCGCAGGCTGTCGAAGCGCAGGCCGCGCAGCGTCGCCTCGGCCTCGCAATGCGCGCGCCACGCGTCGGCGTTCGGGCTCAGGCCATGATGAACATGCAATGCGACGCAACGCGACGCCCCCGCGACACGCGCGGCGGCATCGAGCAGGACGGTGGAATCGAGGCCGCCGCTGTACGCGAGCGCGCTGGTCGCGTCGGCGGGCAGCGTGGCCAGCGCCGCGCCGACTGCGTCGGATCGCGATGCGCGCCGCCCAGCGGCTCGTTGACGATCTTGTCGATCAGGCCGAGCGCCTTCAGGCGATGCGCGGTCAGGCCCAGCGCCTCGGCCGCCTCGGGCGCCTTCGCCGCGCTCTTCCACAGGATCGACGCGCAGCCTTCCGGCGAAATCACCGAATAGGTCGCGAATTGCAGCATCAGCACGTTGTCGGCCACCGCGATCGCGAGCGCACCGCCCGAACCGCCCTCGCCGATCACCGTCGTGATGATCGGCGTCTTGAGTTCGGCCATCACGTACAGGTTGCGGCCGATCGCCTCCGACTGGCCGCGCTCTTCCGCGCCGACGCCCGGATACGCGCCCGGCGTATCGACGAACGTGAAGATCGGCAGGCCGAATTTCTCGGCGAGACGCATCAGGCGCTCGGCCTTGCGATAGCCTTCCGGACGCGGCATCCCGAAGTTGCGCGCCGCGCGTTCCTTCGTGTCGCGGCCCTTCTGGTGGCCGATCACCATGCACGGATGGCCGCTGAAACGCGCGAGGCCGCCGACGATCGACTGGTCGTCCGCGAATGCGCGGTCGCCATGCAGTTCGTGGAAATCGGTAAACAGCTCGCTCACGTAGTCGAGCGTGTACGGCCGCTGCGGATGACGGGCGATCTGCGACACCTGCCAGGGCGTCAGGTTCGCGTACAGATCCTTCGTCAGCTGCTGGCTCTTCTTCGACAGCCGGTCGATTTCTTCCGAAATATCGACAGCCGAGTCGTCCTGCACGAACCGGAGCTCCTCGATCTTGCCCTCGAGTTCGGCGATCGGCTGCTCGAAATCCAGAAAAGTGGTCTTCATGAGTTTGAATCCTTGGGTCTTGCGGCAGCGCGTATTCTAACTGCGCGCGCCGGCATCAAAACCGGGTCTAAACTATCGATTAGTGGAATGCAATAGCTTTTATCAGCTATCGTCGGACAGCGGGTCGAGGCTGCGCCACATATACCAGGTCGCGACGGTGCGCCACGGCTCCCAGTTGGCCGCCACCTCGCGGGCCTCGCTGCGGGTGACCGGCTCGCCGCTGAAATAGTTGACGCTGATCGCGCGGATCAGGCCGAGGTCGTCGAGCGGCAGGACGTCCGGACGCGAGAGATTGAAGATCAGGAACATCTCCGCGGTCCAGCGGCCGATGCCGCGGATCTGCGTGAGTTCGTCGATCACCGCCTCGTCGTCCATCGACGTCCATTTGTCGACGTGCAGCGCACCCGACACGAAGTGGCTGGCCAGGTCGAGGATGTAATCGGACTTGCGCTTCGACAGGCCGCAGGCGATCAGCTTGTCCTGGCCGAGCTTGATCACCGGCTGCGGCGCGACCCGCGGGCAGGCCGCCTCGATCCGCTCCCACACCGCCTGCGCGGCCGGCACCGAAATCTGCTGGCCGACCACCGAGCGCGCGAGCGTGACGAACGGGTCGTCGCGCTTCACGAGATGCGCGGGGCCGAACTTCGGGATCAGCTTCTTGAGGATCCGGTCGCGCTTGACGAGATCCGCACACGCCTTGTCCCAATAGGCAGGCCGCACCACCTCGTCGGCTTGCGCCGCCTGCGCCGCGTCCTCGGCGGCGCGCGCGTGACGGTCGGCCGCCTCGGCGTCGACCGGCTCGCGCAGGGCAGCCTCGTGCCACTCGCCGTTCGACTTCGGGCGCGTGGTTTTCGCCGCTGCGCCGCGCCCGCGCGGCGGGTGTGCCGCGCCGTTCGGCGCGACCTGCTGCGCGGCCGCCTTCTGTGCGGCCGGCACGCGTTTGCCGGCGGTCTTGCCCGCCGCCAACGATTGCGCCGTGGCGCGTTTAGCCGGCGCCTTTCTGGCCGTTGCCATCTTGCCTCCTACCTGGCGAGTCGATCAGTGGGACAGACGAGGCGCGCTCATACACGCCGCCACTCAGTCGATCCGCCCGGTTTGTCTTCAAGCGCGACCCCGGCTTCGAGCAGTTCCGCCCGGATCCGGTCCGCTTCGGCATAATCCTTCGCGTGTTTCGCCGCGCCGCGCGCGGCGATCCTCGCCTCGATCTCGTCGGCCGCGAGCGCATCCGTCTGCGCGCTGCCCGCCGCCTGCTGCAAAAATGCGCGCGGCTCCCGGCCCAGCAGGCCGAGCAGGCCCGCGAGCCGCCCGAGCTGGCGCGCCAGCGCCGGATCGAGCGTGCGGTTGACCTCGCTGGCGAGTTCGAACAGCACCGCTATTGCGACCGGCGTATTGAAATCATCGTGCAGCGCCGCGGCGAAACGCCGCGCATGCGCCTCGTCCCAGTCGAGCGGCGCGCCGTCGGGCACGACATCCTTCAGGGCGGTGTAGAGGCGCGTCAGCGAGGCGCGCGCATCGTCGAGATGCGCATCGCTGTAGTTGAGCGGCGAGCGGTAATGCGTGCGGGTGATGAAGAAGCGCACGACTTCCGCGTCGTACTGCTCCAGCACCTCGCGAATCGTGAAGAAGTTGCCGAGCGACTTCGACATCTTCTCGCTGTCGACCTGCACGAAACCGTTGTGCATCCAGTAGTTGACGAAGGTCTGCCCGGTCGCGCCCTCGCTTTGGGCGATCTCGTTCTCGTGGTGCGGGAACTGCAGGTCCTGGCCGCCGCCGTGGATGTCGAAATGCTCGCCGAGCAGCGTGCAGCCCATCGCCGAGCATTCGATATGCCAGCCCGGGCGGCCGCGCCCGTAGCGCGATTCCCAGCTCGTGCCCGCCGGATCGTCCGCCTTCGCGCGCTTCCACAGCACGAAGTCGAGCGGATCTTCCTTCGCGTCGTTCGCGGCGACCCGCTCGCCTGCGCGCAGGTCTTCGAGCGACTTGCCCGACAGCTTGCCGTAGCCCGCGAACTTGCGCACCGAGTAATTGACGTCGCCGTCCTTCGCCTGATACGCGTAGCCGTTCGCCTCCAGCCGCTCGATCATGCCGAGCATCTGCGGAATGAAATCGGTCGCACGCGGTTCGATCTCGGGACGCTCGACGCCGAGCGCATCGGTGTCCTCGTGCATCGCGGCGATGAAGCGGTTCGTCAGCGACTGGATCGTCTCGCCGTTCTCGACTGCGCGGCGGATGATCTTGTCGTCGATATCGGTGATGTTGCGCACGTAGGTGACGCGATAGCCGAGCGCGCGCAGCCAACGCTGCACGAGGTCGAACACCACCATCATCCGCGCGTGGCCGACGTGGCAATAGTCGTAGACGGTGATCCCGCAGACGTACATGCGCACCTCGCCGGGCTGGCGCGGCACGAAAACTTGCTTGTCACGCGCGAGCGTGTTGTAGATGCGCAGTGATTCCATAGAGATGAAACGTGAGCCGAAGGAAAACGCCCTGGCGATGCTCGCCCTGCATGTGGAACCCGATCGGAACCGGAGCGCGACCGTGAGTCACGCGCTTCCTCGGCATGACATGCGGCGGTCAGACAGCAAGCACGGCGGTGACGGCCACGAGAGGCAAAAGACTGTCCGCGGCTCGCCGGAACGCGCGGACGTTTTGTTAGAATGGGTCGGAGTATAACATTCCGACCTGAGCCTATGAAATCTCCCCGCGGCCCCGCGCCGAGCGCTGCGACCCTTGTTGCGACCGCCCTCATGGGCGCCGCGCTGACGTTCCTGCCGGCCGTTGCGGCCCATGCCCAGAAGGCCGTGGCGACCACCGACGGCACCCCGGACGTCGACGCGTCGATCTCGGGCCGGAACTGGACGCAGGCGCTCGCGCAGCTCGACGCCCGCATCGCGTCGAACCCGCGCGACGCGCAGGCGCTGTTCAAGCGCGGCACGGTGCTCGCGCGCCTGAACCGCGACGACGACGCGATCCAGCAGTTCGTCGCACTGACCCAAACCTACCCGGAGCTGCCGGAGCCGTACAACAACCTCGCCGCGCTGTACGCGAAGCACGGCCGCTACGACGAGGCGCGCGCCGCGCTCGTCACGGCCACGCAGGCGAACCCGAACTACGGCCTCGCCTACGAGAATCTCGGCGACCTGTACCTGCGGCTCGCCGCCGAATCGTACAAACGCGCGCAATCGCTCGGCCGCACCAGCGGCACGACCGCGCAGCGTCTCGCCGACCTGCAGAAGATCGTCACGCCGCCGCCGAAGCCCAAGGGCGCCGCCACGCCGCCGTCGGTGCGCGCGCGCGCCGACGAGGCCGCGTCGAACGTGTCGACCACCACGCTGCCGCTGTCGCCGACCTTCCAGTTCGGCGGCCCGACGGGGTCGTTCGCGACGCCGCCCTACATCGCGCCGTCGCAGTAAGCCCGCGCGGCGGCAACCCGCTTGTTCGTTCAGCTTGTTCGTTCATTCACCCAGAGGATCGTTATGAAACGTCTGTTGCTGGCGCTTGGCAGCGCCGCCCTTCTCGCGACCGCGACCGCACCCGCCTTCGCGCAAACGGCCGCCACGCACCCCGTCGTGCAGTTCAAGACGTCGCAGGGCGACATCCGCGTCGAGCTGTATCCGGAGAAGGCGCCGAAGACGGTCGCCAATTTCCTCGACTACGTGAAGGCCGGCCAGTACAGCGGCACGATCTTCCACCGCGTGATCAAGGGCTTCATGATCCAGGGCGGCGGCTACAAGCCCAACTTCGACGAGAAGCCCACCCGCGCGCCGATCCCGCTCGAAAGCAAGAACGGCCTGAAGAACCTGACCGGCACGATCGCGATGGCGCGCACGAGCGACCCGGATTCGGCCACCGCGCAGTTCTTCATCAACACGGTCGACAACGCCGGCCTCGACTACCCGAACCCGGACGGCAACGGCTATGCGGTGTTCGGCAAGGTCGTGTCGGGTCTCGACGTGGTCAAGAAGATCGAAGCGACCTCGACGACGGTGCGCGGCCCGATGCGCGACGTGCCCGAAAAGCCGATCGTGATCGAATCGGCGACGATCGTCTCGAAGTAACCGGTATCATCCGGCCGCCGGTCGCAAGGCCTGGCGGCGACCGCACGCGGCCGCGTCGTTCCGACCGGCCGCGCGCCATTTAAACCACCTCAGCGAAGGAATCATCATGGTTGAACTGCACACGAACCACGGCGTCATCAAGCTCGAACTCGACGCCGAGAAAGCGCCGAAGACGGTGGAAAATTTCCTTGAATACGTGAAGAAGGGCCACTATGACGGCACCATCTTCCATCGCGTGATCAACGGCTTCATGGTCCAGGGCGGCGGCTTCACGCCGGGCATGACGCAAAAGCCGACCGATGCGCCGATCGACAACGAGGCGAACAACGGCCTGAAGAACGACACGTACACGATCGCGATGGCCCGCACCAACGATCCGCACTCGGCCACCGCGCAATTCTTCATCAACGTCAACGACAACGACTTCCTGAACCACTCGTCGCCGACCCCGCAAGGCTGGGGCTACACGGTGTTCGGCAAGGTCGTCGAAGGCCAGGACGTGGTCGACCAGATCAAGGGTGTGAAGACGGGCAGCAAGGGCTTCCATCAGGACGTGCCGAACGACGACGTCGTGATCGAAAAGGCCGTGGCGGTCTGACGCGGCGCGCGGAGGCCTTCGATGCTGCAGGAAACTCCGCCGCGAAGCGTCTCCGCGGGCGTGCCGGGCGAGCCTTCGCTCGCGCATGCGGCACGCCCGTTCCTGTTCGTTTCCGATCTGCACCTGAGCGAGTCGATCCCGCATACCGTCGCGGCGTTCGAGCATTTCGTCCGTTTCACCGCCGACAGCGCGGATTCGGTCTTCATCCTCGGCGACCTGTTCGAATACTGGATCGGCGACGACACCCTCGACGACGATCCGTTCGCCGCCCGCATGGCGGCGCTCATGCATACCTTCTCCGAACGCGGCATCGCGCTCTACGTGATGCACGGCAATCGCGACTTCCTGCTCGGCCGGCGCTTCATGAAGGCGGCGGGCGCGATGCTGCTGCCCGATCCGTCGGTGGTCATGGCGTTCGGCAAGCGCATCGTGCTCGCGCACGGCGACGCGCAGTGCACGGCCGATCGCGGCTATCAGGTGTTCCGCGCGTTCGCGCGCAACGGCTTCGCGCAGTGGCTGTTCCTGTCGTGCCCGCTGCGCTGGCGGCAAGGGCTCGCGCAGCGGATGCGCGCGAACAGCGAAGCGGGCCGCACGCGGCCGGCCTCGCCGCGCTACGACGTCACCGCGCGCGGCGTGGCCGCGCTGTTCGCGCGCAGCGGCGCGCGAACCATGATCCACGGCCATACGCACCGCCCCGCGCGGCATCTCGAGACCGACGGCGTGCGCTGGGTGCTGCCCGACTGGGAGCTCGATCACGGGCCGCGGCGCGGCGGCTATCTGCGCGTCGACGCCGAAGGCATCCACGCGCTGCCGCTCGACTGAGTTCGACGCGCCGGCCCCTGCGCGCGCTCGGCCTCGCAGCAGGCCCGGCGCCGCGCCGGGCGTTCAGCGCGATTCGAGCGCCTGCCCCTCCAGCGCCGCCGACAGCCGGCGCAGGTCGAGACGGCCGCCGTCGGCGCCCTGCAATGCTTCGAGCCGCGCACCGAGACGCTCCAGCGCCGCGACGATCTCGTCGACCCGCTGGCTTTCCTTCGCCGCATGATCGATCAGGCCGTGGATCGCGAGCGACATCGGATCGTCGGCGTTCGGCGTGATGCCGTAGGCGCAAAACGCCGCGCGCTCGGGCGCGGGCTTCGCGTCGGCGGGCATCACCACGCGGGCCGGATTGCCGACCGCGGTGCCGCCTGCCGGCACCGGTTTCACGACCACCGCGTTCGAGCCGATCTTGGCGCCGTCGCCGACCGTGAAGCCGCCCAGCACCTTCGCCCCCGCCCCGACGATCACGCCGCACCCGAGCGTCGGGTGACGCTTCGCGCCGCGCGTGAGCGAGGTGCCGCCGAGCGTCACGCCCTGGTAGATGGTGCAGTCGTCGCCGATCTCCGCCGTCTCGCCGATCACCACGCCCATGCCGTGATCGATGAACACGCGCCGGCCGAGCGTCGCGCCCGGATGGATCTCGATCCCGGTCGCGGCGCGGCCGAGCTGCGACACGAAGCGCCCGAACCAGCGCCAGCCGCGCCGCCAGCACGCATGCGCGGCACGGTGGAACAGCAGCGCATGCAGCCCCGGATAACACGTGAGCACTTCCCAGGCGCCGCGGGCGGCGGGATCGCGCGCGCGGATCGTGGCGATGTCTTCGCGAAGTCTCGTGAACATGGTCGACTGAGGTAAAGGCCGGGCGCGGCGCCGCCGGGCGTGGGCGATAGCAGCGTAGCTGCTTTGCTTATCACGTTTCGTGAGGTGCGGACGATTGTAGGACCTGTCGCGCGAACGCGCTGGGCGCGCCGCGTTCACCCCGCCGCCGGCAGGGACATTGACGGCGCGCAGCACGGCAAACGGGCGCGGATCCGTTGGGAACCGCGCCCGTTTGCCGTGGTGTGGGCAGGGTCAGACGTCCGGATCCGCGTCCGGGCCGCGCGCCTTCAGCAACGCGTGCTTGGCGATCCCGCGCAGGATGTTGACCTCCTCGCGCTCGAGCGCGGTGCGCGCGAACAGGCGCCGCAGGCGCGACATCAGCTTCTTCGGATGGCGCGGATCGAGGAAGTCGAGCGCGATCAGCGCGTTCTCCAGGTGCACGAACATCCGTTCGATCTCGTCGCTCTGCGCGAGCGAACCGACCTCGGCGTCCGGGACGGGCCCACCGGCGTCCTCCAGGAACGCGATCCGCAACTCGTAGGCCAGCACCTGCACCGCCTGCGCGAGGTTGAGCGAGCTGTAGGCGGGATTGGCCGGAATGTGCGCGAGTGCGCTGCAGCGCTCGACATGCTCGTTCGACAGGCCGGTGCGCTCGTTGCCGAACACCAGCGCGATGTCGCCCGTCGCCACCTGGCGGTGCGCCTCGCCGGCCGCGGCGCGCGGCGCGAGCCGCGGCGGCCCGTATTCGCGCGAACGCGCGGTCAGCGCGATCGACCAGTGCACGCCGTTCAGCGCGTCGGCGAGGGTCGGCACGACGTGCGCGGAGGCGAGCACATCGTCGGCGCCGCTCGCCCTCGCGATCGCCTCCGGATCGCTCTGGACATGCGGCACGCGCGGCGCGACCAGCACCAGCCGCGAAAAGCCCATCGTCTTCAGCGCGCGCGCCGCCGCGCCGACGTTGCCGGGATGGCTCGGCTCGACGAGCACGAAACGGGTGGACGTGAAACCGCCCCGCGCGGGGCCGGAGGATGCCGCGCCGCCGGCGGGCGCGGAAGGATTCTGCGTAGGTTCCAAAACAGTGCGGTTCATTCAGTTCGAATCCCGCTATGGTAGCGCCAAAGCGCCCGCCGCCCCGCTCGTCCGGACGGCCGACCGGGGCCCGGGTTTCGCGTTTCGCGTTTCGCGAAAATACGCCGCGACTCAGGTAAAATCACGACTTTACGCGCGGCGACCGCCCTCGGGGCCGTGCATCGTTCTTTGTCAATTCGCGTCCTCCGTCGACGAAATGCGTGCCCCGCCCCGGTCAGACCAGCCGGCACCGCTTCGCCCGGTTCGATCCACTATCGCGGCGCCTCGCGCCGCCAGCTCCAGGATTCAGCCTCATGCATCCCATGCTCAATATCGCTGTCAAGGCCGCGCGTCGCGCCGGGCAGATCATCAACCGCGCCTCGCTCGATCTCGATCTGATCGAGATCCGCAAGAAGCAGCACAATGATTTCGTGACGGAAATCGACAAGGCGTCGGAAGACGCCATCATCGAGACGCTGAAGACCGCCTACCCCGACCACGCGATCCTCGCCGAGGAATCGGGCCAGTCGGACAACGAATCCGAATTCCAGTGGATCATCGATCCGCTCGACGGCACGACCAACTTCATCCACGGCTTCCCGTACTACTGCGTATCGATCGCGCTCGCGCACAAGGGCGTGATCACGCAGGCCGTCGTCTACGATCCGAACAACAACGACCTGTTCACCGCCACGCGCGGCCGCGGCGCCTACCTGAACGACCGTCGCATCCGCGTCGGCCGGCGCGACCGCCTCGCCGACGCGCTGATCGGCACGGGCTTCCCGTTCCGCGAGAAGGACGGTCTCGAAGCCTACAGCCGCCTGTTCATGGAAATGACCCAGGCCTGCACCGGCCTGCGCCGCCCGGGCGCCGCCGCGCTCGACCTCGCCAACGTCGCGGCCGGCCGTCTCGACGGCTTCTTCGAGCAGGGCATCAACGCCTGGGACATCGCCGCGGGCCGGCTGCTGATCACTGAAGCGGGCGGGCTGGTCGGCAACTACCTGGGCGACGCCGATTTCCTCGACCGCCGCGAGGTGCTCGCCGCGAATCCGAAGCTGTACGCGCAGATGATCCCGATCCTGAACCGCTATTCGCACATGCGCCCGGCCGCGGAATAAGCCTCCGCATCCGGCCTGCACGGCCCGCGTCGCGTACTGCGACGCGGGCCGTTTTCATTGGCGAAGCCGCCGCGATTGCGTGCGCGTGCGCCGCGCCGACATCGCGCCCGATGCGCATCGTCACGCCCGATCAAGCCGGATCGTCCGCATGCGCCTTCCGGTAATGCAACGGCGTTTGTCCGCACCAGCTCTTGAAGGCGCGCGTGAACGCGCTCTGCTCGGAATAGCCGAGCATCAAGGCGATCTCGGGCAGGGACAGACGCCGATCCGCCAGATAGCGCCGAGCCAGCTGAAAGCGCAACTGATTCAGCAAACCCTTGTAGGTCAGGTTGCGTTCCTGCAGGCGTCGATAGATCGTGCGCGCGGGCACCCCCATCCGGCGGGCGACCTGCTCCAGCGCGGGTTCGCCTTCCCGCAGCGTATCGGTCATCAGCTGCTGGAACTGGTTCAGGAAATTGTCCGGCTGCGGCAATACCTGCAACAGCGCTCGAGCTTGCTGATCGAGCACGGCATGCAGGTGCGGATCGCCGCCCGTGATCGGCAGATCCAGCACCGCCCGAGGCATATGCACGAGCAGCACGGGCGCGCCGAAACGCACCGGACAGCCGAGCAGCGCCGCGTGAACGGCGGCATCGGCCGGCTCGCCGCCGGGGAAATCCACCTGCATGGGCGTGAGTCCGGCCTCGCCGGTCAGCGTCCGGGTAATCCGGATCAGGCCCGCCACCAGCACTTCGTTCGACAACTGCGTGGACTGCCCGTAGGAGGCGTCCCAGCTGACGCGCAGTTCCTGGTCCTGTTCGTTGACGAAGTTCGGCGCGAGATTGTGCAGCAGCGGCTGGAAGCGCTGAAACCGCAGCAGGGCCTGCCCCAGGGTGTCGCAGGACGCGGCAAGATAGCCGAGCACGCCGAGGTGATGCACCTCGGCGTGCGAGCCGATCCGCAGGCCGAGGGCGGGCAGCGGTTGAAGCTGTGCCATGCGCTCCAGCAGCGCCCACCAGACCGTGATGGGCATGCGCTGGCTGGCGGCGTAGGGCGCGAGGGCAGCGCGCAATTCGGTGGCCGCGAGGTCGCAGTCGTCCAGGTAGCTCAGCAGCAGCCCCGCCAGTCCGCCCCACACGTAGACATCGGCCGTCACGCATCCACCTCCGTGGCGCAAATCGTCAAAAACGAAAATTCTATGTCAATACAGCGCCGGTCCGGCAGCGGAAGATGCCCCATTCATCGGGATCCGGGGTGTCGTCATGCATGCGTTCATTGAGTGGGCCAACCTGAACATGGCTCCCTATTTCGACTGGATGCAGATCGTGCTCATCTTCGGACTGCCGGCGTTCGGGCTCAGCTTTCTTCTCGAATGGGCCTGGGTGCGCCACCGCAGCGGCGCGTGGCAGGCGGCCGAGCGCGGCCAGCGGTTCTACTGGAAGGAGGTGCTGGCCAATCTCGCGCTGGGCCAGGTGTATTACCTCGCCGAGTTCGCGGTCAATCTCGCGTTCCTCGCCACCTTCACGACCTTCATCTGGAAGCATCGGCTGCTGACGGTGCCGCTCAACGCATGGACGCTGCCGCTCGTCTTCCTCGTCGAGGAACTCTGCTACTACGTGTATCACCGCAGCGCGCACCGGATCCGCTGGTTCTGGACGCAGCACGTCTCGCACCACAGCGGGGAAATCATGAACATGAGCACCGCCGCGCGACAGAGCGTGCTCAACGGCTTGATCGGCGTGTGGCTGTTCTTCATTCCGCCGGTGCTGTTGGGGGTGCACCCCGCCGTGATCGCGGCGATGCTCGGCCTGAACCTCGCGTTCCAGTGGTTCGTGCATACCGAGACCGTGCCGAAGCTGCATCCGGTTCTCGAATGGCTGCTCAATACGCCCTCGAACCACCGCGCACACCACGGGCGCAATCCGCAGTACCTCGATCGCAACTACGGCGGCGTGCTGATGATCTACGACCATGTGTTCGGCACTTACGTGCCCGAGTGCGAGAAGGTGCTGTACGGCATTCCGCGTCAGATCAAGAGCTACAGCTGGATCGTGCTGAACCTGCATGAGTTCGTGGACATGTGGCGCGACGCGATGACGCCCGGGCCGCTGGCGCAGCGTTTGAAGCACTTCTGGATGCCGCCCGAGTGGGAGCGTCCGGGGCATGCGCCGATTCATACCTGGACTGTCGAGCGCGAGGAGCGCGGGACGGTGGATGAGCGCGAGGATCAGGTCGCCTGACCCGATGCATCACGCGATGTCCGCGCCCGGAAGCGACCCCGGGTCCGCTACCCGCCTGCAATCCCCGCACAGGCCCACGATCGTCAGGTATCGAAACGATATTCGCATCGCTC
>NZ_JAAGNW010000122.1:15767-20502 GCF_010645215.1 Burkholderia multivorans | reverse complement strand
ATGTGATCGATGAGTGCCCATGTCGACATTGACGTCGGACGTGCGGCACGTGCCGGCCGTGATCGTCGTGGCGCCGGTGAACGCATAGTTGATGGCGTTGAGGCGATTGTCGCCGTAGTACATCTTGATTTGGGGGAGGATACCGCCCAAGATCTGGCCGGCCCCGACGTCTCCGATCTTGATGAGGTGGAAGGCGATCGTGTCGTTGAATACTGCCCGGGTGCCCTGCGCTGTCCCCACCGGCCAGCTCGATGAGGAGTTGGGCGCTACGGTCCAGAAGTTGGGCCTGCCGACGTGGATGATGATGCCGATGCCCGGCACGTTGGAATGGAACACTTTTCCGGCATATTGACCCTGGTTCCACGACGTGAGCGTCCCTCCCACGGTCTGGAAGGCAGCGGGCTCGTACTGATTCGCATTGGAGAGGGACGAGCAGTTCCCGTCGACCGCTTTCCCGTACGACAACGAAGTGGAATAGAAGATCTCCCCGATCCGGACATCGTGTCCCAGGAATACGGTGGACGGCAGGGCGAGCCTGACGTTGTTTTGTGTGCTGCCGACGGCGTATCCGCAGTTGCCCGCGATGACGTTCGTGTGGACGGCGACGAGCGCGATCAAAACCAGCAGGTACGGTAACGTCTTTTCCTTCAACGAACGTCGGCCGGGAGCGGGACGAGACATGGGCATGAGAGCGGTCGGTCCGTGTTGTGGGTGACGTGAGGGCATGCCTTTGCGCACGCGATGACATCGGGACTTCGACCGATGTTGCGTGGGAGCGCATGGCGTAAGCGGAAAGTAAAAAATTGTCGCCGACCCAGACGTGGAGGTAAATGAGACATGTCCGAATTTGGCTGTTTCGGCGCGGACCCGCGCGGCTCTGAAGGCGGCGTCGTCTAGGCGAGGCGGCGCGCGACGCGGCCATTGCCGATCCGGTGATATCGATGTGTACGAGTGATCGCACGC
Organism: Burkholderia multivorans; assembly: GCF_010645215.1. Lineage (GTDB taxonomy): Bacteria > Pseudomonadota > Gammaproteobacteria > Burkholderiales > Burkholderiaceae > Burkholderia > Burkholderia multivorans_A. Next base: position 19,539 of record NZ_JAAGNW010000122.1, on the reverse strand, counting down.
GGGCGACGGTGAGCGGTTATGCTTGCATCTCTCATCCGCCCCCGTCTTTTCAGCGATCCTGCGAGGACCCCGCATGACCGTCAAACCTGCTCCGACCTCCGTCTCGATTCACGAACTGATCGCCGGCCGCTGGAGCCCGCGCGCCTACTCGAACGCGCCGGTCAGCGCTTCAGATCTGCTGGCGGTGCTGGAAGCCGCGCGCTGGGCGCCGTCGGCGTACAACGCGCAGCCGTGGCGTTTCCTCGTGTTCGACCGCAATCGGGACGAGGCCGCCTACAAGCGCGCGTTCGCCACCTTGGTGCCGTTCAACCAGGGCTGGAATGCCCCCGCGCCGGTGCTGATCGCGGTGACCGCGCACACCGTCAACGCGAAGGGCGAGCCGAGCCCCACCGCGCTGTACGACGCGGGCGCGGCCGGCTTGTCGCTGGTGCTGCAGGCGCACGCGCTCGGCCTGGCCGCGCACCAGATGGCGGGCTTCGACGCGAAGGCGCTGCGCGAGGCGTTCCGCGTGCCGGCGGACGTCGCGATTCCCGCCGTCATCTCGCTCGGCCACTACGGCGACGCGGACAAGCTCGATCCGGTGCTGCGCGAGCGCGAGCGCGCGCCGCGCACCCGCCATGCGCTCGGTGAGGTCGCCTATGCAGGTACCTGGAAGACACCGTACCCGAGCGCCGGCTGAGCGAGCCCGCTCGGGCCGGAGCCCCGGCCCCGCACGAGCAGGGCGTCTGAAAAATCGCGCCGGATCACGCCCTGCGTCATGCGCGCCCGCGGCGGCGCGCTCGCGTGGGCCCGGCCGACGCGTGATCCGTACGAGGCCCGGTTGTGAGCGGGCCGCTTTCGTGATAAAAACCCGGTCCTTCCGTTTTCGCGCCTGCCCAGCGGCGGCTTGAGCCATGACTTATTGCGCGATTGACTTCGGCACGTCCAACTCCGCGGTGGCGCTGCCGGACGGCGAGGGCGCCATGCGCCTCGCGCCCGTCGAGGGCGAGCACCTGACGCTGCCCACCGCGATCTTCTTCAACAACGACGAGGGCACCCGCGAGTACGGGCGCACCGCGCTCGCGTCCTATATCGACGGCTTCGACGGGCGGCTGATGCGCTCGACGAAGAGCATCCTCGGTTCGGCGCTCGCGGAGACCACGACCGACCTCGGCGACGGCTCGGCGATCGCGTACACCGACGTGATCGCGCAGTTCATGCTGCACCTGAAGCAGAAGGCGCAGGCCTGCGCGGGCGTCGCGCCGCGGCGGGCGGTGCTGGGCCGGCCGGTGTTCTTCGTCGACGACGATCCGCAGGCCGATCGCCTCGCGCAGCAGCAGCTCGAGGCCGCCGCGCGCTCGGTCGGGTTCGAGGACGTGCATTTCCAGTACGAGCCGATCGCGGCCGCGTTCGACTACGAATCGCGGCAGGCGGAAGAGCGGCTCGTGCTGGTGGCCGACATCGGCGGCGGTACCTCGGACTTCTCGCTGGTGCGGGTGGGGCCGGAGCGGATGCGGCATCTCGAACGCAAGGGCGACGTGCTCGCGCACCACGGCGTGCACGTCGCGGGCACCGACTACGACCGGCGCGTCGAGCTGTCGTCGATCCTGCCCGCGTTCGGCTACCGTACGCTCGATCCCGAGGGGCGCGAGCTGCCGAACCGCATCTACTTCGATCTCGCGACCTGGCACCTGATCAACACGGTGTACACGCCCAAGCGCGTCGGCGAGCTGAAGCTGATGAAGCACCTGTATCTCGAGGTCCGGCAGTACGAGCGCCTGCTGCGCGTGCTGGAGCAGCGGCTCGGCCACGCGCTGATGGCGCGCGCGGAAGAGGCGAAGATCGGGGTGTCGGCGGGCGGGGAGACGATGATCGACCTGAACGACGTCGAGGAAGACCTGCAGATCGCCTTCGACGCGTCGCGGCTGATCGACGCGAGCCGCGACGACACCGCGCGGATCGTCGCGGCCGCGCGCGAGACCGTGCGGCTCGCCGGGATCGCGCCGCGCGAGGTCGGCGCGCTGTACTTCACGGGCGGCTCGACCGGGCTGGCGTTCCTGTCGGGCGCGCTGGCCCAGGCGTTTCCGGACGCGCAGCCGGTCTACGGCGACCGCCTCGCGAGCGTGGCCACGGGCCTCGGCATCCACGCGCGGCGCCTGTTCGCGGGCGCCTGACGCGCGCCGCGCGCCGCGGCCACGCAAACAAAAAGCCCCGCCGGAGCGGGGCTTTTTTCATGAGCAGCGAAATCGCGCGCGCTTACAGCGGCTTGATGTTCGCAGCTTGCAGACCCTTCGGGCCGTTCTTGACTTCGAACTCGACCTTTTGGTTTTCTTGCAGCGTCTTGAAACCGTCGATCTTGATTTCCGAGAAGTGCGCGAACAGATCGTCGCCGCCGCCTTCCGGGGTGATGAAGCCGAAGCCCTTAGCGTCGTTGAACCACTTGACGGTGCCGGTTGCCATATTACTTTTTCCTAAAAATGTAAAACAGGGCCGAAGCCCGGGGAGTGCATGAAAATCAAGGAAGGGGGTAATGGGACCAACCGGAGTACCGTTGATGGGCGAACTACGAAAGAACCTATTCACACACTCGCCGCTTGAAATCCTGCCCGAACTTTATACGACTAATTTTTTCGCCGGTCAACCGGATTTCCACATTCACTTCAGAATCTTCGGGATAACCCTAAATTCTAGCTTACAAAACTTGCAAATGTGCTCACTTTTTTGTGGGGGCTGATCGATTTTGCGTCCCTCTTTAGGTGCAACCGTTTAAACTACGCGCCGCGCGGAAGGGTTGCTCCGATCGGGTAATCCGTCCCCCAAGAATGCATGTGCGGGACCGCCCCGGGCGCTAGCCGGCGGCGCTGTCGACCGTGCTTTTCGAGACACAGGAGAGGTTGTGAAGAGTTCTATTCAACGGAACATCGGTCCGTTCGCACTGATGCTGACCGGGCTGGGTTCGATCATCGGCTCGGGCTGGCTGTTCGGTGCGTGGAAGGCCGCGAAGATCGCCGGTCCGGCGGCGATCTGCGCGTGGATCATCGGCGCGGTGGTGATTCTCGCGATCGCGCTGACCTACGCGGAGCTGGGCGCGATGTTCCCCGAGTCGGGCGGCATGGTGCGCTACGCGCGCTACTCGCACGGTGCGCTGGTGGGCTTCATCAGCGCGTGGGCGAACTGGATTGCGATCGTCTCGGTGATTCCGATCGAGGCGGAGGCGTCGATCCAGTACATGAGCACCTGGCCGTATGAATGGGCGCACAACCTGTTCATCAACGGGGAGCTGACCACACCCGGGCTGCTGCTGTCGGCGCTGCTCGTGATCGTCTACTTCCTGCTCAACTACTGGGGCGTGAAGCTGTTTGCGCGCGCCAACACCGCGATCACGATCTTCAAGTTCCTGATCCCGGGCCTGACGATCCTCGGCCTGATCCTGACGAGCTTCCACAGCGAGAACCTCGGCACCGCGTCGAACGCCACGTTCGCGCCGTACGGCTGGTCGGCGGTGCTGACCGCGGTCGCGACGAGCGGCATCGTGTTCGCGTTCAACGGTTTCCAGAGCCCGATCAACCTCGCCGGCGAGGCGCGCAATCCGTCGCGCAGCGTACCGTTCGCGGTGATCGCGTCGATCCTGATCGCGCTCGTGATCTACGTGCTGCTGCAGATCGCCTATATCGGCGCGGTGAACCCGGCCGACGTCGCGAAGGGCTGGTCGCACTTCAACTTCGCGTCGCCGTTCGCGGAACTGGCGATTGCGCTGAACCTGAACTGGCTCGCAATCCTGCTGTACGTCGAT